>JALNVF010000048.1 GCA_023231445.1 Treponema sp. | reverse complement strand
CCGCTTTTTTTCGGCTTCAGGATCTTTTGACCCGAAAATCGAAGCAAAGAGATTCTGAAAGAAACCGCCGCCTAATGATTCTGTCCTGCCCATAGCTCCATATTATATGATATTCTCAACTAGAGCAAGAACATGAGTCGGACATCCTTCAACACATTTTCCGCAGCTGTTACAGAGTGCGTAATTGACAACCGGAATTCCGTTTGTTACTTTTATTGCACCTTTTTCACAGTTCCGTTCACATTTTCCGCACTTAATACATCCTGCTTTACATGTTTTGAGGACCATAGCCTTATTTTCATTACGGTTGGAGCAAAGGGCCACAGCTCCCTTGCGAGAGACAGGTACCTTAAAAAACAGGTGCATCGGACACGTTTTTATACACATACCGCATCCTGTACACTTTTGTGTATTTACGTGCGGAAGCCCGTCGTCTCCCATCGACAACGCGTCAAATTTACAGGCTTCGACGCAGTCACCGAATCCGACGCAGCCCCACTGACACATTTTTGTTCCGTTTACAGCCTGATGGGCTGCTGCACAGCTTTTTACACCGTTATAAAAACCTCGCGGAACACAGTTGTCTTTGCAGCCCCGGCAGGCGAGTACAACAACATGGTCTTCTGCGTCTACTTTGACTCCGAGAACTTTTGCAACCGCCTGTGCGGTTTTTACACCGCCTGCTGCACATCCGTCTGCCGGTGCCTGACCTGCCGCGCAGGCAGCAGCAAAACCGTCACATCCCGGATATCCGCAGGCCCCGCAGTTTGCTCCGGGAAGCACATCGCGGACCATTTTTGCCTTTGCATCGACAGGAACTGCAAAGATTTTTTTGAAGAAACCAAGCAATATTCCTATAATAAATGCAAGTATAAATGAAACTATTACAGCAATAATAACCGTAGTCATAAAAACTCCTATCTGCTATTTAATCAGTCCGCTGAATCCTAAGAACGACAGCGACAGAAGACCTGCCGTGATGAACAAAATCGGTTTGCCCTGAAGAAATTTCGGAATGGTCGAACTTTTTATGCGTTCCCTTACTCCCGACATAACTATCATAGCGATGAGAAATCCGCATGCTGTTCCTGCTGCATAGATAAGCGACTGAACGTAGTTGTAATTTTTACTGATGCAGTTGAGCGTCGTGCCGAGTACGGCACAGTTTGTTGTAATAAGTGCAAGATATACGCCCATAGCGCTGTACAGTCCCGGAATTGATTTTTTAAGATAGAATTCTACAAGCTGCACGAGTGCGGCAATAACAAGAATAAAAATAAGGGTTTCAAGAAATTCGAGTTTCAACGGCACCATTATTCCGTAAAAAATCGGATAGGTAACCGCCGTTGCAAGAATAATGACGAAAGTCGTTGCTATGCTCATACCGGTCGCTTTCCCCGTATCGCTCGTCATACCGATAAACGGACAGATTGCAAGGTACTGGATGAGAACGACGTTGTCTACAAGCATCGACTTAAGAAATATACTCAGGTACAGATTCATTTTGTGTCTCCTTTTTTAGCTGCTGCTTTTTTACTTATCCCAACGGTAATTGCAGTAAGCAGACCGAACACGAAGAATCCGCCCGGTGCCCGCGAAAAGAAACCGATCGTGTATGTTTCGGGCAGCACGTGTATACCAAAAAATGTACCATTCCCCAGCAGTTCCCGTACGAGCGATATAATAAAGAGTACCCATGTATAGCCTAATCCCATTCCAATTGCATCAAGTACGGAATCTAATACGGTGTTTTTTGAAGCATATGATTCGACACGGCCCATAATAATGCAGTTGACGACGATGAGCGGCAGAAATACACCGAGTGCTTCCGATAATGCCGGAATGTAAGCGTTAAGAAGCAGCTGCACGATTGTTGTAAAAGCTGCGATAATAATGATGAAAATAGGGAGCCGGATATCTTCCGGTATCTGTCTTCTGAACAAACTGATTATCAGTTCACTCATGATAAGGACAAATGTCATTGCAAGTCCCATTCCTATACCGTTGAATACGTTTGTAGTTACCGCAAGCGATGAACACAGTCCTATTGAAAGTATGAGAAGCGGATTTTCCTTTACCAGTCCGTTCAGAAATACAGCAAGTCTGTTAGTTCTTTCCATAACCTATTCCTCCTGATAATGTTCATTGAGCGTGTATTCCGCGCTGCCATCAGGAGCTGGTCTGCCCCCGTGTTTTTCCATAATACCGGCGGCTTCATAAGCGGCGACTTTTACCATGTCGGCAACGCAGTCGCTTGAAATGGACGCACCTGAGACGACGTCATAATCTGTTCCCGGACGCAGATTCTGGTCTGCAGATTTTGACGAGAACTGGTTGTAGAAAGACGGAGTGGCCGTATTCATGCCGAGATTAGGCGAGTCCTGAATACGGACAATACGCGCCCCAAGAATAATCCGGTTCATGTCGACAACGGCAATAACTGAACCGCCGTTTTCACTGTACGTCTGCCCGCTGACTTCAACTGCAGCTGCGACAGTCTTTCCGCTGCTGTCTTTTATGAGCGATTCACGGTCGACCACCATCTTATGCGGATAATATGAAGCATCATGAGTGACGTCTTCCGAGGTCGTAAGTCCTTTGTATGCATCGAAGGTACTGCATATATCTTTTACAGCATCGTCAAATGAAAAAAGAACAGGCTGTTCCGCTGCTATTGGAGCTTCTCCTGATGAACCTGAGCCGCCGTATTTTTCGGCCAGATATTCACCGGCACTGTAAGTTCCCTGTGAGAGCAGCTTTGCAACACCCTTACTGGTGATTGTTGCACCGGAAACTGCTTCAAATGTTTTATTTACCGTAAACCCGTCGTTTGCATTTTTTCCCTTGAACTGGTCGTAAAACGTCGTGCCGTCTTTTGTTTTATATGACGGATCGTTTGCTTTGAGGCCGAATCCCGGAGAATCGGTAAGTTCAAGGAACTGCATGCCTGTCACAGTACGATTCAGATCAAGACCGACAAGAATTGTTGCATGATCGTACGTCGGTCCGGAAACCTGCGCAACCGCACCTGTGACAGTGCCGTTTTTCTTTGCAAGATACATTTTTACAATCGAGACAGCAGAATCAGTGCTCGGTTTGTAATCAGTTACCTGTTCAAATGAATCGGCGTCGGGAAAAACTGATTTCATACCGGCATTTGCCTTTTCAATCTGGTGCTGTTCTATAACAGGAGCCGTTATACTGTTTACAAGCGCGAGAAGAAAGCATGAAATGACGGCGAACGCTGCAAGTGTAAAACCGAGCTTAATCGTCTGTTTCATTTTGACGCCTCCTTTTCTGCGTTTTTGACGTCGAACGATGTTACTGTTTTGCGGGCCTGTACCGGTTTTTTTGCCCGGCGTCCGTAGCCGTATTTTGTAACTGTAAGTTTATTAAGAAATGCAGAGAGAGAGTTCATAATGAGAATAGAGAACATGACACCTTCCGGATATCCGCCGAATTTGCGGATCAGAAACGTAATCAGTCCGCATCCGGCTCCAAAAACTAGTCGTCCCGGTCCGGTTACCGGTGCAGTCGCATAATCTGTGACCATAAAGGTTGCGCCGAACAGCAGTCCTCCGGCAAGCATCGCCATGAGTACATCGCCGCCTGTTGCCCAGGTAAGAAGTGCCACAGTTGCGACCATTGTGAGCGGAGCGCGCCAGTCGATAATACGCGTAAGTGTGAGAAACGCAAATGAAATAAGAATCAGCAGAATACTTGTTTCGCCGATACATCCGGCTCTGTTTCCCAGAAAATACTGAAGGTACGTACCTGAATCTGCAATGAATGAACCTTCCTTTATCTGCGACAGAACTGTTGCACTGCTTACTGCGTCCGTAGCCGGATCAAGCCATGAGGCTCCCAGCGCTGCAGGAAAGCTGACGAAAAGAAAAGCACGTCCGGTAAGTGCCGGATTCCATACATTTGCTCCGAGTCCGCCGAAGAATCCTTTAGCGACAATAACGGCAAATGCGTCTCCGAGAAGAACCTGCCAGACAGGTGTTGTAGGTGGTAGAACAAGCGCAAGAAGAATACCGGTAATGGCAGCAGAACAGTCGCTTACGGTAATGTCGTGTTTTGTAAGTTTCTGAAAAAGCGCTTCAAAACAGACGGCTCCTGCAACAGATACAAGTATTGTAATAAGTGCACGTATACCGAATATAACGACACCGTACACACATTCGGGGAGAAGTGCGATAATGACCACACTCATGATTTTTTGTGTTGTGACACCGTTTGCAAAATGCGGGGACGGCGACAGGTATATTTCATTTTTATCTGATTCAGCCATTATTTTGTACCTCCGGTTGATGCAGCTGCCGCCGCTTTAGCCTTCGCCTCTGCAGTACGGGTGCGCACGACATTTTTTCCGTAACGGAAACGCTGTACGAGCCTGATATGAGCAGGACAGACGTACGAACAGGAGCCGCATTCAATGCAGTCCATAAGTCCGTATTTTTTCGCCTGTTCAAAGTCGCTCGTTCTGATAGTGCGGGCCATCATAACCGGCGCAAGTTTCATCGGGCATGCTCTGATACATGACGCACAGCCGATACACGGCGATTCATCTACTATATATGTTTCTTTTTTTGTAAGAAAAAGTACACCGCTTGTTCCCTTTGTAATCGGAAACATTGCATTCGTCATGGCGAATCCCATCATCGGTCCGCCGGAAATGATTTTAGCAACTTCTCCCCGTTTGAGCTGGATAACTTCAGGAATAAGATCACCGACATTTGTCCCGACTGGAACTCGTATGTTTTTAGGTGTTTCGCATGCGCCTCCGCTTATAGTAAGTGGACGTTCAATGAGCGGTTTGCCCAAACGGAACGCATCAGAAATTGCACAGACCGTCCCTACATTGGAGATAAGACAGCCTGCTGCAGCGGGAAGCCCCCCGGCAGGGATTTCACGGCCAAGCAGTGCCAGTGTAAGGTTTTTTTCACATCCCTGCGGATACTTCGTTTTTACGATCCTGACTTCCATATCATCGCCGTAGCCGGTTTTGGATATAGCGTCATTGAGTACACCGAGAAGATCGGCTTTATTGCTTTCAAGCGCAATGATACCATGCGCCCCCATAAGACGAAGCTCAATTGCAAGTCCGTCGATAACTTTATCAGCATCTTCTTTCAGGGTGCGGTAATCTATAGTAAGATATGGTTCACATTCAGCGGCATTGAGAATGACATATTCTATTTCTGTACCTGCAGGCGGATTAAGTTTTACATGAGTCGGAAAAGAAGCTCCTCCCATACCGACTATCCCTGCATCTTTTATGCGTTTGAGCGCGTCTTTTACATCACAGGAGAACGGATCCAGCGGAGTCATATATGCCGTTTCGTCAGAACCGTCTGATACAATCGTTATACAGGGGGATTCTGTATTACCGGTAACCATATGCGGTTCAATTTTTTTTACTGTACCGGTGACTGATGCATGGACAGGTGCTGACATGTATTTATCAGACTGCGCTATTATCTGTCCTTTGACGACGCGGTCGCCGACTTTTACAACACATTCATTCGGTGCACCGCCCATAGTAACCGGAATGGTCACTGTTTTAGAGGAAGGAAACGCATCTGTGATTTGGAAGTCACGGGAAAGTTCCTTATGTTCAGGCGGATAAATGCCGCCTTTGAATGTAAACATTTTCATGCACTCTATTGTATGTTATTCTGCTTTTAACGTCAAATTGTTTACAGCGGTAATTACTGTAACTATTGATGGATTAAATGGGTATTATTTATTATAATAGAATAAAATTACGTATAACGGAGGCTATGAACAATGGTAAAAAAAATTATAGCAGGTGCAGTTTCTGTATTTGCATCGGCTGTATTGTTTGCCTATAATCCGCCGGTGAGCGGAGAGAGTTTGGACAGACTTACGAGCCCTGCTCAGCTTACATCCGCTTCTTCAAGCGCCGGAGGCGGACTTTTTTCTGCCGGTCCCGATTCGATCGTTTTTAATCCGGCTCTTATAGCATATGAACAGCGCATTACACTTGATTTAGGATATACTGCGCTTTTTTCCTCTTCCGATCCGGACAATATGTATGGTTCTGCATTCGGAACGGGAATACTCATCCCCTGGAAGTGGTTTGTCGGAAGCGGAATCATAAAAGGTGATTTTCTCCCGTTTGACGAAATGAATGCGGGAAATACGCTTGGTACAAATATCGGCATTGCAAAGGAAGTCTCTGAACATTTGAGTGTGGGAGTCGGTATTAACGGCGGTGTTTTCTGGGGAAGCAACAGCGACTGGTCCCTCGGAGGCGGCATTGGCGTGCTGTACCGGCAACAGCAGCTGGGATTTATGAAAGATTTTCGGATAGGTGTTTCCATGCTCAATCTGGGAAAGAATTACGGAAATACGACATTACCCGGAATAATCGCTGATGATGATTCCGGGGCGTTCCCGCAGATTGCAACATTTCGTACAGGTGTTGCAGCTGTTCTTTTTTCAAACGGTTATTTCAAAGGTGGTGCTTCTTTAGATTTTGCAGCCCCCGGCTTTCAAAATCTTATTATAGATACAGGACTGCAGCTTTCTTTCAACGACATGCTGTATCTCCGTGCAGCAGAGGAAGTAAACATCAGGGAATCAATCGCAGGGCATGCGGACTATATGCCGTCAATCAGTCTCGGGTACCGGTTTACTTTCAGTGCAAAAAACAACAAGTATCTGGAAAAGAACGGCTGGTCGGAGAGTGAAATGACAACAAGCGCAGCATGGCAGCAGCTGTATCAGACCGTGAATGCATGTTCGCTCGGAGTCAGAATGAATCTTGGCATGCAGGATACGGATCCGCCGCGTATTGAACTGTGGAACGGAGAGGGGGACAAGAAATGAAAAAAACGATTTTAACAATACTTAATGCAGTCCTTCTGTTGTCTGCCGTACCTCTTTTTGCAGAGAGGGGACCTGAATTTATATCTCCGAATAATGACGGTGTTCAGGATGAACTTGTTATTCCCCTGAAAATTTATGAAAAACGCTATGTTGAATCATGGAGTCTGATTATTGAAGATGCTTCCGGGAAGATTGTCCGCAAAATAGGAAACAAAGTTTCATTACCGGAGAACATAACATTCAAATCGTTTTTCAAACAACTGATTACACCAAAACAGGGTGTCGATATTCCTGCGTCGGTAACATGGAACGGTGCCATGGATAATGGTGAAACAGCTCCCGACGGAACCTATCAGTATTATTTTACCGCGACCGACGATAATGGTAATGTCGGAAAGACTGACAAGTATGAAGTTGTTGTTGACACTTCTGCACCTCAGATAACGGTCGAACAGCCGTCCGACCGTATTTTCGGAGAGGGTGCCAAGTCTGAGTTCAGAATCAGACAGTCTGGTTCAAAGGAAGACGAATGGGTTGGAAGTTTCAAAGCAGCAGACGGTTCTGTCGTGCGCAGGTTTATATGGAAAAATTCTGAGCCGCTTGATTTTACCTGGAACGGTGCAAATGATTCGGGAACTCCTGTCGCCGACGGCGTCTATTCCTATGAAGTAAAAGCAACTGACCGCGCAGGCAACGTTTCTGCTGATGCATCAATAACGAATATTATTTTCTCAGCGGAAAAACCTGCTACAAATATTTCAATCGACGGCAGCAAGTATTTTTCGCCGAAATCGGATAGTAAACTTTCTTCTATTATATTACATATAACTATTCCGGTGCCTGCGGCTGGCAGTGGAAATAAACTTACATCATGGAGTGTTGCAATTGTTGATGCAGGCGGAAAAGTTTACCGTACATACGACTCTTCATCGTCGGAAATACCGCCTGATACAATCGTATTTGACGGAACTGATCCCGACGGCAGTGTTCTTGCCAACGGACGGTATCAGGCGAAGGTTGTTGCAAAATATCTGAACGGATTCGAACCGGTACCTGTTTTTTCTCCTGTTTTTGTGCTTGATACGACGAAGCCTGATGCTCAGGTCCGTGTGTCTGATAAAATTTTCGGGGCAGGTTCTAAAAGTACGATTACAATCAGTCAGTTCTTTACTCCTAAAACTCTTGCAGCTGTTAAGGCTTGGAACGGCAGAATTTATGCAGCTGACGATGAGTCGAAAGTTGTAAAAAAATTCTCTCTTGGAGAATTTCCTCCTGATTCTGTCGTCTGGGACGGTCTTGATGACAATGACAAGCTTGCTCCGAACGGTTCATATGTGTTCGAACTTTCCGCAACGGATCTTGCAGGTAATACAGGCGTTATCCGGTCAGACCAGTTTAGTCTGGATACAACCGAAGCGACAATTATGCTCGCCATGAAGGATACCTCATTCTCGCCGAACAGTGACAGAAGTAAAGATACGATTATGTTTACCCCTGTGACGCATGCGGGCAGCGGAGGAATAGTAAAGTATACATTTACGATCCTTTCGGCAGCAACAAAAACCGCCGTTAAAACAATAAGTGAAAACAGAACTGTTCCATCGTCATTCGTCTGGGATGGCAAAGATGACACTGGAATTATCTGCCCCGACGGGCAGTATACTGCATCACTCGACATTACTTCAGCAAATGACTCTGCGGCCTCTGCAACTACGCAGCAGTTTACGCTTGATACAAAGGCACCGTATCTTTCGGCCCGGATACCATGGTCTTCATTCTCTCCTGATGGAGATGGAAATCAGGATACGATTCCAGTAGCTGTAACAGACTGTACAACCGAAAAGTTATGGTCGGCTGAAGTCAAAGATGCAAAGGGTACGGTGATCCGTAAGTTTACCTGGAATGGTACCGTTCAGACTGACGGGAAACCCGGTTTTGACTGGACAGGTGCCGACGAATCAGGTAATACGGCTTCTGACGGTATATATTCAATAGTTATCAGTTCTACCGACGAAGCAGGGAATACGTTCAGCACATCGCTCAACGGTATTACTCTTGATAACCGTGAAGTAAAAGCGTACGTTACGACGGACCTTGAGGGAATTTCTCCAAACGGTGATAACGCACTCGATTCTCAGAAGTTTACAATCAGGACAACTGTTCCGGACGGCATACTTTCGTGGATTTTCGATGTATGCAGAGAAGACGGGACCTCAATACGCAGCTGGTCCGAAAAAGACAGCCTGAATGTTCCTGCGGCTATTACATGGGATGGTCTTGATCAGTCAGGGAAAGCCGGAGAAGGTACATTCACGGGAAGACTGCAGATTGTCTACAAGAAGGGCAATAAAGTTACCGCATCGTCTGCTCCGTTCGTCTGTTCTGCAACTCCTCCTGTTCTCAGTGTAAAAACCGCTCCTGAATATTTCAGTCCTGATAACGACGGGACGGACGATGATTTATTCGTTATGCTCAATGGTTCAACGAAGGGAAGAATTACAAACTGGTCGTTCACTATAAACGATCCGCAGGGAAGTGTATTCTGGAGGACCGGCGGAACTACGGCTATTACAAACCGTATCGTCTGGGATGGTTTAAGTAATACACAGAAAGACGCAGGCGGTATGGCGGAACGCGTACAGTCTGCAATGGATTATCCGTGGACATTTACGGTAAAAGACAGTCTCGGCATGTCATCGACAGTCAACGGTATTATTGCAGTCGATGTGCTTGTGATCCGTGACGGTAATGTACTTAAAATGGCTGTTCCGTCAATTATTTTCCGCTCCGATAACGCCGATTTCAAAGTGGAAACCGTACCGGGAAAGAAAGATGGAGTTACGGCAGAGCAGGCAGAGAAGAACGAGCGTGTTCTTAAACGTATTGCGGAAATTCTGAATAAATTCAAGGATTATAAAGTTACGGTTGTCGGTCATGCAAATCGTACGACAAATGATGAGGCTGAGGAAACTCAGGATAATCCGAGACGATGGGGACCGGCTCTTATACCGTTGTCTCTCAAACGCGCGGAGTTTGTAAAATCGTATCTTGTCAGTAAGGGGGTTGGGGAGTCCCGGCTTTCTACAGAAGGAAAAGGCGGCACAGAACCTGTCGCTGACTGGCAGGATAAAGATAATAACTGGAAAAACCGGCGGGTCGAGTTCATTCTGGAAAAATAGTAAAAACTATCTGTCTGCGGACGTTCCTTGATAGCCCGCAGACAGGCTTTCCTATACAGAATTATCCTGACTTTACATCGTAAAAAGGGATGATTCTGTTTTTTATTTAAATAAGTAAAAGTTTTATTCGCCGGACTGTATATCCATAAGAACACGATCAAGTAATCCTATGGAGAATATAGTTGACCTGTTTCTCCCGTTTTCTTTTGAAAAATAGAGTGCCTGATCGGAACGTTTGAATATATATTTTGGTGTAACGCCTTTCAGTGCTTCAATCATACAACCGCCGATACTCACTGTTATCTGAAGCTTCTGGTCTTTTTCGTATAATTCTATGCCGGCAACAGTACGACGGATCCGTTCGGCAACAAGAAAAAGAGAATCAGGATCGCAATCGGATAAAAGTATGGAAAATTCTTCACCACCGAAACGGGCAACGCAGTCTTCTTCCCTGACTATCCGTTGCAGTGTCTGAGAGAGCGCAACAAGAACTTTGTCTCCCGCAAGATGTCCGTATGTATCATTAAAATGTTTAAAATGATCGATGTCGAGCATGAGCATCGCCGAATTTGTATTATGCCGCCGCGCAGAAGCGATTTTTTCCTGAATACGTTTAACGAAATAATCATAAGTGAACAATCCTGTCTTTGGATCTGTAATGGAAGTTTCGTAATGAAGTTCATTCTGCATGGTAATTGCAAAAATGGAAAACATGCGCTGCATATAGTCAAGTTCGTTTTCCGTATATTCATTACCGACGATTTTGTCCGTCATAATGATAATACCGTATACCCCGCCGATGCCCGTAAGCGGAATAATCAGATTCGGATGCAGACTGATAAAATCAGAATCAAATGTATTTGAAGGAAATACTTTTTCGATTGATTTAAAAGCGACAGCTTCTCCGCTGTGATATGTATCGGTATGAGTATCGAAAAAATTTTTAAGTTCATTAAAACAACTTTCATTTATAGAGTCTCTTGTTTTTTTCAGCCGCCGGAAGTAATACTGTTTGAGTGAATCATTACGGGGCGGTTTTACAATAAAAACAAGTGTCTGCGGAATAAAATAATCAAGGAATTTTGTAATGAGAAATGTGAGCATTGACTCAACGTTTGTATACGACACAAGGAGCTGCATGTCAGAAATAATGCGTTTAAGTTCCCTGTTTTCCCTTTTTAAATCTTCAAGGGAAGCGAGCATTCCTGACTGCTGGAGGTGCTGGAATTGAGTAAGAATATCTATTGATGACTCATCCATAAGTTATTATTACTATAGCACATTTTTCTTTTTTTATCCGAAAAATTGTTCCAGTTTGTTTTATAAATGATGTGCTGGGTTTGTATTACAACCCTATTGACTTTTTTTCCTGTTTTTTATATTATTACTCTCACGTTCGTAATTGCAACGTAAGCTCGATTAGCTCAGCTGGTAGAGCAATGGACTGTTAATCCATGTGTCGCAGGTTCAAAACCTGCATCGGGCGACAGAAAAGTCAGGTAAAAAAGCCTGGCTTTTTTTATTTAACATTACGACTCTGTTTTTCTTTTCTTTATTTTTCCCCCAATGGATGAAATTGTGATATTATATATGCATAAGGAGTCACAAATATATGACTGTTGAACAGATAGCAACAGCTGTAGACGGTTCGATTGTCTGCGGTGAGACATTCAGGAAGAAAGAGATTGCCACGGCATGTGGATCAGATATGATGAGCGATGTTATGGCTTTTTATCATGACCGGGGGCTTCTGCTTACAGGTCTGGTTAATATACAGGTGATTCGTACGGCCAGTCTGCTTGATCTTGACGGAATCTGTTTTGTTCGCGGTAAAAAACCGACACAGGAGATGACCGATCTGGCGGAAGAGAACAATCTGTTTATTATTGAAACGGATATGCCGATGTTCCCCGCCTGTGGGAAACTTTTTGCTGCAGGACTTAAGGGGAACTGAATAAGACGATGACATACGAATATGACGTCTCAGGTGAGGATTTTTCAAAGGCGGGAACAGCTTCACAGGATATAAAAAAGAAACTTCAGCAGCTGGGACTTCCCGTTCTGGTTATAAAGCGTACTGCAATTGCAATGTTTGAAGCTGAAATTAACATGGTAATACATGCTCACGGAGGAAAGGCTTCTGTAGATATCGGCGAGGATAAGATTATCATAGTTATGGAAGATCACGGTCCCGGGATTCCCGATATCGAGCTGGCAATGCAGCCGGGATTTTCGACTGCTTCTGCTGAAGCCAGGGATCTCGGATGGGGCGCCGGTATGGGGCTTCCGAATATGAAACGTAATTCTGATTTTATGCATATAGACAGTACCGTCGGTGTCGGTACGAAAGTGACAATGGAGATAAAAACACAGAATGTCTGAACAGCAAGCAGCGTCACAATTTCACTCTGTTCATCTTCACGAAGATATGTGCAAAGGCTGTACAATCTGCGTCACAGGCTGTCCTGCGGAGGCAATCCGTGTCCGGAACGGTAAGGCGCATATCCTTGAGGAACGTTGTATCGACTGTGGTGAATGTATACGTCACTGTCCCAACAAAGCGAAGTATTCTCTTACAGCGGATTTAGATGATTTAAAACCGTATTCTCTCAGGGCCGCGCTTATTACTCCGTCGATATACGGACAGTTTAATGTGCACTATTCAAAACAACAGATTCACGATGCGTTCAAGTTGCTCGGTTTTACCGACGTATATGATGTATCCGAAGATGCGCTCAAGATAAGCCGTGCCACATCTTACCTGCTGAGTCACGGAAAGAATTTACCTAAACCGCTTATTTCATCGTCGTGTCCTACTATCATTAAACTGATTGAAGTACGCTTTCCGTCTCTGCTTGATAATATCCTTCCGCTGCTGCCTCCGGTAGAACTTACCGCGCGCAGAGCACGTAAGGAACTTGAGGCAAAATCAGGCCCTTCTGAAAAAATCGGCGTTTTTCTTATTTCCCCGTGTTCGGCAAAGATTACAGTAGCCCGTTCGCCTGTGGGATATGATTTTACTGACATGGACGGTGCTTTTTCATTTGCGACTCTGTATCTTCCCCTTATTACGGAGCTCAGAAAAATGCGCAGCGATGAAAAGAAAGACGTCAGCGACATTGCGGAAGAACTCAAGGCACTTAATATCGGAGCTGCTGCACCTGAAGTTTCTGACTGGTATACGGATGCTCCCGACGGACTTGCATGGGGCCGGGAATCAGGTGAATCTGAATATGCCGCGCATTTTCTTGACCATCCGGAGAAATTCAACTGGATTACTTCGTGCGGCATTCAGCAGGTAATCGAAACACTTGAGTCAATTGAAGACGGACAGCTGGCCGCATACGACTTTGCTGAACTTGACGCATGTCCCGGTGGCTGTATTAACGGTCCTCTGCTGATAAAGACGAGCAGTGAAGGGCTTGCTGTGATGCGCAACAGGCTTCGTAACCGTCGTGTGCAGGCAGCAGATTTTGCAGCCCGGGAGCTGCCGGAAAGAGAACGCCCCCGTTCGGCGGAAGAAGCACAGAATAAATCGTCACCGGGAATAAAAGGGAACAGCGAACTTGCTGCAACACTTGCTGCAGAAGACGCATCGCAGGACAGGGCAGATGCTGCTTCGCCGATTCTTGCAGATTTAATAGATGAACCTGCTCCTGACATTGCTGCACTGTCATTTACCAGACAGATAACTCCGCGGCCTGCACGGCAGCTCAGCGATGATTTTGCAACAGCGCGTAAAATGATGCAGAATATGGAGGATATTATTGAACAACTTCCCGGACTTGACTGTGGTTCGTGCGGCGCACCTAACTGCCGTGCGCTTGCAGAAGATATTGTTCGTCATCAGGCGACGCTTGAAGACTGTGTAACAATTATGAAATCACGGTACGAGGAATTATTATTCGGCAATAATCGTAAGACAGGAGGTAGTAATGGAACAGCCAGAACTCATTGAGTTGAAAAAATCGCTGCGGATGGAGATGCGTACCCGTATAAGATCTTTTTGTGCAGATATACAGAATGCAGAAGCTGCATCTGCTGCAGCGGTTTCTGCGTTTCTTGCTTCCGACCTGTATCGGAATGCAGAAACAATTTTTACTTTCGTTTCAACAGATCAGGAAGTGAATACAAGACGGCTTATTGCAAAAGCTGTTACAGACGGGAAAAAAACAGCTGTTCCGCGGATAATAAGTAATACGAATGAAATGGATTTTTACTATCTGGTCGGGAACCGTATTATCGGTAATCAGCTCGTATCCGGGGCATACGGTATACTGGAACCTGATGAGTGTGCAGAAGCCGTTGCCGTACAGAAATTTCCTGCAAAAACGGTAATCGTTGTTCCCGGACTTGCATTTTCAAAAGACGGCTGTCGTCTGGGCAGAGGCAGAGGATTTTATGATCGATATATCGGCCACGTTAAGTCAGCCGGTAAAAATCAGCCGGCAGCACTTGTGGGGCTTTGTTTTGACTGTCAGATAGTGGAAACGGTACCGCACGACGATCTTGATATAAATGTTTCTCATATTGCAAGCGAAAGCGGTCTTTCTGCTACTTTACCGCATCCTTAGAATACAGTCTGAGCGGAGCGGCTGTGGAAAAATATTTGCTGCATAAGCCGACTGCATTGTTCTGTGCTGCAGTACTTACCGTTTTATAGTCATTCAGATACTGTCTGGCATTCTGCAGTATCTCTTTATTTTGTCCCTCTTCAATACCTTTATGAATCAGCATGGCGGTTCCCCTGTTTGTCTGCGTACCGTCAAGCGTATTGAGTATCCAGTTACAGATCATTTCATCTGAAAATTTTTTCCATGCAGCTTCTTCTTCTGCATCTTTAAAAAGTTGTCCAGCTGTTTTTTCGTAGAGTACGTCTGCCTGACGTATATGGTCTACATGTGTCAGCGTGATGACAGCAGCCTGAATGCCGTACGATGCACTATCCGTTTTTACCGTTATATCAGGAGAAAGCGCTGCCGCATTTTTTTTCAGACGGGAGCCGAATGTATAAACAAGTGCATTGAACAGAGGAAAATCGGGCGAGCGGGGATCGGGTGAAGGTATCCAGTATTGCACGGGGTCTGAAAATGTCGTCGTCGGAACAAGAACTACAGGCTGCTGTCCGGCGTTTTCAGTGTCAGTACCGGTGATGAAAAGATGGCGTAATGGAACGGTGATTCTTTTATCAGCAGAAAATTGCGGCACCGGAATTACCGGTCGCTCATTTTCTCTTTTTGTCTGAGGCTGCAATATACCGAGAGATGACTCCAGCAGACTGTGCAGGTTATCACTGTTGAATCTGCCGGTGGCGATTATGGTATATCGTGATGCATCAAGCAGTTCAGGGTAAGATTCAAGCACGTCTGTATACTTTGTATGCTCAAGAATATCGCTGCTGCTGTCGAACAGCGTTATATACGCAGTAGAAGGAAATAATTCGCAAACTGCGCGACTGTATAACTGGTTCACTGTATCACCGTTGTAGAGTCGTTTTTGGGAACGTGCATTATAGATAAGACCGTCGGCCTGAGACGGCTGTATATCGCCGTAAATAAGTGCCTGTGATATGCAGGGAATAACAGTGTTCATTTCTGCCGAAGAACTTTCTATTGTAATTATTCCGCTTGTCAAATCAGTTTCAGCAAGTACTGATGGAATTTCAGTAATCAAGCCGTTATTTTTCTGCCTGTTGATTTCCTTCTGGATGTTGCCTGCCAGCGCATTAATAAGCATTGAAAAAAATCCGGGATCCACAGCACTGCTTATTCTTCCTCCATTTATAGTAATCATCAGAAGTACCGTGTCTGACGAATTATTTTGCTTTAAGACAACAGGAATACCGTTTGAAAGCGAAAAAGAAGAGAATTGCGGATCATTTCCGGCAATATAGCGTGATACATCGTCCTGGGTCCGGTCTTTATCAGTTGACGAATCTGACGTTCTGCTGTTTATTACGTTTTTGTACAGTTTCTGTGTATACCATGATCCGTTCTTCTGTGTTATTGTCTCGTATCCGTTTTTTTTGAAACCGTCAGCATTTTGTATATATACACTGCTATTAACGAGGACGAATACGAATGGTTCTTTGTTGTCGTACGTAGTACGAAGTTTTTCTATGTCAAGATCGTTAATTCTGCAGAGGCGTCCGGTCAGTCCGGAGATAAGTGTTTCGGAATCTTCACTGGCCTGACTCAGGTTTTCTACTGCCCACAATTCTGACAGTTTGTCCATGATTACCGGGGAACTGGTATATACTGAGTTAAAACCGGCTGCAAGATCCTGACGAGCCTGCTGAAATTCGGTACTGTCCGTATTGTCTGCTGCTTTTTTGACACAGTCGAGAAAAATTTCAGCCTGTTTGTCCGGTGGTGTTTCAGATTTTTCGAGAATTGACTGAAATATAAGACGCGACTGACCATTCTTATGTGCCGCTGCGGCGTTTATGTATTCTTTTCCGCGTATTGCAAGATCAGTATGAACGAGCAGCGATTTTTTGAATGAAGACGCAGCCTGACTGAATAACGCAGCAGCAGTATCAGCCTGTACCGCCGGGAGTCCTGTATACTGCACTATAATCTGTGTCATATCAGGAGAGAATACAGGATCATATATAACGAATCTTCTCTGTTGCTGCTGTTGTGATGTTTTTTTTTCACTGTATAAAGAACTATTTTTCTGCGGATAGACAGTTCCCGCCGGCCACGAACCGAATGTACGTTCTGCAAGTATGAGTGCCGTTTTTTTTGTAATACCGCCGCTTATAAACAGTGCACTGTTTTGCGGAATATAATATGTATGCGCAATATTGGAAAGAATCGTACGAACCTGAGCGAGAGGCGTGTTTGTAAAAAGAGCAGGATACACACCTGTATCCTGCTTCCATGGCGCATCTGCAAATATTCGTGCATCAATACTGCTGTTAATAAAACCTGCTGTACTGAATGCATAGTTCATTACTTCTGTTTTTAGTGCTGAATATTGTGTCTGCAGTTTTGCATCGCTGAAAACAGGCGCAAACGCACAATGAGCAAGCTGGTCAAGAATCCTTTCTGTCTGTGATGGAGCTACCGTTATAATACAGCGTACTGAATCTGCATTACATGAAGTGTCTGCAGCGGAAAGAAGCCAGTTGCCGGCTTCCTGTCCGCAGGAAGCTCTTCCGGCATTTGCAAAAAGCCGGGCATAAAGTGGGAAAAAACCTGCTGTTTCCGGTGTCTGGGCACTTACACCTGCACGTGCGGTATATTCAATACGAACCGGTATGGAAGAAGTATCTTCAAGGACAAAGACTTTCATGCCGTTTTGAAGTGTGTAGTCCGCAAATGCGTCAATGAAAGCAGGAATTCCGGCAGGAACAGGTGAAATGAAATAAAAAAGGAGTAAAAGAACAGTAAGTATTTCCCCGGGGCGTTTTATCATATACTTCCCATTATACCGACTGTTTACTGTTTGACAAAGTACATTGCCGAAGTTACAATGGGTTCCGATGTTGAAAATAACATATATAGATAAATATGACATTCATATATCGGTGCCAGGTGACCTGACTGCAGGGAAACGCCGTCTTACTGCTCAGGAAATTTCAATATTAAAACAGAATCTCAATGCATCTGAAGATCCGTTATGGCAGAACATATATGTAGATGCTTCGGAGAACGGATTCGATCCATCACTTATAAAAGATTCTGTTTTCCGCGGTTTTATTGTCCTCGGGAGACTGTGTCCTGCAAAATTAAAATACCATGATCTTGAACTTGAAACGGGAATTTACCGCTCTCTCCTTACCGATGTTGTAACAGGGGATGATAATGTCATCCGCAATGTTTCATATCTTGAAAATTACCGGCTTGGCGACCGGGTAATGCTTTTCAACATTCAGGAAATGAGCTGTACGAAGCATTCGAAATTCGGCGCCGGAATATTAAAAAAAGGAGAACCGGAAGAAAATCGTATCTGGATCGGAGTCGGAAATGAGAACGGAGGACGTTCCATTCTTCCGTTTGAAAGTATGATTCCGGCAGACGCATACCTGTGGTCGCGTTATCGTGACGATACAGCACTTATGAAGCGTTTTATTGAACTTACCGAAGCCGGAAATAGCGGCGAACTCGATACCTTCGGTACAGTCGGAGATGATACTGTCGTAAAAAATACGACGCTTCTGAAAGATACAAAAATCGGAACCTGTGCTTATATAAAGGGTGCATTTAAACTAAAAAATATTACGGTACTTTCTTCAGAAGACGAAATTTCCCAGATAGGCGAAGGAGTTGAGATGGTAAACGGGATCATGGGATACGGCAGCCGTGTTTTTTATCAGGCTGTAGCCGTCCGTTTTGTGATCGGACGTAACTGCCAGCTCAAATACGGTGCCCGCCTTCTGAATTCGGTTCTTGGAGATAATTCGACAGTCTCATGCTGCGAAATGCTTAACAATCTGATTTTTCCGTTTCATGAACAGCATCATAATTCTTCGTTTCTTATCGCTTCGACAGTAATGGGACAGTCAAATATTGCATCGGGAGCGACGATCGGCAGTAATCACAATTCCCGCAGCGCTGATGGTGAAATACTTGCGGAACGGGGATTCTGGCCGGGATTATGCAGTGATTTTAAACATAACAGCAGGTTTGCCGCTTTTGTTCTTGTAGCAAAAGGTTCATATCAGCATGAACTTGATATTCCCTATCCGTTTTCTCTTGTAACTACCGGTGAAAACGGAGACCAGGCAGTACATATCGTACCTGCGTGGTGGTTTATGTATGACATGTTCGCCATAGTACGTAACCGGTATAAATTTCAGAGCCGCGATATGCGCGTAATAAAAGTCCAGCATATTGAAACAGACCCGCTTGCTCCTGATACAATGCAGGAAATAATGTCGTCCCTTGACCGGATTATCAATTTGACTGCACTTGCGCTTCCCCACCTTGATAAGGAGGCTGCAGAAAATGCACATACTCCTGCGGAACTGTATCAGGCGGCAAGAGATTTTCTTAGTCAGAATTCTGACGCTGATTTTACGTTGTCTGATTCACAGTGTCAGAAAAAATATGGTGCAACGATTTTCAAACCTGTCAGGGCTTACAGAATGTATCTGAAAGTTGTTAAATATTTTGCTGCCAGAACTCTCGTTGAATACTGCGCCTTAATGAAAAAAGAAACACTTTCCTCTGACGTTGTAGAACGTTTGAGGGAAATTCCGCTTTATCTGTCCTGGCTCAATGTCGGAGGGCAGATTGTTCCGGAAGAAAAGGTGGACCAGCTGCTTGAATTTGTTAAGAACGGTACTGTTACAACATGGGAAGGTGTACATCAGTTTTATGATGCATGCGCCTCCGGATATTCCCGTTATAAAGCCAGGTATGCAGTGTACCTTCTTGAACAATTGTATTCCTGCCCTATCGAAGATTTTTCGATTGATATATATCGGAATATAATTGCAGATGTCACAGTCGTCTCAAGTGATATGTACACGTCTTCAATATCTTCGCGGGAAAAGGACTTTACAGATTATTATCGTAAGATGACCTATCGCAATCTTGATGAAATGACAGCGGTTCTTGGAACGTTGAACGACAACTCTTTCCTTCGTCAGCTTCGTACGGATACCCAGAAATTTAATAGCGACCTGTGTGTCATTTTCCGGGGGCCCTGCAGCAGAATCTGATATCAGCAATTGACAATATAACCATTTTGTATCATACTTTCCCCATGATTTATACAGTTCTACTACTAGCAGCTGATTTTTTCACAAATCGCCGTAAATGATGGTGCTGTATAGTCATATAAACTAATGAAATTACAGACCTGTCGCTTAAGGCGGCAGGTTTTTTTGTTTAAAAGACTGCCGCAGGCTGCAGGCTGGAAGCAGAAAGGAGCAGAACATGAAAATCAATGGTAAATATCAGCAGTTTCCGCAGATCCACATGGAAAAACGTGAGTGGCCGGACAGAATCATTACAAAAGCACCTGTGTGGGTGTCGGTAGATCTTCGTGACGGAAATCAGGCACTTGTAAATCCGATGGGTGTTGAACAGAAGCTTGAATTTTTTGATCTGCTTGTAAAGACCGGATTTAAGGAAATTGAAGTTGGATTTCCCTCTGCATCGGATACCGAATATACATTCATCCGCCGACTTATTGAAGAGAACCGTGTACCGGAGGATGTAACACTGCAGGTTTTGTGTCAGGCAAGGGAGCATCTGGTAAAGAAAACATTTGAAGCTCTGAAAGGAGCACCGAAGGCAATTTTCCATATTTACAATTCAACTTCACCCGCACAGCGGAAATATACGTTTAACATGTCGAAGGAACAGGTTACCCAGCTTGCTGTCGACGGTGTAAAATGCGTTCAGGGGTGTCTTGCGACTGCCGGCAATACCAGAATCCGGCTGGAATATTCACCTGAAAGTTTTTCTACGACAGAGACCGATTATGCAGTGGAAATCTGCGAAGCAGTGAAGCAGCAGTGGGCACAGACGTCGAAGGATAAAATCATTTTGAATCTGCCGACGACAGTCGAGTGTGCAACGCCGAATATATTTGCCGATCAGATTGAATATTTCTGTACCCACATTTCCGGCCGGGAGAATGTCATTATCAGTCTGCATAACCATAACGACAGGGGCGAAGGTGTTGCATCGTGCGAACTCGGAATGCTTGCCGGTGCAGACCGCGTTGAAGGGTGCCTTTTTGGAAACGGTGAACGTACGGGTAATCTTGATATTGTGAACGTTGCGCTCAATATGTACACGCAGGGCGTTGATCCTGAACTCGATTTTACTCATATTGAAGATGTGAAGGACAAATATGAGAAGCTTACCGGCATGACCGTAGGGCCTCGCGTTCCGTATGCAGGCGAGCTTGTATTTACCGCCTTTTCCGGTTCACATCAGGATGCCATACGCAAGGGAATGGCCGCACGTGCTAAAATGGAAAAGGACGCATTCTGGGAT
>JALNVF010000047.1 GCA_023231445.1 Treponema sp. | reverse complement strand
ATTGTTTTTACAGAATCCTCAGAATACCCTTTTTCCTGTATTAACTGACGGATTGCTTCTGCCATTTCTGACATAGAAAAACCTCCCTATACCACTATATTTGTACGAACTTCGCTTTTGCAATGTCTTCATAAACTACGGTTTTTACACCGTCTTCCGTCTCCAATGTTACTGATTTTTTGTCTGAATTTACGATTCTGCCGCTGACCCAGTCGTTTACCGTTCTGCTCCACACCCGGATCATACGGCCGGCAAACAGCTCGAATTCTGCTGCATTTCTTATGTTGCGGTCAATACCCGGCGACGTCAGTTCCATTGCAGTATCTTCTGTCTTGAGAAGAGCTTCCAGACGCGGCTGAAGTGCATGATGGACTTTCGCACAATCGTCAACACCGATATTTTTTTCAGGATCTTTTGCAGTAATAACGGCAGAAATTTTAGTCACGGTTTTAGCCGGAACTATTTTTAACTCTACAAGATGATACCCCAAGCCCTCTACAAGAGGAGCACACTCCGGATAATGGGGGATGCTGTCAAACGAAATATAATCCACACGCCACCTGAATAATAAAAAAGGACCCGTGTGTCACGAGTCCATTCTAAAAATAATTAAAATGTACAATCAGTATAATAAAGGAATATTTTACGATTGTCAACATGCAGACATAAAATACAAATCATAAAATGACTGCATATGTTCCGGAAGAGGCACCGAAAAAATCTCAAGGCCGCCATTGAGCGGAATGGTCAGTGTTACAGCGGCAAGCATCAGTCTCTTTACTCCGGCAGCTTTCCGCAGAAGTTTATTCTGTTTAAAATTTCCGTGCTGGTCGTCTCCTGCAACAGGGCACCCCTGCTTTGCAAGATGTATCCGTATCTGGTGCATCCGTCCGGTTTCAAGAGTAAGACGGACTAACGATACCGGAAGCATCAGGCTCCCGTCACAGGGAACAAAAGCTTCTCTTTTTACCTGGAAAAGAGTCACTGCATCCCGTTTCTCACCATGCTGTTCAATAGTTTCGGTAATTTTCCCGGCTTTTTGCGTAAATTTACCGATGCATACGGCATCATATTCTTTCCGGACATCATGGCCGGCAATAAGCTTCGTCCATCTGGCTGCTGCTGCAGGATTCTTTGCCACAACCATAAGTCCTGCCGTATCCTGGTCAAGCCGGTGCACAAGATATATGCTGCTTCCGGTCTGTTCCGGCAGCTCTCTGTCAAGCGAATGAGTAATTCCAACTCCCCCCTGAACAGGAATTCCCGAAGGTTTGTTTATTATAAAAATTTCGTCGTTTTCATATAGTATGGGAATGGTTTTCATCCGAAATACTATAAACGAGGTACTTTAAAATGACAATAACCGGGAAACGCTTTTTTCTGATTACGATCGTATGCCTGCTGCTGACCGCTGTTACGCTTCCTGCAGAAAGCGTAACAGATAATGAGTTCGGATGGAGTCTTGACCTTCCTGAAGGATTCAAAGTTGACGATCATACTGACGACGGTATGTCGTATCTTTTTTCACACGACAGGATGCCCGTCTCGCTGGCGGTCAAACTGTACGAAAAAGGAACATATACGTCTGCAGATGATGCGCTTTCCGGCGCTGTTGCAAAACTTCCGGCGGGAACATGCAGAAAAACACAGTTCATCTGGCGTAACACCGACTGCGCACTTGGTACATTTTCAATGACGCTCGGACAGAAAGAATATGCAGGCTGGGCTGAAGCTGTTACACTTCCTGAAAAACAGACACAGATTGTTCTTCTCTGTTATGCCGACACAAAGATTAAAAAAGACTGTGAACAGTTCATCATGTCCGTCCTTAATTCGCTCACGATAGACCGTGGCAGTATTTTTGAACCAGGTATAATTGCGTCGTATGCATTTCCTCCGACAGAAAAACAGAACGTAACGCTTACGATAAACGGACACGATATACAAACCCAGCTTGACAAGGACGACATTGCAGCCGCAGAGTTTGTCGTCAACTGTGAATACGCCGTACTTACGCTCTATGCAGACAACGCAAAGTGGCAGCAGGCATGGCAGCGTTACTACCGCCTTATTTTCAGAGACAGCTGCGGACGACTGAAAAAGGCGTCGTTCGACATCAGTAATGCGCTGTCCAGTGATGCAAAGAAACTTAATCCGGAAAACCCTGACGAAGGAATGGCGCAGCTGCTTCTTACCTGGACACAGGGATTTACGTATGAACGGGAGAAGGACAACGCTGATTTTACTCCGCTTCCCGCCGTACTCACGGGTAAAGGGAGCGACTGCGACAGCAGGAGTCTGCTTGCGTGCGTACTGCTTGAAAACATGGGAACTAAAACAGCTCTTTTCATATCCCGCGAATACAGTCACGCCGTATTCGGCGCAGACGTAGCTTCGTTATCTGCCGCCGAAAATGCACGCATGACAGCGGGAGATACTGATTTTCTGCTTGGAGAGACGACGGCGCATGTCAACATGGGACTGATCGCCAGGGATATGCAGGATACGGGTAAATGGATTCCCGTAGAGCTGCCGTAAAACAGCAGCCGGAATAACGGCTTCGTTAAACAGCAGCCTCCGTTACAGCCCCGGAGGTTATTTTATCAGCATAGCGTCGCCATAGGAGAAAAACCGGTATTTGTTCTGCACTGCTGTATTATACGCATTCAGGATATGTTCGCGTCCGGCAAATGCGCTTACCAGCATGATGAGCGTTGATTCGGGAGTATGAAAGTTTGTAAACATTTCGTCTACAACTTTGAATTTAAATCCGGGATACATAAAAATGTGAGTGCTGCCGGTCCCTGCTTTTACAACACCGTTTTCGTCGCACGCTGATTCAAGCGTGCGCACAGACGTTGTCCCCACCGCAAGTACTTTCCGGCCTTCGCGGTGTGCTTCGTTTATTTTCCGTGCCGTGATTTCAGGTACCGTGTAAACTTCTTCATGCATTTTATGATTTTCTATCTCATCTTCGCGCACCGGAAGAAATGTACCGAGTCCCACGTGAAGAGTCACCCATTCTATATCAATTCCTTTATCTGCAAGACGTTTCAGCATGTCTTCCGTAAAATGAAGTCCGGCCGTCGGACAGGCCGCACTCCCGGTCTCTTTGGCATAGACGTTCTGATACCGTTCACTGTCCTCTTCGGTATCTTCCCTTTTTATATACGGCGGAAGCGGAATATGCCCGTTTTTTTCAAACCAGTCTTCGGTAATACGAAAATCAAATTTCATATCGCGGAATTCCGTACCGTCTTTCGCTTCATCTTCAATAATAGTACCGACAGAACCGTCAGGAAAGGTATACTGCATTCCCGGTTTCTGCTTTTTCGCGCCTTTTACCATCGTGTTCCACACACAGCCGTCTGCATCAACCTGATTTAAAAACATAAATTCCTGTTCACGTCCGGTCGTCTGTTTTACACCGTATACACGGGCACGCCTTACCCGTGAATTATTAAATATCATGAGAGTACTGCTGTCGATTAAATCAGGCAGTTCTGACATAGCATGATGAATCACGTTTCCGTTCAAACGCCCCAGTTCCATAAGTTTATCTTCACCGCGTACTCCTGCCGGGTGCTGCGCGATGAGTTCCTGCGGTAAATCAAAATAAAAGTCTTTCGTCAACATTTCTTGTACTTCCTGAAATTCCTAAGTGAGTATATGCTTTATCGGTCACTACTCTTCCCCGCGGTGTACGCTGGATAAGTCCGCACTGAATAAGGTACGGTTCGTAGTAATCTTCCAGTGTATCGATTGACTCTCCGATAGATATAGCAAGTGTTTCTGCTCCGACAGGACCGCCGCCGAAATTCTGGATAATTGAAAGCAGTATTTCCCGGTCGTATTTTTCAAGGCCGAGACCGTCGATTTCAAGCCGCTTCAGGCCGTCACAGACAATCCGGTCTGTAATTCTGCCGTTTCCTTCAACCTGCGCAAAATCCCTCATACGGCGCAGTACCCTGTTTGCAACGCGCGGTGTTCCGCGTGAACAGGATGCCATCAGAAGCGCCGCGTCATCGTCTACGTCTACATTCAGGATGCCTGCCGAACGGTTAATAATTTCCGCCAGTTCCTCATGTGTGTAATAATTAAACCGCTGTATTATTCCGAACCTGCTTATAAGCGGGGTTGACACCATACCTGCTTTTGTTGTCGCTCCCACAAGTGTAAACGGCGGAATCGGAATGCGCACCGTACGCGCAGCCGCCCCCTGTCCGATAACCCAGTCAAGTTCAAAATCTTCCATCGCAATATAGAGCATTTCCTCTATTGCAGGTTTGAGCCGGTGAATCTCGTCTATAAAAAAAACGGTACGGGGAGTAATTGTCGAAAGAATTCCCGCAAGATCTTTAGGCTTGTCAAGTGCCGGAGCAGACGTTACCTTAAAGTCCGCTCCAAGTTCGTGGGCGGTAATCTGTGCAAGCGTCGTTTTTCCCAGTCCCGGAGGTCCGATAAGGAACAGATGGTCAAGTGGCTCTTCCCTGTTACGGGCAGCTTCTATGAATACAGAAAGATTCTTTTTTATTGTTTCCTGTCCCAGAAATTCGTTCAAAAGCTGGGGCCGAAGACTGTTTTCCTGTTCATCGTCCCCGCTGCGCATATCGGCACGCACAATATGCGCAAAGCCTGTGTCGCAGCCGGCCCCGTTCAATGCGTTTAAATCTTCAATACTGCTCATTGGGCAAGCTCCACAAGGGCACGCCGGAACACGGCATCTTCTTTTTCTGTCGGCTTCTTTTTATCCCAGCCTGTATCTTTTGCCAGCTGTAAAGAAATGTCGGCAACAGTCTGTTCGCAGTCACGTCTGTCGTATCCCATAGAAGCTAATGATGTAATGACAGCATCATACGCACCGGCTGCAGAACGGTGCACAACCACGGTGTCGTCACCGTTCAGCGTAAGTTTTCCTTTGAGCGCAAGCATCATCTTTGCAGCAGTCTTCTTACCCACGCCGGGTACTTTTTCGAGTACTGCTACGTCTCCTTTGTCAAGCGCGTCTACAAGCTGCTGCCCCGCAATATTGGAGAGTATCTTAACGGCAGCCTTCGGACCTATACCGTCAACCTTGAGCAGATCAAGAAACAGCTGGCGTTCCTCATTCGAGGCAAAACCGTACAGGGACATAAGATCTTGTGTATGTACCAGATATGTGTATACTTTCCCCGTCTGGCCTACAGGCGGCAGTGCATCAAATGCAGATCCGGGAACGGAAATACTCCATTCTATACCGTGAGTGTCTATATAAACTGTATTCGGAAACTTTCCGGTAATTGTACCGGTAAGACTGTTAAACATACGCTGAGTATATCAAAAAACAGATGAATAATGAAGATGGGTAATAGCCCCTGCAAGCGCATCTGCGGCATGATCGGGTTTTGGTTCCGTTTCAAGCGCAAGAAGTATCTTTACATATTTTTCAACAAGTTCCTTTCCTGCGGCCGCGGTCCCGGTTACTGCCTGCTTTATCTGATTCGGCGTATATTCCCCCAGCCTGATACAATGCTGAGCAAGACACAGTGTAACGACTCCCCGTGCTTCCGCGACCCCCATTGCCGACGATGTATTCCGTGCAAAATACAGAGTTTCCATCCCCGCCTCTTCAGGTTTGAATTCCTCTATAACAGAACACAGCCTGTTGTACACCGCAAGCAGCCGCTCACTGTGAGGGGTATGAGCTTTTGTCTCAATGACACCGTAACTTACCATGCGGTACCGTCCGTTTCTGTAATCAACAATACCGAATCCTGTTGAAGCAAGCCCGGGATCTATACCGAGCACACGCCGTATTCGGCACGTTCCGGCAGATGTCTGAGAGATATTATTTTCCGTTCCCGGAAGTGATTCAAATTTCTTAGGTGTCTGCATAACAACGTATTGTACAGATTCAGACAAAAAAAAACCACAGCCATAACGACTGTGGTTTATATCTGCTTCTACTGATGTCTATGCTTCTGCAGAAGGATCATAATCTTCAGGATATTCGACGTTACTGTACACGTTCTGTACATCGTCGTTTTCTTCAAGCCTGTCTAAAAGCTTCTGGACTTTAGGAGCAATTGCAGCATCAACTACAGATGTCGACTCCGGAACCATTCCCACTTCCGCAGAAAGTGATTCCAATCCTTTTTCCTGCAGCGCTTCAAGAACTTTATCGAATGCGCCGGGATCTGTTGTCACCGTTATGACACCGTCTTCATTTACAATATCGTCTGCGCCGGCATCAAGACCTGCTTCCATAACGGTATCTTCTGAAACCTGTTCGGAATCGTAAGCAATAGTCCCCTTGCGGGAGAACATACGGGAAACAGAACCGGTAACACCGAGTTTTCCCCCGTTTTTGTCAAAAATGTTACGTACATCAGCTGCTGCACGATTTTTGTTATCGGTAAGAACTTCAACAAGCACCGCAACTCCGCCGGGACCGTATCCTTCATAAACAAGCTCTTCGTACGTTTTACCACCGAGCTCACCGGTACCTTTCTTTATAGCGCGTTCAATATTATCTTTCGGCATACTTGATGCGCGGGCTTTGAGAATTGCGGTACGCAGACGCGGATTTGAGTCCGGATCGCCGCCGCCCATACGAGCAGCAATAGAAATTTCCTTAATAAACTTTGTGAACATCTGTCCGCGTTTTGCATCAGCTATCCCTTTTGCATGTTTAATAGTTGACCATTTACTATGTCCTGACATGAGGCACTCCTTACAAAAAAACAAATACTAATTAAATGTGACTAGTTATTTATAATACCATAGTATAGAAGAATACGTCAAGCATCATACTTTAAACAAATCTATTTCGCTGCCGATCCGGTTTATCGAGTCGTTCATGAGTGCGGATATTTTTGCAAGTTTCTCTCCCGTTCTGTTTATTGAATCTGCTCCGGCAGACATTTTCTCCATACTGTTTTTCATAACGGAAGCCGCATCCTGAAGATGTTTCATTTCTTCCAGAACAGCTTTATTGCCCTCCTCCATTCCGGAGGATGCAGACTGTACTTCGACGGTAGTATCGTTCATAATCTTCAATACGTCGCTTATCTGCTTTGAACCGGTCTGCTGTTCCGACATAGCCTGTTCTATCTGTTTTACAAGTTCATCAGTATCGCTGATATGTTTTAATATCATGCTGAACGTCCCTGATGATTTTGTAGAGGCCTCAACAGCACCTGCAATGGATTCTTCAATTTTTCCGAGCTCATCTTTTATGGTACGGGACTGCTCAGATGATGTTTCAGACAGCTTTCTGATTTCATCGGAAACAACACTGAACCCTTTCCCGGAATCTCCTGCATGGGCAGCCTCGATAGCAGCATTCATCGCGAGCAGATTAGTCTGTGCCGCTATTTTTGCGATAGCTGTATTAGCATTCTGAAGCATCTGTGACTGACTTTCTATCAGCGTTATACGGTCATTTACATCGGACTGCCGGGCAAAACCGTTTTTCGTATCAGTTTCAAGAACAGAAAAAGCCAAAGCCATTTTTTTAACAGAATTATTTACAGAAAGGATGTTAGCAATCATTTCCTCTACGGCAGCAGAAGCTTCAACAACACCGGAAGACTGATTCTGTATCATTTTCCCCAGCGACTCTATATTCCGTGCAATTTCATTTACCGCTCCGGCAGCTTCATCCACACTCTTATTCTGATTTGTTATCTGATTACCGATACTTTCAATATTAGAAATTATTCCGGTAATTGAACCGGCAGTTTCATTCGTACTTCCCTGGAGCTGCAAATCTACTGACGACAGCTGTGTTTTTGAATCTTTTATATCCTTCACAAGCGACCGAAGTCTTGCAACAAATTTATTGAAACCTTTTACAAGCGAGCCAACTTCATCATGACTCTTAACTTTCAGTACCTGTGTCAAGTCGGCTTCTCCCAGGGAAATACGATTTATTGATGATTCCACATTACGAAGAGGACGAATGGAAACAGTAATAAATATTCCGCTAAAAACAAGAAGAACAGCAACAATAATACACATAATGGTAACTATATAAAAACGGAGAAAATCAGCAGTCTCGTTCACCTGAACAGACGGGATGTCAATCGCCAGAGACCATGACGTGTTGTCTACAGGAGCGTAGCTTATCAGATGTCTCGATTTATCAGGATAAGAAATGAATCCATAGCCCTCGTTTCCCAACTTCATATCGGCCGTTACAGCACTCAGCCCCGCATATCCGAGATTATCTCCATCTGAAAAATCTGCAGCAAGAACTAAACTTTTATCCTTATGGGCAAGGACTATACCGTTTCCCGAAACGATATATGCAAATCCATTATTTCCGATTGTTAACTCATCGATTATGTCCTGAATATACTTCAGTCCTAATGATGCCGACACATATCCGTAACGAGTATTATCCTTTCTTTCCAGAGGACGGCATATTTCAATTATCGAGCTTCCGTCTGTTTCGGAAACCTTCGGTTCGCTGATAAACACATTTTTGTAATCGTGCATCATAGCCTTATACCCCGGACTGTCCTGCATTTCAAGTTCGTCACCTGTATTGCAGTAACCGGTACCGTCGGCACCACAGACAAGCACATCGTTAAATACAACATTCTGCATTCTTTTATTTGCAGGATCCCGGATCAATTTCGTCATTGACACAACCGTTCCGTACATAGCATCAGTCGAATCCGCATAAACACGCAGATCATTCGTATACATCCGCACCCAGTTCGAAATCTCAGCTGCATTTGCGGCGGCAATTTTATCCGCCGATTCCAGATATGTCTGAAGCACAGAGGAGCGGACATTACCGGTAACAAGCAGCGTCATGCATACGAACAGAATCACAATACCGGATCCGAGTACAAGAATAAATTTTTTTGCCATACTGGATTTTCTTTCGGTTTTCATTTTATTTCCTGCTTATTTAAGAAAACTTGATTTATTTATATGAAAACACTCTGATCATTTGCACACAGTTTCTGAATTTTATACTTTCAAAACCTGTATATTTCCGGAATTTCTTTTCTCATAGAGATTTTTTATTAAATCCATTATATGTGACAATCCTGAATTTTACAAGTATAGATTTTTTTCTTCTGTTTGCAGTACTATTTCCGGTATGATCGTTGCAGAAATAGGAACTTCTCACGGCGGTTCTTTTGAAAAAGCCGCGGAACTGATTGATGCGGCAGCTGCTGCCGGAACTGATGCAGTTAAATTTCAATGGGTATATGCGGATGAAATACTTCATCCCGATACAGGATTCGTAAAACTTCCCGGAGGAAGCATCAGACTGTACGACCGGTTCAAACAGCTGGAAGTTTCATCTGATTTTTATGCGCGCGCAGCAGACTATGCCCGTTCAAAGGGGGTAGAATTTATATGTTCTCCGTTCGGGCTCCGCAGTCTGCACGAACTGCTTGATATTCATCCCGATGCAGTAAAAATCGCTTCGCCCGAACTCAATCATATCCCCCTGCTGGAAGCGCTCGCCGCCTTCCGTGCACGGCAGAAAGATGACGGAGAGGAACCAGTCCCCGTCATTATTTCAAGCGGCGTATCAAAACTTGCTGATATGGAAAAGGCTCTGACTATTCTCGGCAAGGAACGGGTGACTCTGCTCCACTGCATCACGAGCTACCCTGCTCCGGAAACGGAATACAACGTACGGCTTGTCGGCACACTCAGCAGCATATTCGGCATTCCCTGCGGAATAAGCGACCACAGTCTTGATCCGGTGCTCGTCCCGGCGCTTGCAGCTGCTGCCGGCGGCGTCATGACGGAAAAGCACATTACGCTGAGTAAAAGTACGGACGGTCTCGATGATCCTGTCGCACTTGAACCGGAACAGTTTGCACAGATGGTCCATGCGGTCAATCAGTGCGAAGCGGCACTCAGGCATTACGGAAAAGAACGCGGATATGCTGAAATTATAAAGCAGACAGAAGACGAATACGGTACGGAAAAAGTACTGGCGGTACTCGGCACGGGGATAAAGACGCTGGCTCCTGCAGAACGTGCTAACTACGGACGGACAAACCGGTCGCTCCATTTTATGCACGACATGCCTGCAGGAGAATTAATCGGCCCTGCAGACATCGGCGTTCTGAGAACGGAAAAAATACTTACACCCGGTATATCGCCCGAATATCTGAAAACGGTTACAGGCGCTTATACAGTTCATACCGTAACAGCAGGCGCAGGGGTACAATGGGAAGATGTAATTAAAAAATAGTACGGAAAAACAGATAAGTATAGAAAGACAGTTCAATTCTCTGTACCGTCTTCTGCATACTGTGCAGCTCTTCTAAGGCCGTGCAGTGTCAGATCCTTGTCTATATCGTCGAACGCATCAGTCACCGGCTGAAGCATACTGTTCAGCCCCCCGGTGGCAATCGTTCTCACCGATTTTACATCAGCGCCAGTTTGTCTGCAGAGATCTTTTTTCATCTGCGCTATAAGGCCTTCGACAAGTCCCTTATAGCCGAACAGAATTCCCGACTGGATAGATTCTATCGTATTCGTTCCAAGACTTGACGCCGGAATTTCAAGCGGGACGGACGGCAGCTGAGCCGTATTTGTAAAGAGTGATTGAAATGCCGTTCCAATTCCCGGAGCAATTGCAATACCCGCAATATTTCCTTCGGGATCGACTGCGGTAAATGAAAGCGCAGTTCCGAAATCAGCGATAATGCATGCACTTCTGTACCGGTTCCACGCTTCCAGTGCATCGCACAGCAGATCTGTTCCGATTTCGTGTACAGCAGATTCAGGTACCTTTACAGGCAGTTCTGCATACATATCCGGTCCGATTATAAGCGGCTTTCTGCCGATAAGGTGCTGCGACACAATAACAAACGGTCCGATGAGTGCAGGAACGACAGAACTTACAACTGCAGAATCTATATCGGACAACGAGACTGCAGCATCGCGTGTAAGCGTACGAATAATTGAAAAATATTCGTCGCCGGTACGTTTTGAATCCGTACTTATGCGCCATTCGTACATTATGCGGTCGCCGTCAAATAAGGCGGTCTTAATATTTGTATTTCCAATATCAAAACATAACAGCAATTGTATTTTTCTCCTGTTTGGGCTAGTATACCGACATGGACACACTCATTCAACCAAGAGTTCTCAAGGGCTTCAGAGATTTTCTTCCCGCTGCGGAAATCCAGCGCGATGATTTAATGGAAAAAATAACAGCGGTTTACCGTTCGTTCGGTTTTGTTCCTATCGACACTCCTGTTCTCGAATATACTGAAATTCTTCTCCGCAAGAGCAACGGAGAAACCGAAAAGCAGGTTTTCCGCTTTCAGGATAACGGAGGACGGGATGTTGCAATGCGCTTTGATCTGACTGTTCCGTTCGCGCGTTTCACGGCAGAACATCAGGCTGAACTTTATTTTCCTTTCAAAAGATATCATCTTGCAAAAGTATGGAGGGGTGAAAAGCCGCAGGCAGGGCGCTACCGTGAATTCATCCAGTGTGACGTAGACACAGTCGGTTCCGACAGTGCAGCCGCGGATTTTGAAATACTCAGCCTTATGCGTTCGGCGCTTGCTGCAATCGGTGTAACAAACATTACCATACGTATGAATCACCGCGGTATATTCAACCGCTTTCTTGCAAAAACCGGTGTTTCCGATAAAAGTGAGGATATACTCCGCTCTGTCGATAAACTTGCAAAAATCGGGAAAGACGCCGTAACGAAAGAATTGACGGATACAACCGGTAACGCTGAAACGGCGGCCCTCATTCTTGAGTATATTACCGGTGAAACTGATTTTAACGGCACCCTTTCCAAACTTGAACGGATGGCTGGAGGTCCGGCAGAAGATACTCAGCGCATGCGCGATATATATGCAATGATGAAAGCTGCGGGAATTGAAACAACGTATGTGCTTGATCCCTGTATTACCCGGGGTCTTGACTACTATACCGGCGTCGTATATGAAACGTTTCTTAATGACCTGCCGGCGATCGGTTCCGTCTGCTCCGGCGGACGTTACGATAACCTCGCCGGACTGTATATGAAAGATAAAGTACCCGGAGTCGGCGCTTCTATCGGACTTGACCGGCTTATCGCAGGACTCGAACAGCTTGGTCTTACCGATAAGAAGGGAAGCTACCTTGACGCCGAAATTTACTGTCTTAACGAAAAAGATGCCATCGTATATCAGAAAGCGGCGGCGGAACTTCGTAATGCAGGAGTCGCTGTTGAAGTATTTCCCGATGCAAAGAAAATAAACCAGCAGTATGCGGTGACCGATGCAAAATGCATACCGTGGGGTATTTTTATTACCGACAAAGATGCACAAAACGGAACACTGTCTCTAAAACGGCTTGCAACACGGGAAGTAACGGACGGTCTTACGACCGGTAAAGCTGCAGACATTATTCTGTCGGCAAAGAAATAAATCACTTATTCAGTTTTGAAGCGGCTGTTTCTGCCTTAAGTCTGTTATTGTACACTGTTACAGCAGTCTCCGGCAGCCAGCCGTTTTTGAATTCATACCAGTTCCCGCTGCCCTTTACTGCTGTTTCCCCGAGTACCTGCAGAATATCGCCCTTGCGGCAATAGCTTGTTACTGCGGAATTCCACGACGGTAATTTTCTGTATCCTGCATACGGATCAAGAACGACAGACCATGATACGTCGGGAGCAAGTGCCAGAGGTTCCGAATTATCGAACATGATTTCACCGCCTGTTTTTTTTGCGCATCCGGTCATCACGCAGGATAGTACAATAAAAAAAACTGTAGCACATATAAACTTTTTTTTCATATTCATTTTCATTTTCCGTTCTTCAATGATTCAATGTATGACAATACCTGCGGATAAATTCTCATATCTGAATCAACAAAGTACAGTTTTTGTATTTCATCCGGTTCAACCCAGTCGTAACCGCTGTGCTCGGTCAGAATAAATTTCTTTTTCATACCGTTGTACGGCAGGAGAATACGGTATGCATGAAGTTTTGAAACTTTCCCGTTATGCGTAAATTCGCTTTCACCGATCCGCTCGCATACCGTCACGGTTACACCGAATTCCTCTGACATTTCACGCACGACAGCCTGTTCATCAGACTCGCCTTCCTCCACTTTACCGCCGGGAAATTCCCATCTTCCCCCCATATCACCGGAAGGGTTACGGTGAGCGACAAAGAAACGACCATTTTCATACGCGATACACGCTATTGAAACACACCCCATAATAATATACCACCTAAAGTAAAAGAGCATCGGGAAAAGCAAAATGAAGAACCGCAGCCGTTATACAAAACCAGCCTATATACTTACGGTCATCAACAAACAGTTTGCCGATAATACCCGGAAGTTTCAGTTCAGTTGAAGCATTTTCACAATAATATTCAACCAGCAGACAGAATCCGCCAGATAATCCTGCAAGAGCCGGAATAAGATCCCCGACAACAGGGACATCATCATGTACAACAGAAAGCAGTTTCATCAGCCCCACGAACATCGTAAGTATGCCAAGAATAAGACGGAATATTCTGTCGCCGAACAGTGCATTGTTCTCAAACATATTCTTCAGCGAATTTCCTTTATTCTTAACGGTTTCAGGAACATCGTTTTCTTCATGTCTTTTAATTTTACTAAAATCAGTTCCGTACACGAGAATCATACCGGCAATAAGATTCAGCATGATTGAAAGAAAATAAAACTGGAGCATATCGCAAAACCTCTTCTACTTTACATCAGCGTTTTTCAACAGAAGCGGAAAGTTCTTTTTCCTCTCCGTTAAATCTGACTTCAGCTTTGACTTTAATTATATCATAATCAGAAAACTTTGTCCGTAAAACAAGCTCCTGACCTGTGTACATTCCATGCTTTTCAGACACAGCGGCGGCAGCCTGCTGATTGTCAAATGCACTGAATTTGACTTGCGTAAGTCCCTGTTTGAGATCTCTTTTACTGCTGTCCTTCTGATTCCATCCGGCAGCCTTAAGGCTTACATATATTTGATCTTCGTATGAAAAAGCGGAAAGCGTCATTTCCGTACCGCCCACAACTTTCCGGTACGGTTTCTCTGCTGTAAATGAATAAATGAAAACAAATACCGCAAATATGGCAATGCTTAACAGTCCCAGTTTATTAGCAGGAGTTGAAACAAGATTTTTGAACAGCCCTTTCACCGGCCGGGGACCTTTTCCCGCATAATAATCCTGAACGATTTTCGGAGCGTGTTTTATACGCTCCTCATTATCGAAATAATAATGAACACTTTCGCTGCCGTCTTCATGACCTTCGTCTATTTTACTGAAATCCATTTTCCACTCTTCAAATTACGGCTTCAGAATGGCCGCTGTAAGCGAGTCGGTCCGCCACCAGACGACTTTCGCCTTGTCCTGCTCAACAAGCAGTGCCGAGATAATTCCCGAATCCGACAGCGACATCGAATAATACAGCACGTCTTTATGATTTATATCAAGATGCCGTCGTATAATTTTCTGACTGAACGGCTGAACCATTTCGACATTGAATCCGTCACTCGTTGAAATAACAAAAAAAAGCCAGCCGCTTTTTGAAACGCCGAAAAAATCATACGGAAGCTTAAAAACAAGTTTACTGTAATCCTCTGTTACCGTTTCTTCATAGGGAGGAATTGTTACCGGACTTTCATACTTACCGTTGTCAACAGACAGAGAAAACAAAAAAGTCTTTGCAAAATCAATTCCCGACTCCGCTTTTGAATCCTTGTCGATACGCGGCTGATAATAGTCAATTTTCACAAACAGCCGGCGTGATTCATAATCAGGAATAACGTCCTGCACGGCCGCAATTATTCCTGCATTAGCAGCCGCAATACCGGGCATTTTCGGAACGTCCTTTGTAATAATCGGAATTTTATACATTAAAAAACCTGTTTCGGAGAACCAGTAAACCATTGATCCTTCCATTGTTGTACATACAACAACAAGTTCATCATCTGCCGTCGTATAAATGTTCCGTATAAAAGGAAACGGAGTTCCGCCTACTCCCTGTTGCCCGATATAATCACATGAAGTGCCGTCACTTGAAAAACGCAGCACAATCTGGCTGTACAGCAGGGTACCCGTTTCATCTTCTTCCTGACGTTCCTTAGGCATTGTACTTACAACATACATATACTTCCGGGAATCTACCGTTATTGGCCCGGGAGATTTGAACGGATATGCTATCGGCATATGTTTATTTTTGAGTGTTATATCCTGAGTAAACGCAGCCGAACCAGAATCCTCGTTGTAATACAGCGTAAGCAGATCACCGTAGGAATTAAGCTCCATAATCTTCCCGGCTTCGCCGTTTGCAATGTAGAAAAATCCGTCGCGCATCGTCATAGTCGTATGAATATTTCCCACATCGGTTAAATCAAACATATTAAGCTGATCCTCAAAATTCCCGTACGAAAGGCAAAACAGCTCGTCTTCATCGACCGATTCTACTATATTCGATCGCCTGCATGATACTAAAAGCGCTGCAAATGAAATTGACACAAGGATATATAAAAAGTACAGCAAACGGTTTCCAGTCATACTGACAGCATAAAGTTTCATTTTCCGCTTGTCAATGCGGACAGTTTTCTTCTTTACTATAAGTTTGAAATATCGTATATTTTAAGCATTATGCTAGATAAAATTTTAACATTTTTCTTCGGTTCGCAGAATGAACGCGACGTAAAGGCTCTGCGGCCGCTTCTTGAGAAAGTAAATGCTAAGGAAAGCTGGGCAAAATCGCTTTCAGCAGAAGATTTTCCTAAACAGACAGCAATATTTAAAGAGCGTCTTGCAAAGGGCGAAACACTCGACGACATACTCCCTGAAGCGTTCGCGGTTGCACGCGAGGCCGCGTTCCGTATCCTCGGTGAACATCCGTACGATGTACAGATTATGGGCGCACTTGTCCTTAATTCCGGCCGCATTTCTGAAATGAAAACCGGTGAAGGAAAAACATTGATGTGCGTTCCTGCTGCATACCTCAACAGTCTGTCGGGAAAAGGCGTCCATATCGTCACCGTGAACGACTATCTTGCCGGCCGCGATGCCGAATGGATGCGCCCCGTTTATGCCTATATGGGACAGACCGTCGGTACGATCCTGTCAAACATGGACAATGATGCACGGAAAGAAGCATATGCGTGTGATATTACCTACGGAACGAACAATGAATTCGGATTTGACTATCTGCGCGACAACATGCAGATTGAACTTTCCCGCAAGGTTCAGCGCGGATTCAACTATTGTATCGTAGATGAAATAGATTCCATCTTAATCGATGAAGCGCGTACACCTCTTATTATAAGCGGACAGGGTGAAGACGACACATTCAAATATCACGAAGTCGATAAATATGTTGATGAGCTTACGGAAGTGGAAAAAGATCCTGCCACCGGTCTGTATCCTGATGAAGTAAATATGGATCCCGAACAGCGTAAAAACATCAAAGGAGATTATACCCTTGACGAAAAATCAAAACGGGTGTCTTTTACCGACGCAGGTGTAAACCACATTGACCTGATTCTGCACCAGCACAATCTTATTACCGGAAGTGTCGTCGATGAAGGCAACTTTGAATATGTGCACTATTTTACCCAGGCAGTCCGTGCTCACCGGCTCTATAAAGATGATGTAGATTATCTGGTAAAAGACGGACAGGTACAGATTGTCGACGAGTTTACCGGCCGTGTTCTGGAAGGAAGACGATACGGCGACGGTCTGCATCAGGCTATCGAAGCTAAGGAACACCTGAAAATAGCCCAGCGGAACAGAACGCTTGCAACGATTACATTCCAGAACTACTTCCGTATGTATACAAAACTCTCCGGTATGACTGGTACCGCTGCTACGGAAGCAGTCGAATTCAATAAAATCTATAAACTTGATGTTGTCGCAATTCCAACGAACAAACCCGTACTCAGAAAAGACGAAAACGACGAAGTATATCTTAACGAAAGCGACAAATGGGAAGCTATCAGCAATGAAATCGCTGCAGCCCATGCAAAGGGACAACCGGTACTCGTCGGAACTGTTTCTGTAGAAAAATCAGAACATCTTTCCGAACTGCTTACGCGGAAAGGTATACGCCACGAAGTACTTAATGCAAAAAATCACGCACGGGAAGCCCTTATTATTGCTGAAGCAGGTGCTAAAGGTGCCGTTACTATTGCAACAAACATGGCAGGACGCGGTACCGATATCAAACTCGGCGGCAATCCGGAATATCGTGCACGGAAACAGGCTGGTACGAATGCCACAAATGAGCAGTATGAAGCAGCGTATAAACTTGAAAAAGAACAGTGGTTCAAAGATTATGAAGAAGTAAAAAATGCCGGCGGTTTATATGTAATAGGTTCGGAACGTCATGAAAGCCGCCGTATCGATAACCAGTTAAGAGGCCGCTCAGGTCGACAGGGAGATCCGGGACGAAGTAAATTCTTTATCTCGATGGATGACGATCTTATGAGACTGTTCGGCGGCGAAAAGATGAAGAACATGATGAGCCGCATCGGTATGCAGCCGGGCGAACCCATCGACCACCCGTGGCTTAATAAAGGGATCAAACGCGCCCAGCAGAAGGTAGAGGACAGGAACTTTGAGATCCGCAAAAACCTCCTTGACTATGACGATGTACTCAACGAACAGCGCACCGTTATTTACGAGCAGCGCGATACCATTCTTGCCGACGGCGATCTTTCAAACCGCGTCATGAATAACGCCAGAGACGTCTTAAGCGGATGGTTCGAAGAATATGAATTAAATTCACGGCACCGTAAAGAAACGGCATTAGGTGAACTTAACGAAAAGATCCACAATACATTCGGTATCCAGCTGCCTCCCGAGCAGCTTACACAGGAAGCTCTTGAAGCGGTTCTTCAGAACGATCTTACCGAAAAAGAAACACTTGCAGGTAAAGAAAACCTGAATATGTTTATCCGGTATCAGTATGTACAGATCATCGACCATAAATGGCTTGATCAGCTGGAAGAGCTTGAAAGTCTCCGCGACGCAGTATATCTCCGGTCATACGGCAGCAAAAATCCGCTCACCGAATATAAAATAGACGGTTTCAATCTTTTTGACGACATGATGGACTCTATCCGCACAACAGTCATGTCGAGGGTATTCAAAGTACGCATCCAGCTGTCACCGGAAGCTGCAGAACAGCGGAAACGAATGCAGGAAGCACAGGTACGACAGATAAACGCGCAGCATAACGAAGCAGCATCTCTCGTCGGCGGATCGTCACAGGAACAGCAGCATTCCGCTTCATCACAAATGAACGGAGACCAGGCCAGACGTACTGCAGCGAACGGTGTGATGCAGCACCATACGCAGGGCCAGTCAGTAACCGTCCGCAGAACAGCCCCAAAAGTAGGCCGCAACGATCCCTGCCCCTGCGGCAGCGGCAAGAAATATAAAAATTGTTGTGGAAGAAATGCGTAGCATTTATTCCACAACAATTTTCGTAAATTGTCCTGCGTAAGCAGGACTCCCTTTCTGCGGAAGAAATGCGTAGCATTTCTTCCACAACAATTTTCGTAAATAGTCCTGCATAAGCAGGACTCCCTTTCTGTGGAAGATAAAAAAATGGTGTCCGGAAGTTTTACTAACGGGCACCATTTTTATATAAAATCATACACTAATCAATCATTGCCGGCAGCCTGTCATTAAGATTTGAGAGTGCCAATTCTGTTTACCGGCCAGAAACGGAACACAGTTGTACCCAGAATGTATTTTTTGTTCACAAACTGCGGTGCCATTATAGATTCATATGTTACAGAATAATTGTCAAGTTTTGTCAGCGGAGTCATTGTCTGTATATAAGAATGCCTCATATCAAGAGAATTAAAACGGTTGTCCCCCATCATAAAATAGCAGTTATCAGGAATATACTGCGCACTGCCGTCAGGGTTATTTTCCGGGAATACCGGCATATTACGCTGGTCAAGAATCATCACATAAAAATTAAGCTGCTCCGCCTGTTCCATATATTTATACAGTTGAGCATCATTCCGCCTGTTTTCGGCAGTTATGCCTTTGTGAATAAGCTCTGCATTACGCTGGATTATACGCCCGAGACACAATTTTATCATTACATTAAGACGATAATTTGCATCACGGTATATATCACCACCCGCATAGATACCGTCGGCAGGTTTGTCCTTTATCCAGTCGGTCATAAACTGTTCAAACCACCATGCACCCCCGTCTGCCGACATCAGTTTCTGAGTGAATGAGTCATAATTTACAAACAAATCATATTCAAACATTGAAATACCGTCCGACGACATCCTGCCGTTTTTTTCCGGAACAAGTTTGTAAAACTGACGTGAAAGATCCGTACATTCTGCAGCTGCATCGTTCAGATTAAAATCGCGGCGGTCCTTTTCGCAGGAAAGCATCATATCATACTGTGACTGCGAAAGCGGAAATGTTTTGATATTCCGCTTTGACGAAGCATCTACACTATTTAAATTCCATGCGGCAAAAGAAGCGTCCTTTGTAACTGGTTTAAATCCTGATGAATTCTTTGTACGCGCATACAGTGTACCGTCCTGCATCACAAGCTGTTCACCCGGAACACCGGCAACACGTTTTACCAGAGGGTCAGCTTTAGGTTCACCGTCGGCATCTTTATTCAAGTTTACAGCCATAAACGTAAGCATATATACAAGCTGGCTGGTTACTGTTTTTACTTCCGATTTACGGTCCATACTGTAGTGGGGATTGCGGAATACAACGATATCACCCCGTTTGTAGCTCCGTAAACCGGGAATTCCGACATTCGACAACGGAAATTTAGGACCACTTGCAGTTTTAAATACAATAACACGGTCTTTAATAAGAAACTGCGGAACCATCGATTCAGAGGGAATGACGTAAAGCTGTACAATAAAAATCTGAATAAGCAGCACCATAAAAACAGCCTGGACCAGAGCATCGATCCAGTCGACAACTTCGAAAAGCACCCATGCGCCGCCGTGAAGTTTCCTGTGAGGATTTTTCTTTTCCTCTAAAGCCCATTCTTTTTTGAGCAGCTTGATGCGTTTTTCATTCATGTAATAAGAAACTGCAAGAGAACCGATAAAAACCATGCACCATAAAACAACCGTCAAAACATCATACCAGTAGTATGTACCATATTTTCCGGCCCTGCGCAGTACAAACGATGCAAGCATGACATAGGGAAGATACTGCATCATCTTGCGTATAACAGGAATTGCACGTATATCATCTTTACGCCCAAGCATAAACGAATAATATACCATCACTCCGGAAAAAATCAGAGACAACGGCAGTGCAGCCAGTGAAATGTCAAAGGAAAAACTCATGCACAACAATGAAAAAACAATCGCTGCACAGAGAACTATGTATAGCCAGATGAAAAATTTTCTTAAACTTGAACTTATCATAATCATACTATAGCAGAAAAACAAATGATAGACTACAATGTTACTCATTATGGAAGAGAAAAAACTGCTTAATACAGCATCCGGCCTTGATATGCTTGGAGGTGACAAATCACTGTATCAGATGCTTATCACCTCTTTTCTTACCGAAGCGCCGTTTGACGACAGGCATCTTGATTCACTTATCGCATCAGGAAAGAACGATGAAGCAGGCTCATACGTACACCGCTGTAAAGGTGCCGCTGGGCAGATAGGTGCAGAAAAACTGCATGATGAAGGCCAGACGTTTGAGGATGTACTTAAAGGCAGGAAACGGGGAGATGTTAAGTCACTTCACGCCAGTTTTCTTGCTGTTTACGAAGCAACGGTAAGGGAACTCAGTCAATACCGTACGCAGCTTTGAAATTGGAAAATATCTGCGCAGAAAAATCTTCTGAATGCAGATTCTGACTCCTTTCTGTCCGCAAATGGAATGCAGTTTCATATACGCGGGTTATTTCTGCAGGATTTGTCGCGTTTTCGTTTTTCAGAGTCTGATACGGCGCGTCAGTTTCCATAAGCAGTCTGTCTCCAGAAAGTTCCTTCACACAGGCAATTGCACTTTTATCACCGCAAATGAGCGGTTTCCCGAAACTGAAATAGGAGTTCACCCGGTGTCGTAATAAAGAATGTGCATCGGAAGGATTTCCCGAAAATGAATGAAACACAACGGCGGTTATTTTACCAAGTTTTTCCGAATCACGGAACATACGGTCAAGAGCCTTCCTGCAGTGAACAATAACCGGTACTTTATAAAAAGCGGCAAGCTCAAGTTCTATATTCCAGGCTTCTTCCTGCCGGGAACTGTCAGATCTCAATTCCTTTGTAAAAAAATCAAAACCTGCTTCTCCTATTGCCTGAATACGTTTTTCCTTCAGCAGCAACTCCATAAAATCCGCATTTTCCAGAACAGGCATCTGCGGATGCATACCGAAT
>JALNVF010000046.1 GCA_023231445.1 Treponema sp. | reverse complement strand
TTTCATACGGATCTGATTAATAAATACCAGAATAGTGTTCGACTTGCCGATAATCGCTGTAAGCTTACGGAGTGCCTGACTCATAAGACGGGCCTGCAGTCCCATGTGACTGTCTCCCATATCGCCCTCAATTTCTGCCTGCGGTGTAAGAGCCGCAACAGAATCCACAACGATAATGTCGACTGCACCCGAACGAATAAGATCTTCCGCTATCTCAAGAGCCTGCTCTCCCGTGTCCGGCTGTGATACCCATAAATCATCAATATTAACCCCGAGATTTTTTGCATACTGAGGATCAAGCGCATGTTCCGCATCGATAAAAGCTGCAATACCGCCGAGTTTCTGCGCTTCGGAGATTGCCTGCAATGCAAGTGTCGTCTTACCGGAAGACTCGGGGCCGTACATTTCGATGATACGTCCGCGGGGATATCCGCCGATACCAAGCGCTTCGTCAAGGAGAATGGAACCGGACGGAATAACGTCAAATCCTGCGGCGTTTGCTTTCGTTCCGAGCTTCATGAGAGAGCCGGTGCCGTACTGTTTTTCAATCTGGAGCCTTGCAGCCTCCAGCGCCTTTAGTTTTTCCGACATATCAGTCGGTTTAGCTGTTTCTGTTGTTGCCATTAACGCTATTTCCTCCCGCAAATTTCCCACCATACTATAAATAGACGATTTTTCATCATTTTCCGCAAAACTTCACGGTTTTTCCAGAAAATCGTTCACACTCTGATATACTGCATGTCCTTCAACACAAAGTTTTCCTCCCTCTGCCGTCAGCTGACCGAGGACTTTCACCGGTTTGTCGTTTGCAATTCCCGGATCCGCATCAAACCGGAGCGGAACTATTCCGGTCACTTTTTCCATTGTCTCGTAACCGACAAGCAGATCGCAGCGGAATACCGTTCCCTGACTTTCGACATTTGAAATACGCCCGGACCAGACAACATAACACCCCATATACAGATCGGGATTTTTCATCACGTCTTCATATGACGGGCTGTCGGTAATCGTATCAAACGTCGGTACAGAAAGATAACTCATAAGCATCCGTGCCTTCTGCTTAATTGACGGAACCGCATTCGAATTGAGCAGTCTGTTTATCTCAATCTGCGCAGCATTGTCGCGGTAAACCTGAAAATACCGCCGGGCTTTCTCATAACTTCCGGTAATCTCCTTATCCGAAAGTATAAACTTGTACGCGCCGCCGGTCATATCCGTCTCCTGCGCATGTCTGGACTCCCCTGCAGACAGCACAAAACTGCTTAAATCCGCGCGGGGGCCTGAGGAAACCTGCCTTCGCGGTCCGGCAAAGTGCATTACAAGTACGAAACCGAGCAAACAGGCAGCAACAGGCAGCACAATGCCCAGAATTCTGTCAGGATTTGTCCCGACAGGAGGATAAAACTGCTCCATCCGGCCGCTGTCGACCCATCGGCATATTGTGCCGTAATCACCCTTCGTTCGTATAAACTCAAGCGCTTTTTTTGCGAGTACATTCCGCGGTTCGTTATCGAGTATCTCAAGATAATACTGTATCGCACGGTCCGTATCACCCCGGCGAAGAAATATGGCAGCCTGACCAAGCAATAACATCGTATCAGTAAGTTTTATATCCCGTGCACGCTGATAATAAGACGAAGCAGTTCCGGCATCTCCAACATACAGACATGCAGTCGCCAGCAGCACATAATAGTCGAAGTTCCCCTCATAAATTTCATTACGACCTTCCAGAAGCCGTATAGCCGCCGAAAATTTCCGGCGCCGCATCAGCCCCTGTGCAACCTGAAGAACATCCCGCGCCATCTGCTACTGCTGCCTCAGTTTAGCAAGGATTGCATCAAGCTCGGCGTTAAGCCGGAGCAGCTCGTCCCTGTTTACACTCTTGTCGTCGTCTTCAAGTGCGTTTATCTTATTTATAAGAGCCTGTATATATGCAGGGTCAAGTTTTTCTTCCGTTATTACGTCAAACGGAACATCCGGTGTGGTTTTCGCCGCCGTAGCAGCCTGTTTCACCGCTGATTCCGGAGCAGGGACGGCAGATTCAGGAGCAGTTCCCGCAAAAGACGCCAGATACACAGCACCCGCCGGAGTTTCATCGTCAGCAGAAACTGCTATATAAAAAACAACAGACAGTGACTGTGCAGGTTTTAATTCAAATTTTTCCCAGTTAACCGCTACTGCAGAATTGTTATACGACATGACATTGTCAAAAGAGCGTGCTGTTGAAGCAACAGGTTCCCACAGGGGCAGAGAAATAATGTCCTTGTTACCGAGCGTCACAAGGGACGGCGGAGTAATGTCTCCACCGTCAAGCAGCAGCTGAACTCCGTATCCCCCTCCCTGCGACAGAATCCATTTTTCATTTTTCATTGTCCGGAACTGGGCCTCCGAATTGACCGCTTTCGTCCGGGACGTCGAAAAATGAATGTCTGTTTTCTCGCCAAGGAAAGTGTCGAACACACCCTTTAAAGCAAACATATCCGTACGTGTTTTCCTGTTTGTTACGGTAATCCTGATCTGTATCATATCGTCATCACAGTCTGGTGTTGTCTTCATGAATGTAAATTCCACAGAAACATCCGCTGCCTTCGGAATTGTATACAGCAGACTTCCGCCGGCAGCAGTTTTTGCCGCAACAGATTCGATGCCGTTTGATTCATTGAGCTTATATTCCGTTTTTCCTGCACGGAGGAGGAAATATGTTGAAGCAAACTCATCGTAATCAACGAAAAGGGGATACGAGCCCCCCTCTTTATTCACCGCGTACAACTGCCACGTACCAAGATTTCCCCGCAGAATAAGTTTGATTTTCCCGGATTCACACTTAACGGAAGCACCGGTACTTCCCTTTTTTTCAAGTGCGGCGTCCGTTCCTGCAGCATCAGCAGTTTTTCCGTTATCTGCAGCAGCCAGCGAAAAAGCTGCCGATACTATCACGCATACAGCCAGCAGTATTCTGTATTTTTTCATTATCTGCCCCCTGCGTTCTGCTTATCCAGCAGATTCTGAACTTCTCTGGCTTTCGCTTTCAGACGGGCAATTTCATCAGAACTTCCGTCTTCCGTATTCTGAGCAGCCCCGGCTGCAGCATTCTGAAGCTGTACAACCTGTTGTTTTAATGAAGCTATTTCATTCTGCAAATCAGTATTCTGTTTCTGCAGATCTGCAATTCTTTTTACATTAGCGGCGGCTGACGACGAATCGTACATTTTCAGCTGTTTCTCATAATCTTCTTTTGCCGAAAGGTATTCCTCTCCCGTCTTCTTAAGCAGATACAGCAGTTTTTCTTCCCTGGTCCGCTGACCGATAGTCTCAATACGATACTGTGCGGCAGGTGCCTTTGCATCTCCCTGATATTCGCTTATGATACGCTGATACAGTGGAAGCGCTTCATCATAATCATATCCCGCATAAAACGATTCGGCGATCCAGAACAAGGCTGAAGCGTACATTTCATGTTCGGGATACTGGTGACAGAAATCACTGAGCCACAGAACAGATTTTTCGTACTCACCGAGATAAAAGAGCGACCTTCCTTTCTGATAGCGGATATATGCCGTATACATACTGTCCGGGAAAGCACTGACAAATGAATCACAATCCGAAGATGCACTTTTGTATTCACCTGCATACATTTCCGAAACAATAAGCATATACCAGGAATCAGCCGTATTGTTTACCGGATATGAAACAGCCTTACGCAGCAGAATCATAGCTGAATTCCAGTCGCCTGATTTAAAAGCACTGCACCCCTGCACAAAGGCTGCGCTTTCCACGGTATTCTCAGCAGAAACAGGTACTGCACAAAACAAAAGCAGCACCGCTGCAACAGCAAGGTTCATCCGCTTAAGCTTCATACTCACTCCCATTTAAACTCACCTTTAAAAAAGGCTGAACCGGATATAATTATATCGGCACCTGCGGTAACAATACTGCCGACAGTCTGATTGTTAACGCCTCCGTCAACAGAAATTTTATATGAAAGTCCGCGCTCTTCTCTGATACGTACGAGTGCAGCAATTTTTTCGACGCAGGACGGTATAATTTTCTGACCGCCGAACCCGGGATTAACGGTCATAACAAGCACCAGATCCACAAACGGGAGAACTTCTGAAAGCGCAGAAACAGGTGTTGAAGGGACGATTGCTATTCCGGCCTTCTTCCCCAGTTCTCTGATACGGCACAGCAGACGGTGTATATGAACAGTACTTTCAAAATGAAAAGTTATCCAGTCCGCCCCTGAAGCTGCAAAGGAATCAACCTGATTTTCAGGACAGTCCACCATAAGGTGCACATCGAAAGGCAGTTTCGTAAGCGGCCTGATAGATTTCACAACAGGCTGCCCATACGTAATCTGAGGTACAAAATGTCCGTCCATAACATCTATATGAACAACAGATGCATGGTTTTGTTCTATCAGCCGTACGGCACCTGCCAGATCGGAAAAATCAGCAGAAAGCAGCGACGGCGCCAGTATAAATTTATTCATTTTATTCCATTATAGCTGAATACACCTGTATTGTCTATTCTGAAAAAAAATTTACAAATTCTACAAAAAGGTGCTTGACATGTTTTGCTAAAGCGTGTATAAACTTTCCTTCATTTTTACAAAATTTATCATTGACTAAAATTTGCATTCCAGTATAATGAAAGATAGTCGCTATGGAGATTCAAACGGAAAACGGGCTGAAAGAAGCATTCGGATATTTAGAAAACGCCAACCCGGAACAGGCTGAAAAAATTCTGGCAGGGCTTTTCGAATATGATTTCGAATGTCCGGAGCTTGTTTTTACAGTCGACTGCTGTAATTTCTGGATTCCATATATTAAGTCGCTGTCAGAAATGGAAAATCCGTTTGAAAGGGGAGAAAGTCTTCTTGCAGAATGGAAAACGTTTCAAGCTTTTGTCGCAAGAAAGGAGCATCCGTATGAGCCTGCTTTGTATTCAGTCAGCCGTGGTATTTTTTCCCGTGCACTTGAGAACTATACGAAGTTATTCGATGAACGGAATCCTGTCCAGAAAGCTGAAATTTACCGCAAGGCAGGACTGTGCTGCAAAAAACTCGGTAAATACGAAGATGCGCAGCATTGTCTTTCTGTCGCAAACAGCACACAGCCGGGGCTTGCAGCTGTTCTTGCTGAACTTGCAGACTGTTATGCACTCTGCGGTGGTGACCGGAATGCAAAGATTCTTTTCAGGGAAGCGTTCTTTATTGATCCGGAACGTATTGACATCAGCTTCCTTGATTCCAGTCTCATTACGTGCCTGATCGAAAAAACAGCAGAAAAAGGATACACCGGAGCAGTTCTGCAGCAGTGGATTCCCGTATACGGAGTACTGTGGGGAATCTTCAATGTTAAACGGGAATTAAAACCGCAGGAAGCAGGAAAACTGAAGCAGGAAATCTATGCGCTGGAAAACGAAATGAAGGATCCGTCAAGCGATGCGGCAGTGCTTACTCCCCGCCTCATCAATCTGTACTTCTGGCTTATCGACTATTACGTCGCTGCAAAGGATACAGGAAGACAGATTAATGAAGTTTTATTGAAAATAAAGATACTGGATTCTGCGATCTACCGTATGTATATCAAATAATCCGTTTTAAGAACGAATAGAGTTTATATTAACTGTTTCGATTTTTTATAGGAGTTTTTTTATGGCTGATGAAGACCTCGTAAAACAAGTTCAGGACATGCTTAAAGAGGAGACATGGACTCGTGCAACAATCAGCAACTACACGAAGAATAACCTCGTAGAGCTCGCAGGAATTGTCGAAAAGATCCGTGCAAGCAGCTGCATAGATGAAGTACAGAAAATCTGCGACGAACATCTGACTCATACAAAAGACAGTATCATCGCACTGTATATTTCAGGTATGCTTTCTCTGTATAAAGGCACGCTTGACAACTCCGCGCTCGTAACACTTGTTGATATTTTCCAGAAAAATCACAAAGAAACGGTCGTTGTGTATCTCTGTGAAACTATTCTTTCGGACGACCCGAATAATAAATTTGCACTTCGTACACTCGCTGACAGCTACCGTGCCGACAACAATGAAAAAGTCTGGGATCTCTACGAAAAAATCGTAAAACTCGATTTTGAAGAATCGGATCTTGCAAAAATACTAGCCGAACACTATGAATCCGAAAAAGACATGGAAACGGCCATCGAATATTACAAAAAAGCACTGCTGCGCTGTATCAATTCCAAAAACATAAACATAGTCAAGGAAATGTGGACAAAACTTGTGCAGCTTATTCCTGAAGAAATCGACTTCTTTATGCTTGCTAAGCGAAAAATCGCTAAAACGATCAGCGAAGACAAAAGTGCTGTACTTATGCAGGAACTGTACGCATGGTATAAAAACAATAAAAAATGGGATACTGCAATCGATATTCTGAAGCAGATTCTTGAAATCGACCAGCACGATACCTGGGCCAGAAAGGAAATTGTTGACTGTTACCGCGGCAAATATGAAGGGAGGGATCATCTTGAGGACTATATCCGTTCTTCAAATCTTACCGCAAGTTTCCGTAACGTATTTGAAGCTATAAGTGATTTTGAAAAACACATAGCATTCGATGCACACAGCTATGTATTCCACCGCTCATGGGGCGTCGGTATCATACGTAAGGTTGAAAATGATACGCTTATCATTAATTTCGGAAAAAAATACGGTATTCATGAAATGTCTCTGCGTATGGCGGTAAGCGCGCTTACACCGCTTTCAAATGATCATATCTGGGTCCTCAAAGCGACAAAAAAACAGCACGAGCTTGCAGCGATGATAACAGAAAATAAACCGCTGGCGCTCAAGATAATCATAAAAAGCTTCAATAACAGCTGTGATTTCAAACGCATAAAAGCAGAACTTGTCCCTGCCGTACTTACACCGGGACAGTGGACATCGTGGAATTCAGCTGCTAAACGGATTCTTGAAACGGATTCGTCGTTCGGCGTAGATCCCAACGATATTACTATGTACACAGTCCGCGATCACGATGTAAGTCAGGATACAAAACTATCCAATGAATTCAAAGCGCAGAAACAGTTCTTCTCCCGCATCGATATTCTTATGAAATACGTTGAAAACGACGAGACGGACAAAAGCAGCGAAGCGTTTGCAGAAATGTTCTCCTACTTTACCGGATTCCTCAAAACTGTCACGAAAGTTACCGATCAGGTGCTCGGTGCATATCTGGTCGTCCAAAAAATCGGCACTATTGCGCCTGCCGTAGCATTCCAGTGCAAATATACGTTTAAGGAACTGTACGAACACATCGAGGATCCGCGCGAAATGTACCTTAACCTCAAGGATACAAAAAACACAACGCTCCGCCAGGATTTTCTCGCAGACATTAAAATGCTCCCTGACTGGGACTACCAGTACGTCCGTCTCTTCCCGACTGTTCTTGAAGGCAGCATGCTTGCTGCTCTCGTAAATGCGGGAAAAACAGACATGGTAAAACAGCTGGCGGTCAGTTGTTTTGAGAATTTCAAGGACAACAGACAGGCCGTTCTTTTCTTTTTCCGCGAATGTCAGGACGATGCGTGGTTCAAGGAATCAGGCATCACCTATGAAAAACAGCTGATTGCCCTTATTAATATCATCGAACAGACTTTCCGTGAAATAAGCAACCATGTCAACACAACTGAAAATAAAAAGGTCAATAAAGCGGCAACACTGCTTTTGTTCAAGGACGACACGCTTATTACGTATATGTTCCAGAACGATGAGGATACGGTAAAACGCATGTATACGCTTATCAACGACATCGCTGATATTGACCCGTCGTATAAGGCACTGCTCCGCAACAAAATACTGGAGAAGTATCCCGACTTCAAATTCCAGGTTTCAGAGGAAAAATCAGCAGTCCAGCAGCACGGTATGATTGTTACTGCAAAGAAACTGGAAGAAAAGAAAGAGCAGGCAGAACATATTCAGAGTGTCGAAATTCCGGCCAATGCAAAAGAAATCGGTGAAGCACGTGCACAGGGAGACTTAAAGGAAAATGCAGAGTACAAAGCAGCAAAGGAACATCAGCATTATCTTAACGTCACACTGGCAAAACTTCAGGAAGAACTTAACCGTGCCGTTGTCTTCGATCCGACGACAATTACGACTGCGATAGTTTCTTTCTCAACTACCGTAACGCTCCACAACAATGACTCAAACGAGGATGAAGAATTCACAATTCTGGGACCATGGGAATCCGACCCCGATAATGGAATCATTTCCTATATGTCGCCTTTCGGCAATGCACTCATGGACAAAAAGGCCGGAGACAATGCGGTATTTACCATTAATGACCACAAATATAATTATACCATAAAAGAAATCAAGGTCGCACGCGCCTGAGTTCTTTTATGTTCCGCTTATAAAAAAGGGTGTTCAAAACTTTATTTTGAACACCCTTTTTTGATTGCCATAACAGTCTGTTTTCAGGTATTCTGTCTATATGAAACGCCGCAAATTTTCTTTTTACCTCATCGCATGTATCTCCGCCGCACTTCAGGCAGTATTTTTTTTAAACGCATGCGGTTCAAACGAACGAGTCCGGAACCTGCCGTTTTCTAATCCGGCCGCATACAATTCTACTGCCATTCCCGGAAAATCACTGGATAATATTGAAAATGAGGTATCCATAAACGGAAAACTACCGGAACATATATATATTGCAACGCTCACACAGGCATTTGCACACGGATACGAATTCTGTGTATCCGGCGGAAAAATCATGATGAAAAAAAAGAACGGCAGTTCATGGGAACTATTCCAGAAGACAGGGCTGCCGTTTTCGACCAAAGTCCAGCTGCCGAATACAGGATGGTTTTTACCCCCCGAATCAATTACTGAAATTGCGGCCGACGACGACACACTGACAGCCTTTGATAACTTCGGACGCATGTATGTCTGCCCGCTTGCAAAAAATCATTTTGATAAAAAATTTGCATGGTCATGCGGATTCGGCTGGCCTGATAAAAAACAGCTTGTGCAGGACAAACTTGTGGAAAATAAACGAGGATGGGCAACAGGCACCCGCAGGGGAAACATTGAATGGTACACAGACCGGTTCGGAAACGAACATCACTGGGGTACGATGGGGGTAACAACCGTTTATTTTCTTACAAAAAACGGCCAGGAAATACGTTTTACCGATTCCGGCCTTCCTGCGGACTTAAGTAAAACGATTCTTGGCCCGGAACGGGGCAGCTTTATTGCAGAAAATATCAGCGCATCCGGTTCTACGCTCTTTCTCATCGACAAAACAGGAACAATGTACACCCGGCTTATTGACTATGATACGATGGGATGTGATCCTATGTTCTTCAAGTATACGTATATTGCAGAAAAACAACCGTACAAAGGCAGTGATTACCGTTCAAACTTTACCCGCTGGGGACTCCCGAACGAGGACTGGTACAGGCAGCCTGACATTCCGCTTACGGGGAAAGCCGAGCTGACAAAATACATCTGTATATTCCAGAACGGTAAAGGTAATAATGCACGTGTTCTCCGCGTCGCAGGTCTCGCTTCCGACGGGAGTACCGGTTATTACTGGAAAAACATAACTGACAAAAAATGGGCGTTTGAAAAAGTACCGCTTGACCTTCCTCCCGGATCTTTTTTTTCTCCGGACGACAGAGGCAGAACTGTCAGAGGAGATAAAAACGAATATACATACAGAGGAATTCTCATGAAGGACAATACTGCTGTAACAGGTATTTCGTGCAGTATCGACGATATGACACTTACAAGCGAAGGTTCCTGCTCTCTTAAAATTACAAAAGGAAATGAAACAAAAGTTATTCCTCTCTATCTTGTGGAAATGTGGACATTCATGACACGATATGATCCGGTATTCGACAACACCCCGAAAAGTTTTTTTGTTACACCTCATTTTTCTGAAAAAAATATTAGATCCTCCGATTCAGACTTTAACGCAATTCTCTCGGTGCTTTTCGAGGGGAAAAATCTGGAACTGTTTTCTGTAACAGCAACTGCGACCGGTTCATACCTCGCATTTAATTTTGACAAAAAAGATACCGTGTATACCATCGCTCTTCAGGGAACAGGAAGATCGACAGGATCATTCGCTCCGCTGGTTCCGTCAACCAGTAGTAAAAAAGAAGATGATAACCAGTGGCTTGATACGACAAAACTATACACACCAGCGGATATTGCAGAAATTAATAAAACTGCAGATGCAAACAGGAGGAAAATACATGATACCGAGGAAAAGATCAAAAAATATAAAGAAGAAGCCGCTGTAACTGATATCTCGCGGTGGGGATACAATATTGCGGACACACTCGCGGCCGTGACTCTCTTAAAACAGGTTGATATGCCCAAAATCAAAACGATAACAACCTTTGGAGGAAAACTTATGACGCAGAATGCAGACAACTTCCACCTGCTGTCCGAATATAAATCATTTGAATACCCATACGAAATACAACTTGCGGAAAACACCATCAGAGAATGCACCGCACTAAAAAAACGTCTTGAAAACAAAAGCCAGACCCAAACCGACAATTTGTTCCGAAACAGCTATCCCGGATATTTTTCGCTCATCAACCTGCCGCAGGAAACACTGGGTACCCTGTTTTTCGGACAGAAAAAAGTTTCGGCAAGTATTCAGCGCATCGACAGTGAGGAAAAAATACCCGTACTGCTTCTGGAATACGGTGACACAGAACGTCGTCAGTATATACTTATTGAATTTTCGTCTCTCATTCCTGATGTTCAATCATATCTGAAAACCACAAACAACCGGCCAAATGAAAACCGCACGTTTACAACAGCCGTTATATACCGTATACTTTCATGGAACAGCCCGTTGTTCGGGAAAAAACGTATTCAAGATTATATTACGAGTAAGGAAGGTATTTTCACCTGGGACGGAAAAACCATGTACCTGTCTCTACTGCAGTCACAAGATAAACAGATACCGCTTTTCATAAGCAGAAACACGGAGGTCAGCAATGACAATTGAAGAAAAAAAAACACGCATTTCACAACTGCGTCGCGGAAAAAAGAATTTTGAACAGTCGGTTTTTCTCTGCATTGCCGCGGCATGTTTTGTTGTATACGAGATTTATCAGGCAGCGTCAAAAGATGCACCTGACTGGTATTTTTATCTTTTCATGGGTGCTATAACCGCTGCGATGGCAGGGATAGCGGTCTGGAATTACCGTAAATCACAAAAAGCGTCTGCAGAAATAAAAAGACTTATCGAAGAAATTAAGGCTGAAAATCCCGGAGAACAGATTCCGGAAGATACTGACCAGCGCAGATTTTTCTGATATACTCACAACACAATGATTACTTTTCTTGCAAGACTGAAAGGTACATGCGAATATGAAATACTGCACGCACTTGATGCCGTTTATACCGCAATTCAAGAACAGGAATCTGTCTGGAAAACAGCAAGCAGAGTATCCTGCACAGACGGATGCGGAGCATGCTGCGTTGCGTTTGAACCGGACGTTCTCGACTGCGAGGCATTATATCTTGCATTGTGGCTCATCGAAAACGAACCTGCAGCCGCACGTTCTATACGGGACGGAACATACCCGATGACGCGCAGCGACAATCCAGCCGGCTGCTTTCTTTATGATCCCGACAATCCGTACCATTGTACGGTATACGGCGGACGCTGCCTTATCTGCAGACTTTTCGGATACTCAGGAGATCATGGTAAAGACGGAAGTACCCGGTGGAAACCCTGCCGCTTTCTTTCCGAAACAGAACTTTCATTCCACACTCCTCCGCTGACCCACCGCCAGTATGAAAGTGCCGAACTTTTCAGTCTCTTTAATGCACTTCCTCCTGTTATGTCTGATAGTATGAGTCAGGTACTTTCTCTTTCACCCTGTTCAACAGGAACGACCTATCCGCTCCGCGAAATTCTCCCGCAGGCAATACAGCGTATGCAGTTCACCCTCATGTACAATGCTCTGAATCCTGAAAATCCGGACAACATAACACCGGAGTCTGCATGAGCAGTTTACAGGAACTCCTTCCGGACATTTATTTCATTCCCGGCTCAACAAATGTCGGAGTCATAAGTATTGATACCCGGGGAACAAGAACTATATACCTTATAGATTCCGGCGGCAGTACTGATGCAGGAGCGCATATATATGAAGAGCTGGAAAATTTTTTTGGAAAAAACAAATTCACCCTGAAAGCAGTTATAAACACTCATTCACATGCAGATCACTCCGGCGGGAATGATTTTTTTGTAAAAAAAACAGGCTGCGGCGTCTGGATGTCGTATCTTGAAAAAGGCAGTATGGAAAATACCCTGATTCAGTCATCTGTCGCATGGGGCGGATATCCTCTTCCCGAACTCAGGACGTCTTATTACGTCCCCTCACAATGCAGCGTAACGCGTATCATCTCAGGAGGTGACAAATTGACACTGGCAGATGGAAAAACGCTCAGTTTTATTCCGCTGCAGGGGCACTATTTCGGCATGCTCGGTGTCGAATGTACGACAAAAGACGGAAAAAACGCTGTTTTTACAGGAGATGCAATTTTCGGAAGAAAGGTTATCAGTAAATTTTCGATTCCCTTTATGTATAACGTGGGAGAATTTATGAAATCCCTGGATACACTCTGTCGTACCGAAGCAGACTGGTACGTACCAAGCCACGGAGATGCTGTTACGAGAATACAGGAAACAGCGGAAATGAATAAACTTGCCGTTCTGGAAACTATTGAATGTGTCGTTTCAATATTAACAAAAAAAACACTTTCTGCAGAAGAACTGCTGACCGAAGTCGCCAATGAAAATGAGATTCCTTTAAAACTGCCGCAATATGTACTTATCGGAAGTACATTGCGTTCATATCTTTCATACCTCTATGAAACCGGCCGCATCACCTATGTTATCGAAAATAATAAAATGATTTGGTCGGTAAAAAAAAGAAACATCTCACAGTAATTTTCAGAACTGCAAATTTCAGCAGTCGAATCCCTTTATTTCGATATTTTCATCCCAATTTTCAAAAATTTTTACACCGCTGGATGTACCGATTCTGTTTGCACCTGCTTCAAGCATGCTTATAACGGTTTCCGGTGAACGGATACCCCCCGAAGCCTTTACTCCCATATCTTTTCCCACGACACGACGCATCAGCGACACATGATGAGTACTGGCACCGTTCGGGAGTGGTTTCCCATTGATTTCCTTCGGACTTGCAAAACCCGTCGATGTCTTCACAAAATCCGCACCTGCAGTTTTTGAACATCTGCAGCAGACTTGAACTGTTTTATCGTCCAGAAAACAAGTCTCAAGGATTACTTTTACTATGATTGATTTTCCGGCAGCTGCACCTTCTGCACGGGCTGCCTTTACAACAGCAGCAATATCGGACTCAACATCGCCAAATCTGCCATCCATTGCAGCTCCGATATCAATAACCATATCAACCTCGTCAGCTCCGTTTTTAACAGCATGCTCCGTCTCCGCTGCTTTATCTTCAGACGGAACGGCACCAAGCGGAAAGCCTATTACTGTACATACGTGCACACCGCTGCCGGCAAGTTCCTCTGCAGCAGTTCGGACATATACAGGATTTATGCACACAGATGCAAATTTATATTTTTTTGCTTCTGCACACAATGCTTTTATCCTGGTCATACCGGCTTCCGGAGCAAGAAGCGTATGATCAATCATCGACGCTATTGTTTCTTTTTTCATAGTTACTACCTTCCAAAATCGGAGTATAGCAGTCTTGCGCGGTTCAACGCAATAGTGTAATATAACAGCGTAATTTTTTTACAGGAGTATATTATGGCTTACAAAATCGACAAAACTAAATGCGTAAACTGCGGAACATGCGAACCGGACTGCCCGGTTGGAGCTATAGCAGAAGAAGACAATGCCCGCAAAATTGATGCAGAAAAGTGCATCAGCTGCGGAACATGCGCAAGCGAGTGTCCCACTTCTGCTATCGCTGAAGAGTAAGCGGTTAAAATTTAAGAAACAACAGATTTTTATAAAAGCTGAAATCTGTTGTTTTAAAAATCTCAGTATGGCAAAAAATATCAGTTCTTCAATCAGGAAATATTTTGTCTCTGCTGGAAAATTCGTGCTTCTTATTGCTGTCTGTATTTTCGCGGGTATTATTATTGTCTGGCCTCTATGGCGTTTTGCAACAGCCGCTCCCGTTCTGTACACAATTACTGTTATTTCACTGTTTACCGTTTTAGCGGTATACCGTACTATCAGAGCTGTACATTCATCACCATGGAAAAGTGCGGTCCGTGTTTTTCTGCACTTCATAATCATTGCAGGCGGTCTGACCGCGGCAGTCGTGCTTGTATTCGAAGGGTACCGGTTCTTTTCAATTCCCGTTATTATTCTTATTCCCGTTCTGTATATCATCAGTTCACGTCTTCTGACACGGTTCTGATATGCAGAAACACGTGCTTTTTCTCTATGGAGCACTTCTTCTGTTTTGTTCTGTATCAGGTTTTTCAAATTCCGTAAAACTTGACCCTCAGTATCTTCCGCTTATTCCGCGGCTTTCATCAAACGACGATATTTATACACAGTACTGTGAAGATGTCGAACAGAACTATATGCATGCAGCAGCAGGAAAAAGTACAAGCAGACAATTTTACGCATATAAAGCATCAAAAAAAGACACATTATTTACGATAGCTGCATCATGTTCAATCCCTTATGAAACAATTGCAACGGCAAACAGTATTTCAAATATTGACGACGATTTAAATGGGAAAACGCTGGTTCTTCCGACTACGGCAGGCATTTTTGTGTGCAAAATTCCTGTATCATCTATAGAAATTCTCATTGAAAAAAAATATATTTCAGTAATAGATGAACGGCAGAAAGAGTGGTATACTATTGGCGGTAGATTATTTTATTTTCTTCAGAATGAACGTTTCAGTTCTACCGAACGTGCTTTTTTTCTTGATTCTGCACTTAGAATGCCGATTGATCATGCATGGCTTTCTTCTGCATTCGGCATGCGTATCAGTCCCATTACAGGAAACTGGAAATTTCATGAAGGTATAGATCTGGCAGCTCCGGAAGGAACGTCGGTTTATGCCTGTAAAGGAGGAAAGGTCGCCAGCTGCAGAAAGGGGGATCCTGTGTACGGAAACTTTATTATTCTGCAGCACAGCAGCGGTATGACTAGTATTTATGCGCATCTTTCAAAAATATTAATAACCGCCGGAGAAACAGTAATAAGCGGTGAAAAGATAGGTCTTGTGGGACAAACAGGAGAAGCAACCGGACCTCATCTCCATTTTGAAATACGGATGAACGGGATTGCTACTGATCCCGGAAAAATACTGCCCAGATAAGCGAAAAACGTATGAAACGAATATTTGATACTTTTACAAAAATTATTTTATCTGTCGTTATGATTACCGGCATACAAAATACTGCAGAAGGTGAAACTTTCCGTATCAGGAAGCTTTTTCCTCTAACATTTACCGGCGGTATACAAAATGAACAGACTATCACTACCGGTATAAACGACAGTATCTCTATTTTTCTTCCGGAAGATATGACGTATCTTGAAGGGATTGAAGTTAAAATGGAAATCCCCGACGAAATCGCGGCGTGGAGAGATTCGGTTGCATGCTCGCTTTACGACGGTATTACACCGGCCCCGGATATTTCCCAAATCGATTATTCCGGAGTACGGTCTTTTGTCCGTCCCCTGCCGAACAGGCTGTCGTGGATTCTTCAAATTCCTCTAAAAGCGCAGAATTCAATAAAAGAGACACCCTATGCAACAAAAACAGATATTATTCCGGATACGAAAAAGCATTTTGTATTCATCAGAATCCAGCCGGCAATGAAAGGTATACCGGAGGATGCTCAGAACGCCCAGCTGAAGATAACAGTACGGCCGCTTCTTATCGACAAAGGAAAACTGCATATATCAGCGGTTTTTCCTGATCAGGAAAAACCGTATACTGTATTCATCGATAATAATGAGATGAAACCTTCGGCCACCGGATATCTGCTCGACACGGGTATTCATGACGTGAGCATTGTTTCGGAATTTTACCGGGGCGAAGTACGAACCGTCCGTGTGGAACAGGCAAAAATGACAGAACTCGCTGTTTCTCTTAAAAGTATAACGCCGACACTCCTTATTACAGCGCCGGACAATACAGTCGTGTACCTTGATGATGTGTTATGTGATAAAATCGGAAAAGCGTTTGATATTGCCGAAGGTGAACATAAAATCAGATTTCTTATGGGCGACTACGAAGTTATCCGTACCATAGTCATACAAAAAGGTAAATCATATACAGCTGCACTTTCGGTAGATCTGAAAGTTACAGAAGAGTAATATTTTTTCTGAAAGTACTTATATTTTTTAAACTTCCGGTCGATATTTAAAACACCGGGGGCATTTTTCCCCTCCCACCCATGTCCCCGGCTGCCTGATGGGCAGAGGAGTCGATGTGCATTGCATACCGGCTCCTTTTTTTATGTACTTGCTTAATACAGCAAAAAATTCTACTATAAACAGAGATTATGGAAAACATTAAAAAGTCAACCATTGTGCAGATTTCCATCCTGTTCGGTACAGCGCTTATTTTCGGAGGCGTACTTGGATGGGGACTTTCAGAAACACGAAATATTGAAAACAGTGAATATATTACTCAGTTTGATACGGCGCTGCCTACAAAGCTTCTGGATATAAACGGCGAACTTATAACAGAACTCGCATCAGACGAAAAACGTGAAATCATCAGTCTGGAAAAACTTCCGCAGCTTATGATTGATGCGCTACTTACCAGAGAGGACCGGATTTTCTATGAACACCGTGGATTCTCCTGTAAGGCCGTTGCCCGTGCATTTGCAGGAAAACTTCTGCATCTTTCACTCGGTGGAGGTTCTACGCTTACACAGCAGATAGCCGGAACACTTTACTGCGACCGTACCGATATGACTATCCGGAGAAAAGTGAAGGAACTCTGGTGGGCCATTCAGATGGAACGCAGATGTTCAAAAAACGAGATTCTTGAAACGTATCTGAACAAAATTTACTTCGGAGGCGGCACGTATGGTGTAAATGCCGCATCTAAATATTATTTCGGACACAGCGCAACAGACATTACACCTGCAGAAGCAGCCATTCTTGTCATTCAGCTGTCAAATCCCGCTTACTATAATCCGTTTGATCATCCGAACCGCGCGATGGAACGCCAGAAAGACGTTCTTAATTCGATGGTCAGAGAAGGGTATATTTCAAAAGCAGAAGCAGACGAATCGTTCGACACCTACTGGGCCGATTTTGATTATACACGTACAAGTTCATCGGCATATTTCATGCGGGACGACAGGGCTCCGTGGTTCAGTGAATACGTACGGAGGGAACTCGGAGGTATGATTTACGGAGCCGAAGATATTTATACAAGCGGGTTTACGGTAAACACAACGCTTGACCTTACACAGCAGGCTGCCGCAACGGACGTTATGCAGCGTTATATTGCATATGCAAACAGAACATGGAAACGGGAACAGTCTAACCGATCTTCAACTGCGTTTAAAACATATGTTCCGCTTTCGGAACTTCTCTCTCTCGTATTTAATCTGCCCAGCATGAAAATGTCCAAAGAACGATCAATGCAGATAGCAAATGACACATTCGTAAATCAAATTAATCCGATTCTTGATGTATATTCAATGATGTTCGGTCTGGAAAGTCTGAAAGTCGGAATTGTCAATAAAGCAAACTCGATATCAATGCAGGAAGACGAAAAAACAACGATCGAAGGCACAATGATAGCACTCCAGAATGATACGGGTTACATAACTGCGCTCGTCGGCGGCAGTAAATATGATCAGGATAATCAGCTTATCCGAGCAGTGCAGTCGAAACTGCAGCCGGGGTCTACGTTCAAACCTCTTTACTATTCCGCCGCAATTGATTCACGAAAATTTACTCCGGCAACAGAAATATCCGACACACCTGTTGTTTTTCATAAATCAGATGGAACACCGTATATTCCGCAGAACTTCAAGGGTGAATGGAAAGGCAACGTACAGCTGTGGTATGCACTCGCCCACTCGATGAACGTTCCCTCACTCAAAGTTCTGGACGGCATAGGATTTGATGCTGCAATCGAACGTACGTCATCACTGCTTGGTATTCCGCAGAATGAACTTACAGAACGACATTTCCTTCCTGTTTACCCGTTAGGTCTCGGCGTATGTTCAGTGCGCCCCGTTGAAATGGCCAGGGCCTTTGCAATTTTTGCAAACAGTGGCAAAGAAGTCACGCCTATGGCAATACGTACTGTTGAAGACCGGAACGGAAACGTAGTGCTGAATCCGGAACTTGATATACGGAAAGCACAGCAGGCAAAAGGTAGTTCCATACAGATTATCTCGCCGCAGACGGCATTCGTTATGACGCAGATGCTGGAAAATACCGTGCAATCGGGAACGCTTATCGGCCAGGGTGCACAGCTTACCTACAAAAATGATAAAGGACGTTCCTACACGATTCCGCTTGCAGGAAAGACAGGAACTACACAGAACTGGGCAGACGCATGGACCGTTGCTTTCTCGCCGTACTACACCTCAGCTTTCTGGTTTGGTTTTGACAAACCCGGAAATTCACTGGGGCTGCATATTACAGGTGCAACGCTTGCAGGTATTGCGATGGGTGAATTCATGGGGAAAATACACAAAGGTCTGCCGTATAAAGATTTTGCAATGCCGGCAGCAGGTGTCGTAAAAGTCACCGTATGTGCTGACAGCGGACTACTGCCTACACCGGAATGTCCTGTCACAACACAGTGGTTCCTCTCAGGAACGGAGCCGACGGAAGTTTGTACCATTCATTCAAATTCAAGTTCAACAGCACTCTTCTATGACAGGCTTGAAAAAGAAATGTATAAGTCGGGTCAGCGTTTTACTGACGAAATAAATTCGTCACCGCTTTCTCTTGATTTGAATTTTCTTAACGATAATACACAGCAGCATACTAACGAACAGCAGACAGAACAAAAACAGGATAAAAATACTCCCGATTATAACTATCTGATGGACTAATAAAGACAATACAAAAAAATCCCATGGAGTAAAAAAACAGTTCTGCTTCATGGGATTCTTTATGAAATTACTTCAGTATAATCCGTATGATCTTCTTTTTGCCAGCTTTCAGGATAAACTCGCCATCATTGTCGGCATCTTTCAACGTAATCACCGCGTGAACGTCTTTGACGGTGGTACCGTTAACGGATGCGCCTCCCTGCTCTACAAGACGGCGGTTGTCGCTCTTTGTCGTCCCCGGCTGGGCTGCCGCAAATAAATCAACGACATTCATACCCTGTTCCACCGTCTGTTTTGAAATTTCCGCTGTCGGCATGTGGGCTTTATCGCCTTCACCGCTGAACGCTGCTTTTGCTCCGGACAAAGCTTTGTCGGCCTCTTCCTGTCCGTGAATAACGAGTGTCGCTTCATATGCAAGACGTTCTTTTGCCTCGTTTATATCACCGGCACAGATTTTATCGATTTCTTCCACACTGAGGAATGTAAACAGAAGCAGGAAACGGCGGACATCGGCATCAGGTACGTTTCGCCAGTACTGGAAAAAGTCAAATACACTTGTGAGTGCCGGGTCAAGGAAAATGGCACCTTTTTCCGATTTACCCATTTTCTTACCGTCGGCACGCAGAATGAGCGGAAATGTCAGCCCGAAACATTCATGCATATCGTTAAGCTCGGTCGTTCCACCCATTTTTCTGCGGATAAGATCGACACCGGCCGTAATATTTCCCCACTGGTCATCACCGCCTATCTGAAGCGCACAGTTATGCCGCTGATGCAGCATGTAAAAATCATACGCCTGAAGCAGCTGGTAGTTGAACTCGATAAAAGAAAGTCCCCGTTCGAGGCGCTGTTTGTATGCTTCAAATGAAAGCATTTTATTCACGCTGAAACAGGAACCTATGTCGCGGAGAAAGTCTATATAGTTAAGGTCCGCCAGCCAGTTCTTATTGTTGTCCGCATAGGCCGTCTTGTTGTCGAATCCTATGAATTTATTGAGCTGTGCCTCGATATGCTTCACATTGTCGTCAATCTGTTCGTAGGAAATCATTTTCCGCATTTCGGTCTTTCCGCTCGGATCGCCGATACGTGCCGTTCCGCCGCCTACAAGCGCAATACCGATGTTTCCCGCCTCCCTGAGATGCCGGAGTGCAAAAAAAGGAACCATATGTCCGATGTGAAGGCTCGGACCAGTCGGATCGCATCCCACATAAAATGTAATAGGACCTGCATCCATGCGTGCCGACAGTCTGTCTGCGTCCGTACACTGTGCGTAAAACCCGCGCTGCTTAAGTTCTTCAAGAGCCTTGTTCATAAGATTACCCCAATTGTAAATAGAATCAGTGGAATAATTGTACTATTTTGGGCTGATTGTAGCAAGGCAGGGACGGAGCTGCCTGTACCAGCGGCGCTGCCAGAGAGAGGCTTTCTTTTCGTTCATCCGGAACGTCTCGTACAGAGCGCAGAGTTTGTCCGCAATCATTACGATGATTCCTTCCGGTGTATGGGGAGGTATAAGCGTAAGAGGGAACATATGATGGACGATTATGTCGACTTCGGTCGGTGTAAGGGAACAGACTTTCCGCGCATTCATAAGTGCAAAAAACGGATGGCGGAACCCGTGCCACCGGTGCCAGGATTCATTTTCATGCCAGTCGTAGAGAAAATAATCATGAAGAAGCGCTCCGCGGACAAGCGAATGTACGTCAATGTAAAAATGCAGTGTCTTCTTTACAAAATATGCGATTTTAAGACTCGTACAGGCGACATTAACGCTGTGCTCATACACAGACGTACTTCCGTGCTGGATATAGTTAAGGGATTCAGGAAGACGGGTTGTCGTGTTCATTGCGCTGAGAAACGACTGCATAAGATACGACTCATACTCGGTCAGGTCATCTTGTAAAAGCATTACTGTTTTAAAGTATGCAAAAATCTCTAATTTGTCAATAGACATTTTTCTGCACTTCCTTATAATAAAACTCATGATTATCAGACGGGTTACCGTACAGGACCTGCCGGCTGTTATGGAGATTGAAAGGGCCTCGTTCATTCCTGCCATACAGGAAACGAAAGAGGTTTTTGCAGAACGGATACGCGTCTGCGGAAACTGCTTCATCATATTCGAGGATGAACAGTCGCATAAAACCACCGGATATTTTTCAGCAGAACGCTGGTCGGATGTTCCTTCAGACGGCAGTGCTTTTTCACTTAATCATTCTGCGGAACACTCCTCTGTACCGGACGGGTCTGTTATTTATCTGAGTTCGTTTGCCCTGCTTCCGCAGTACCGCGGAAAAGGTACCGGGCACAGCCTTTTCTCGTCTTCGGTGGAATGGTTCACTGAACATAATCCAGGACTTACAAAAGCAGTCCTGCTCGTAAACGACGTATGGAAAAACGCTGTACATATCTATACCCAGTACGGATTTCATGAAATGTAC
>JALNVF010000045.1 GCA_023231445.1 Treponema sp. | reverse complement strand
AAGTATTTCCAATAATATCAGCGGAATGGTTCCGGTATATGCAGATGCAATCGATTCATGGAATCAGCAGTTTATACGCGAAATACATTTGTACACTGAGTCCGATTTTGTAAAAAACGGAGACATTGAAGGTGTTGTAAACTGGATACGGAAAAATACAGACCGGCGTTCAACCGATTTCACCAGCATTCTTTTCTGTCACATGGACGGATTGTCGCAGAGTGATTCAGGGCAGGATATAGATCTGTCAGACAGGCCTTATGTCAAAGCAATGACAAAGGAAGGAAAAGATTTTTTCATAAGCAATCCGATAAAATCAAGACTTGATAATTCGCTTATCTATCAGGTTTGTGTCGCTGCATATGATAAAAATCATAAAAAGCTCGGTTTTTTTGCCGGAGTCGTTACACTCGTTCATCTGCAGGAAATTGTAGAAACCGTAAAGGTTGGTACGACCGGCTATCTTACCATCATAGACGGGGACGGCATATGCCTCGCCGATCCGTCCACTGAGCTTATTATGAAAAACATGAACGAAAGTACAGACCCCGGGATACGTACCGCCGTAAAACGCATGATGAAACGGGAATCGGGATCAGAAACTCTTATAAACTCAAAAGGGCAGAAGTCGTACGGATTCTTCGGACCGATAAAAAATACCTCATGGGCTCTTGTTGCGGTTGTTCCGGAAAGTGAAGTAACACAGACTGCGATGGAACTTGGAAAAACACTTGCCATTCTCTGCCTTATTTTTGTGGTTATACTCATTCTTATAACGGCACTGACTGCATGGAACGTTATTAAGCCGCTTAAAAATGTCGAGAAATCTATTCTGAATATTGCATCCGGAAACGCGGATTTAACACAACGTATCGATAAGACTGTCAACAACGAAATCGGCTCAATTGTTACCGGATTCAATAAATTCGTAGATAAACTTCAGAGTATTATGACTGATCTGAAAACGTCAAAAGATGAGCTTTCAACAAGCGGAGATACGTTAAGATCAAGTATAGAGGGAACTTCAAGTGCAATAACGCAGATACTTTCCGATATAGACAGCGTGAAGCATGAAATAACGAACCAGTCTTCCAGTGTCGAAGAAACGGCAGGTGCTATAACTGAAATTTCACAGAATATTGTTTCTCTCGAAAAAATGATTGAAAATCAGGCAAGCGGAATTGCACAGGCTTCTGCCGCGGTCGAACAGATGATAGGCAATATCGGCAGTGTCAATAAATCGGTTGAACAGATGGCTCAATCTTTCTCTTCACTCGAAGAGCGTTCTAAAGACGGGATGTCTAAACAGGAACGGGTCAGCGAGCAGATTGAACAGATTTCCAGCCAGTCTGAAATGCTTGAAGATGCAAATGCGGCAATTGCAAGCATTGCAAGCCAGACAAACCTGCTTGCAATGAATGCGGCAATTGAGGCAGCTCATGCGGGAGAAGCCGGGAAGGGATTCAGTGTCGTAGCAGATGAAATACGAAAGCTTTCAGAGACATCGACGGCTCAGTCAAAAACAATCGGTGATGAACTCAAAAAAATTCAGGAATCAATCGGAACAGTTGTGTCTGCTTCCGCAGAAACAACAAGTGCGTTCGGATCAGTATCGGAGAATATAAAGGAAACTGACACGCTTGTCATGCAGATAAAAAATGCTATGGAAGAACAGCTGTCGGGCTCAAAACAGATAGGAGATGCACTTCACATGATGAATGACAGTACGGCAGAAGTACGCACTGCTTCATCAGAGATGAGCGCAGGACAGAAAGCCATTCTTGATGAAGTTAAGCGGCTTCAGGATGCAACGTCGTCAATGAAAGAAAAAGTTACGGAAATGGAAACGGGTGCACGGAAGATAAACGAAAATGGTAATGCACTTGACGGAATATCGCTGAATGTAAACGGTACGATTGAGCGCATCGGTAATCAGATTGATCAGTTCAAAGTCTGATTCATAATCGACCTTGAAAAGTCAGGGAAAAATACTCGTCAGTATTCTTCCCTGATAATGACCGACCAGTTCTTTCCGGGATATGAATTATACCCGCATGTATGGGCAAATCCGAATACAGAGAAAGAAGAACCTGCATTTTTTGTATAGCAGAAACCGTACGGAATATCCGATGAAAGCTGATGAAATGCTTCTGTATCTGAAAGATTTCGTTTAAGAATATCAGATCTGTTACGTGAAGCTATAACGGTACCTTCACTGTTAATAACACAGATTTCTCCGGTGGGAGATACTTTTGACTCATCGACAATATTTAAAATATACTGCCAGTTGAACCGGGTGGAAAGGACACCGATCATACTTCCGTCGGCTCCGATAACGGGACAGGTGTAGGCAACAGCCCATGTTTTGCGGGATGAAGAGTAGTACATGTCGGAATATATAATCTTTTTTTCCGCACAGACAGTCTTGAACCATTCTCTGTTTGACAGATCCGCCCCCCTCAGTTCCTTCCGGACTCCGGCACAAATCACTATTCCGTTCATATCTGTTAAAATGGCATCGTGATACACTTCATAAATGCGTACCATCCGTTCGAGCACATTCTGGGCCTTCTCATATGTCTCTTCCGAAGGCATGCTGCAGGCATCAATTATTTTACCGAACGTCGCCCACGCCTGCACGTCGCAATACCGTTCAAAAAGGTTTCTGTCTATTTTATCAATAATATCGAAAGCAACATCAGCAGTACGAATACCGATAAGGTCGTACATTTTTTTTTCAATACTGTCGACAACCGCGTTACTCGCCTGACTTCCGGCATCATTTTTTTCTGAGATATTCCGTATTTCTTCCGATATGATTTTAAATCCGCTTCCGGCCTGTCCTGCTCTGGCCGCTTCTATTGCGGAGTTAAAAGATAAAACACGGATATTCTGGGACTGATTATATATATCTGCGAGAGAAAGGCGGAGTGTCTTGTAATCGACAATCAGTTTGTTAAAAACTACATTTAATTCTTCTGTCTGGTTTTTTTTCTGCATATATTGACCTCAAAAAATGGACACACATTATAACAGACACTTGTTATCCCTGATTCTGGCGGTAGTATAACGCAAAAACAAATCGAATACAATATTTTTTTGTTTCTTCTTATAGAATTTTCCGGTTAACGAATGCCATAGCGTGTATATACCATAGTAATTAAGGATATAGATACGGATCCGCAGGAGGATCAGCCTTTATAACCGAGGTACAAACAAGCTGCGGTTCCGGCTGCCCCTGATATTCGCCCTGTTTTACCGTTCCCGTTACACTCACCCATGTTCCGTCGCGTATAAGACCGCTAAACGGTCCGTCAGGATCATAAAGACAGGTAAATCCTATAAGAGAAAGATCTGCAACGCAGCACGTCATGAGTTCCCGGGAAGGACAGAACATTCCCCGGCTGAAGATTGAAGGATCGCTCACAACACATCCTTTCACGGTAACTGACCATCCGATATAAGACGATGTATGATTTTCGATTTCTTTGATCCATCCGGCACCCTCTGTATCGCTGATCAGTATTTTTTTCTCTTCCGGATAGTATCCGTGCAGAAGGTCATCAGAGGTCGTGGTAAACGAATGCTGAACGGCATTCTGATACGAAGCAGCAGATTGTGAAGAATTCTGCGCTGATTCAACTGCATTAAACTGACTGTCAGAATACCGCCGTACCTGTGAATCAAGCTGGTCGTGAGATATGGGGCCTTCCGGTCCGGTAAGGGAAAGAGTGTTTGCTGCCTTTGTACCGGTTTTTAAATACCGGAATATCGGAATACTCACAAAAACAGTAAGAACAAGAAATACACCAAGATGAAAAAAATATGCTCTGTCGTGATGTATCATGGCCTGTTTCTGCCTGTCAGAAGATGAAAACTGCCGCAGCCTTTGTATTCCCCACAGCAGAAAGACGATACCGGAACCGAAGATAAACGGTTTTAACCGGTGTACGACGAAAAACCGTGTTATGTTGCGTGTTACTATACCAATAAGCAGTATTCCGATCCAGAAAAAAACAGTAGTTTCTATTCCGGCGGCAATAAAATGTATGTGTCTGTTTTTCATAAGATTCTTACTCCGCTTCCGAAAACGGCAAATACAGCCATTACACAAAAACACTCGACAAAAGTCGTAAGGACCATTCGTGCGGACAACTTCCATGAACACATTCCTCCGAGCAGTATAGTATTCTTTATGTCCATCATGGGTCCAAAAACAAGAAAAGCAAGTTGTGCAACAGGCGGAAAATTTTTTCCGATGACAGAACAGATAACAGCATCCGAAGTTGAACAAAGAGAAAGCAGATACGCAATCCCCATCATAAGTGCGATTGATAAAAACAGTCCAGGCCCGGACGGACGGAATAAATGAAAAGATAAAAATGATGTACTGCCGCTGCCTGCAAGCAGCTGGAATAACGTCGCAACGGCAATACCAGCAGACTGCCAGCTGCCTGCCTCAATAAACTCACTGCAGCTGTATGAAATGACGGAAGCGGTTTTCTCTGAAAAAGATTGATTCATACCGGAAATCCCCCCGCAGCACTCATTCTGTTCTTTTTCCGGTGGTATGAAATCTGATGCATCTTTAAAAAGGAATGTGGATGCAATAAGTGTGGAACAGATGATACCGAAAACTGAACGTGCCAGAACTATTCTGCCGTTCCCTCCGTATGCGTACCACGTAGACAGCATAACAACAGGATTTATAATCGGAGCTGCCGTTAAAAAGGCGGCAGCCGCAGGCAGCGGTATTCCTTTCTTTACAAGCGAGCGGAAAACGGGAACTGATGCACAGTCACAGACAGGAAGAAAGAAACCGCCGAGAACGCCAAAGCATATTCCCAGGACGGGATTCCGGGGAAACACTTTCTGCAGAAATCCGTCCGGAACAATTACGTGCACAACTGCAGAAAATATAATTCCAAGCAGCAGGAAAGGCACAGCTTCAAGCCATGTCCCAGTAAAAAGTGTCAGTGCATGAATAATACGGGCCTCCCTGATAATATGCAAACAACTTGCATATTATTCAAGAAAACTGGTATATCCCGGAATGGCTCCGTTTGTCAACACGGCAGAGGAGGAATATATAATTCCTTTGAGCGGAAAAAAAGATGTTCTCTCTATTACATTACACGGAAAATATCATACCGGTATGCAGCCGGTGAAAACGACTGCCGCAGAGGTCTTCCAGATACTCCTGCGCACCTTCCCCCGTGCAGTGACCGGAATACAGCTCCATACAGGACGAAGCCGTATAAGAAGCAAGTTCATCCATGCCCGTAAGGTCTTCCTGGGGTATCGTTTCCCCCCTGTTCCAGGGAAAGTGGAATCCTCCTGTATATGAAAAAACCGGAATACGGGGGAAAAAATGCCTGACACTTTCAATCGTATTTATGACACCGCTGTGAGAACAGGAATTGAAAAGGGCAAATCCTGCGGACCCGTTTTTTTGAGTTTCCGCCGCAAGAACACACTCGTGAGTAAAGTCATCCGGCATCATTCTGCCATCCTGTTCTATAAAAAGCATTTTATCCTTATAAGGCAGCGCTCCGTTATGCACAACAACTGGTATAATCCAGATTCCGGGAACAATCTGTTCAGGTGCACTTCTGCTTATCACGCGGATTCTGTCTTTACAGGTGTCTGCTCCGCTCCATCCGATAAAACGAGGTCCTTCTCCGGGAGCCGCATGAGCCGTACTGAAACATAATGTTCCGGGTTTCCAATAGGTATACACAGGAGCTGTTTTGTTTATTGAACAGAACGAGCAGAAACCGCCTGCATGGTCATAATGCGCATGGGAGCAGACAGCCGCAGATACTGAGGTAATATCTTTTCCCAGAACGACTGCATTCCGTGCAAATGTATCATCCTGCCCTGCATCAAGAAGAATGGTATTGCCGGAAGTTTCAATAAAAAGGGAAAATCCGTGCTGAGAAACAAGATCTTCTCTTTCTGAAGAATTCTCAACAAGCACTGTACATCTCATAATTCCTCCGAAAAAAAACGGATGCATCAGTATCGTAGACCTTCTGTACTACTTGTTCAATAAGAGCTTGACAATATAAGTAAATATATATACTATGCATTATATACTATGTTTTACATAGCTTGCATTACATAGTATCCTTATAAGGAGTCGTATGGATATTCAAAGAAAAAAAGGAGTTATTGAAATATGTGTGCTGGCCGCGCTCAAAAAAGGACCGTCTTACGGGTACCGTATAATAAGCGATGTGTCGTCATGCATAGAAATTTCCGAATCGACGCTGTATCCGATACTCAGAAGGCTGGAAACCAACGGAATTGTTTCCACCTACAGTGAAGAATATAACGGGCGGACCCGGAAATATTACAAAATTGAGCAGTCAGGTCTGGAAAAAGTACAGGCCTTTCTGAATGAATCTGAAGAAATGCGTAAAATTTACACATTTGTCGAAAATGCCTGACACGTAAACTACGGTTCGCGCCGTACCCGCGTACCACTAATGAAGATTTTTTTATAGGAGACAAAAAATGAACAAAGAAATATTCCTGCAGAAACTTACAGAGAATCTGGTATCCCTCAATAAGGAAGAACGGGAAAAAGTTATTGCATACTACACTGAAATGATCAGCGATAAAGTAGAAAATGGCGCTGCAGAAGATGCGGTTATCCAGGATCTTGGTTCACCGGCTGATATTGCCCTGCAGATATGTGCTGAATATAAAAAAGCTGCAGACAGCCTTCCTGCAAAAAACGCAGGAATACCGGATTCCGAACCGTCCCGATATACCGCAGCAGGAGATGTTAAAACAATCATAGTTTCAGCACAGAACATTCATGTTGATGTACGGAGTGTACCGGCCGGGAGAGTCCGCGTATTGTTCGATCCGCTGCCGACCGACAAAATTTCAGTATCGGAAGCAGACGGGGTCTATACATTCATTCATTCTATTCCGTTCCATCTGTTCAACTGGTTCGGACTGTTCCATGCACATGGTGGTATTACGCTTGAAATACCAGAATCATTCAGCGGAGATGTTTCAGTACAAACAGACAACGCCCGCCTTACGGTAGAAAATCTCCGACACCTGAAAAGCGGAACATTTACGACTGATAACGCCCGCATTGTTGTCTCCGGAACGGAATGCGGAAAGCTGAGTGCCCATACGTCGAACGGAAAAGTCGAATTGGAGAACTGCACGGGACAGACATGTAAAATCAAAACGAATAACGGACGGATCACCGCAAACAGCTGTACATTCCCTGCCGGTCTTGATCTTCATACTGACAACGCATCGATCAATGCAGACCGGGTAAAAGCTGATACGATTATCTTTAAGACAAACAACGGATCTATAAATGCACTGATTGATGGAGACGCGCGTAATTATGCAATACACAGCCATACGAGTAACGGACAAAATACACTTCCGGCAGACTGGACGTTTCCTGAACAGACTAAACAACTTTCCGCCGAAACAAGCAACGCTCACATTGCAGTTAAATTTACAGAAGGCGGTATGAGGTAATTAATCAGGTACCTAATTAACTTGACAGAATGACTGTCTTTGGGTATATTTAATTCGGTACCTTAATATAAGGTACCGAATTATTTACGAAGGAGGTACGTATGAATGAAACTATTTCACTAACAACAAAATTCCACACGGCAGCCAGACTGCTGTTACGTAATGAAATGATGCAGCGGAAAGAATCCGGATATTACAGCCGCCATTTTTCGGGAAGCCCCGGACAGCGCAGAATCCTTGCCCTGCTTCGTCTGAAAAGCCCTGTATCTCAGAAAGAACTGCTCGACGTATGCGGAATACGGCCTGCATCATTGAGTGAACTCTTGAATAAAATGGAAAATGCCGGATATCTGACACGTACAAAGGACGAAACTGATAAACGCTCCGTGCTTGTATCGCTTACAGACGCTGGCCGGAAAGCTGCTGACGAATGGGAAAATGATTCAGCAGATGACAGTTCCGGCTTTTTTGACTGTCTTACCAGTGATGAGAAAAATACACTGTCTGCAATTCTGCAGAAACTGATACAGGACTGTATGCCGGAAGACATTGATCCGTATTGCAGGAGACGGCATCACCATCATGACAGATTCAGGGGATTTCCTTTTGACCAGGAGGATGATTCTTCATTATGACAGCAGACATGACGAGGCAGGAAAACAGGCTGCAAAAAGGACTTCAGACAGGTATTACGGGAATCATCTTGAACGGGCTGCTTGCACTAGGAAAACTCTGCATAGGTACGCTGTACGGCAATATTGCCATTCTTACGGATGGTGTAAACAATCTGACTGATGCAGGAACAGCTGCAGTCGCTGTTACCGGATTTGCGATGGCTCAGAAAAAACCTGACAAAACACATCCTTCAGGTTATTCGCGTATGGAATATATCAGCGGTTTATTTATTTCTTTTCTTTTATGTATGTCTGCCGCGTCACTTCTGAAATCAGCCGTAACAGGATGTATCGCCGGTTATTCACTCGGAAAGGTCGTTCCCGGCGTAGTACTTGCTGCCGTTTTCTGCAGCAGTCTCGGTAAGCTGTTCCTGGCAGTTCTGTCTGCATTGACAAATATATCCGTAAAATCGGATCTTCTTAAAGGAATTACGGCCGACAGTCTTATAGACTGCGGTATAACGGCGGCTACCGTCGCTGCCGTATTTTTTTCACCTGTTATCAGGATGCCGCTCGATTCTATGGTCTGTATACCGGCTGCCGTTTATATCGGTATTACGGGTGGAAAGATTGGTCTTGATAATATCAGGAAATTACTCTAGCAGAGGGAAAGGATATAATGTATATTACACCGGCAAAAAAGAAATATCTGTGTGCGGTAAAAAAACTTCAGACTATGGAAACAGACGTAAAGGCGGTTACACTTGCGCACTATCTGAATGTCAGCAAAGCAAGCGTTTCGATTATGCTGCGGCAGCTCGAAAAGGAAGGGCTTCTGTGTCCGTACGAAACCACACGATGCAGTACGCTCCGGTTAACAGAAACGGGAGAAAATGTTGTCCGGCAGGTGGAAATGCACTGCAGGTTACTGGAGAAAATGTTCAGAACTTTCGGCGCACCTGCCTCTGCGGCAGAAAAAGACGCAGTTTCTGTTGAACCGTATCTGAGTGAAGAAACATACGCAGGCATCCATATTTAAATGGAACGCTGGCAGGTATATGAGACTGTTGACTATCCGGTGTATGACCTGTATTATTTCCAGAGGGAATGAAGTTCTCCCTTGAACGGTAATAAAACATACTGTTTAAAACTGCAAAAAGCTGATGACTTCTGCGTAAAGCAGGGCATCAGTTTTTTTTGTTTAAAACCCTCCCGAAAGGAGTTGTGCCATGTACAAAAATATACTGTATGTCGCGGCCGGCGGTGCGCTTGGATCTGTGTTAAGGTATGCAATAAGTCTTGTACCTCTGAAAACGGACTTTCCTTTTCAGACTTTCATAACGAACATTGCAGGGGCGCTTCTTATCGGATTTATTGCAACGTTTGCCGTTCTCCGGGCAGGACAGACGGCCGGCAGAGTTCCGGCAAAACTGCTGCTGCTGCTCAAAACCGGATTCTGTGGGGGTTTTACAACATTTTCAACGTTTTCACTTGAAACACTTTCTCTTTTTGAAAAAGGACATGGAACAACAGCGGCCGTGTACGCACTCCTCAGCCTTGCTGCAGGCACGGGAGCAGTACTGCTCGGCGAATTTCTTGCAGAACTTACCGCAGACTGACAAAAAAACAGAACATTACTGCAGACCGGAAAGAAGTTCTGACTGTTTCTCCATTTCTGCAGCGGCTGTATTTATCATGTGTGTTGAATCTGTAAAGTTATCGATACCGGTACTTATCTGGCGGAGCGTTACGACGATCTGACTGAAAGCCTCGGTCTGCTGCTCAATAATATGTGCTATCTCTGCAGATTTTCCGGACGTTATGTCGGCGGATGATTTTATATCATTGAAATGAGTTTCAAGCTCCTGCGCCATATGCATACCGTCTGCAATACTGGCAGTTCCGTTTGCAGATACGGAAACCAGATCGCGGGATGCATTCTGGACATCAGTAATCCGCTGCCTGATTTCCTGCGTACTCTTCATCGTACTGTCAGCCAGCCGGCGGATTTCCGCTGCTACTATATGGAAATTACGTCCGGCAGAACCTGCCCGGACAGCTTCAAGCTCCGCATTAAATGCAATAATGCGGGTCTGGTCTGCAATTTCATTTATACTATTAACAATATCACGGACACCGTCAATCTGCGCGCTCAGCAGTCTGATGCCCTCGTTTATTTCCGCGTTGGAATGATTCAATTCCTGCAGCTGCAGGACATTCTGAGCCAGAATGTCTATGCCGGATGCAACGTCTACGGTTGTCTGCTCCGCCCCCGACGCAACATTGGAAATTCTTCCGGATATATTGCGGGACAGGGCATTTGAATCTTCCATTGTTGTAACAATTTCCTTAACACCCGCACTCTGTTCGAGCGATGTTGAAGAAAAATTACCCGTTACCTCTAAAAGATCTGCAGAATTTTTACGGACAGCGGCGCCTACACCGGCATTCTTTAACAAAAGCTCATGAAACTGATTTATAATACCGTTCAAAAGATATATATTATACTGCATTCTGTCGCAGATATTTGTTGGTACGAATATCTGCGAAGATTTTTTTACAAGGACATCGTTAAGCATTGAGCCGAGCCGTTCCGTACTTTTTTTTATCTGACGGTAAAAAAGGTATCCCAGGACACAGCATATAGACATATTAATAATGCAGATTCCGCACATACGGCTGATCTGTATAAAGGGAGTAGGAAGGCAGCCGTTCACGGAACCGTACCCCTGCAAAAGAACAAGGAAAGCAAGAACGGCAGAAAAAAGAACAGGCAGTATCAGATATAAAATACAGCGGGAAATCAGGTGCAGCCCGAATTGCTTTTTTTCTTCCGCGTACTTTTCATCAATTCCCTGTCCTGCAAGTTTTTCAGCATATTCAGAACAGACTCGTTCTGAATAGGCCAGAGTAAGCAGCCCTGCATTATACGATCCGAAAAGGCAGGCTGCATAAGACATGGAATCTGTTTTCCAGTCTATACCCATTGCCGGTACAAAATGATATCCCAGAGCCATGAGTGTTGCACAGATAAAAAAATACACAAATGTCTGAAATGCTTTTTTTACGGGAAATTCCATGACGTCTTCAAATAATGCGGTCCGGTCTCTATAATCGTACGGAGAACCGTTCTGCCATTCTGCTATACGTTCTGATAATTTTTTTGTAAGAATACTGTTTGTAAGCGGAGAAAAAACAAACTCTGCAAATGCAACGATTACAGCAACAATAAGTACGGCCCACGGCAGCTGCCGGAGTCTCAGAAAAATAAAGAAAGCAGCATAAATGAAAATCAGAAGCGCTGCACATAAATTAGGTTTCATACCTTCGCGCAGTATGCGTTTATTAAATGGTTCCTGTGTATTATTCATATATATGCCCCGCTTTCTGCACCGTATTATTCTGTCCTGATATCTGCTCTGAGGTATCTGCTTCTATGTCTTTATCCGCTATTCCGAGCTCATCGGCACTTGCATGAAGTTTTGAAGCGGTTCCGGTAATACGCCGGGCTGCTCCGGTAAAACTGTCAACTCCGGCACTGATCTGTTTGAGTGTAACAACTATCTGTTCAAAAGCAGCTGTCTGCTGGCGGACCAGCAGTTTTATTTCTTCGTCATCACCTGCATTGGTCTCTGCTGATGTACTGATATGCGTAAATTTTTCTTCCAGAGTACCAGTAAATTCCATGACATGAGCGACTTTTTCAGATCCGCTTTTAGAAAGCGTGATCAGATTGTCCGATGCGGTACGTATTTCGTTGATTCGTTCCTTAATTTCTTCGGTACTGTCCATCGTATTATTTGCAAGGCGTCTTATTTCAACGGAAACAGTACGGAAATCGTTTTCCGCATCATGAACTCCTGCAGCTTCAAGTTCTGCATTAAATGCAATTATTTTTGTCTGGTCAGCAATAGAACTGATGAGCGTTACAATTTCCCATATTCCGTTTATTCTGCGTCCGAGTTCCTGTATTCCGCGTATAGTAGATTCACTAGCTTCAGATATATGTATCATTTTTTCAAGATGCTCTTTGAGTACGGTAGAACCTGAAACAACGTCGGCTGCTGTTTTCCGGGCAGCTGCAACAACATCATCTATCCGGCATGCAATATCGTGGGACTGTTTGTTCACATTCTCCATAGTAGCAACAATTTCGCGGGAACCTGCGGACTGTTCAAGTGCCGATGCTGAAGTCTGATTCGATACAGTTATAAGATCTGCAGACGACTCCAGAATAATCCGCCCAATATCGGTAGAGCGTTTAAGAATAGTGCGGAATAAAAAAAGCATCCGGTTTACCAGATAAAAATTATATCCGATTTCGTCACTGAGATCGGTATTCACGACAGAGGCATTTAGTACATTTCCTTTTTTCATCACTTCCAGTAGAAGAGACATACTTTTGTTTGTATCCTGTATATGTGCATAAAACAATACGGCAAGTACTGCCTGAATAAGAAAATTTATAACAAGGACAAGAATCATTCTTGTAAGCTGGGCCGATTTCAGGGGCCATAACGACGGATTATCAAAAGGAACGTACGACATAACAAGTATCAGAATTGATATAACAGCGGTACAGCAGACAGGTACGATTATGTGTTCAACTAATTGTCTGCGGAGCGGCAGTCCAAAACACTTTTTACGCATGACATACTCATCATTAATTCCCTGCGCCACTATTGTACAGGCTATAGCAGAACACCGTTTTCTCCAGAAATTTTCAGTTATGAAACCTGACACAAAGGTACCGAACAGACAGGCAGCGTATGACATAATGTTCACATAGTACGGTATCGCAAGAATCCGGTCATACAGCAGATACAGGAAACAGGAGCAGATAAAATAAAGTAACACATTTTCCAGTCTCATTCTTTCCGGAAAATGAACGACAGCCTCCAGCAGCAGTGTACGACCTTTTTCATCAAGACCGTTTTTTTTCCAGTCTTCAATTCTGACCGACAGGCTGTGTGAAAAAATATGGTTTACAAACGGTGCAACAGTAAATTGTGTCACAATAACTATACCGGTCACAATAACAACTGCCGGTAACAGCCAGGAAAGCCGGAACTGGGTAATCGCAGCAGAATATATAAAAACCAGAAAAGCGCAGGTAAGATTCAGAACCAGCGTTTCCCTGAACACCCTTTGTTCGAGAGTCATTTTTTTTCTCCTTCTTCTGAATGGATTTTTCCCAAACCGGAATCAGTAAGTTTATCCAGCATACCGGCGGCCTGCCTCAGATTAGCGGCAGCTCCTGATATGGTCTGCGCAGAACTGCTGAAATTCTCGACACCTGCACTGATCTGTCTGAGAGTTACAACAATCTGTTCAAATGCAGCTGACTGCTGCGTGATAATCTGTCCAATTTCGTCTGAAAAAGAAGCTGTTTGTTCAGATGAACGGCGGATGTCATCAAATCTGCTTTCAAATGTCTGTGTAAGCCTGCCGCCTTCAGAAATTTTTTCCATGCAGCTCCGCGCTGTAATAATAAGATTATCGCTCGAAGTCTGTATTTCCTGTATCTGTTCCTTTATTCTGCCCGTTGACACCGTCGTATTGTCTGCAAGTGCACGGATTTCACCTGCAACATTACGGAAATCACAGCCGGCCTCGCTTACGTCAGATGCTTCCAGTTCTGCATTGAAGGCGATTATTTTTGTCTGGTCTGTAACGCTGTTTATCATTGTTACAATATCCCAGATACCGTTAATCTTGTCACACAAACTCCGGATTCCCGCAATAGTTGTATTATTGGCTGCTGTTATTTCCTGCATTTTCAAAAGATTTTCTCTGACCGTTTCTGCCCCGGATTCAACATCTTTTGAAGTTTTGAGAGCCACCGTATGAACCTCTCCTATTTTGTTTTCTACAGTATGAGAAAGCCGGTCGGTTTCCTCCATCGTAGCAAGTATTTCCTTGACTCCGGCAGACTGTTCAAGTGAAGTACTTGCGGTTTCCCTTGAAATAATAACAAGATCCTGTACCGATTTTATAACTCTGTTACCAATTCCGGCAGTATGTTCAAGAATCCGGCGGAAAAGAAAAAGAGTCCGGTTAATAAGGTACATGGTATATGACATTTCGTTTGAAAGGTCTGTCGGTATAAGAACTTCATCTGTTATATTACTACTGTTCATTTCCGACAGGGCATTCTGCATCAGTGTAGTATCCCCCGCCATACGATGAAAATACAGGAACGCCAGCGCGGAAAGTACAACGATATTAGTACATGAAACAAATACCATCCGCAGCATCTGCAGAGAAGGTGACGGAATATTACGGACAAACAAGCCTTCAAGTTCCTGTGCTGAAAGACTAAGAGAAACAAAAGTCCCGTTTCCGTGAATGATGACAGGTATATACCCCGCCTTTATGACAAGAAAAGCAAGGAGCCCCGAATATACTGACGGAATTACAATATAAAGAATGAACAGCGTCTTCAGAGAAAGTCCGTAATAATGATGCTTCATTACACTGTTTTCAGATACTCCCTGCGAAAAAATCTTCTCTGCTTCTTCCGAACAAAGCCTCTCTGAAAAAGCCAGTGCAAGCAGCATCGAAATGTACGCTCCGAAAATGCAGCCTGCAACTGAAAGCATATTAATAAAGCGGTCAAGATGCATGACCCTGTCATATGCAAAAGCCAGAAAGAAGGCACAAATAAGGAAGTAGATGAACGTTTCCAAGCCCTTCAAAAGGGGATATATCATAACTTTCCGGAGCAGATCAGTTCTGAAAGTCTCATCACTTTTTTCTGTTTTCCAGTACTCAAGCTGCCAGGAAATTCTGCCGGTTACAAGGATATTCGTTAATGGGGCAAATAAAAATTCTGCGGCCGCTGTAATAAGCACAGCGATACAAAAGACCGGCCCCCACATCCTAAGCGGCATACTTATAATACAGGCAGAATACAGAAATATAAAAAGAGCGGAAAACAGATTCGGCAGAATACCAGCCCTGAAAATCCGGTGTTTAAAATCAGTGTATGTATGCTTCATTTTTCACCACCTGCAGATTGAAGCTGAATTGTTTCAAGTTCCGCTGTAATCTGTCTGAGATTCTCCGCGGAAGTACTAATAGTCTGTGTTGCTGCAGAAAAATTATCTACACCCGCACTGATCTGCTGTAAAGTAGTCACGATCTGAACGAAAGATGCAGCCTGCTCATCAATGATCTGTTGTATTTCTGCTGCACTTTCGGCTGTTATTTCACTTGAAGTACGAATACCTTTGAATTTCTCCTCCAGCGCAGAAAAAAGTTCACTTCCCTCACGTATTTTTCCGGTACCGCCCTCGCTGGCGATTATAAGATTATCAGATGAATGCTGAATTTCCGTAATACGGTTCCGTATTTCATGCGTTGAAACGGAAATCGATTCCGCCAGCCGGCGGATTTCATTTGCTATAATGTGAAAGTTTCTGCCTCCCTGTCCCGCAGTAGAGGCTTCCAGTTCCGCATTAAAAGCAATAATTCTTGTTTTATCCGCTATTGTATTAATGACATTAACGATACTCCAGACATTTTCTATTTTTTCGCTCAATGACTTTATACCGGTAATAGTTTCAAGGTTTGCTTCGGTAATCTCAGTCATTTTCTGCATGTTACCGGAGAGAACTGAGAAACTTTCTTCTGTATTTGTTGCTGCCGTTTTTGCCGCCGTTGCAACGTTTGAAATACGTCCTGAAATAGTATGTGAAAGAGATTCTGCATCTTCCATTGTGGCTACGCATTCTTTTACACCGGCTGCCTGTTCCACAGAAGTCGCTGCGGTTTCTTTCGACGTGACGGACAGTTCCTGCATGGAAGACAGTACGCTTCTGCCTGTCGCTTCCGCATCATCTGTTATTGCACGAAGTCTCCTGATAATGCCATTAACAAGATAAAGACTGTATGCAGTTTCATCTCCGAGATCGGTCGGCAGAAAGCCGCCCTGCGAAAGTGTGCCGGTATTCATTTTTTCAAGAATAGTTGTTATCCGTTGTATAGATCCCGTAACCTGCCTGTAGAGTAAACCAGACAACAGGATATCGAGAACTGTATTCAGAATAACGATCAATGCCGCATTGAGAGCCTGATTTTCCCGGTATATATCTGTCTGATATATTTTCCATACTATGAAAAACTGGAGGATATTAGACAGGGCTGCAGGGATGATACAGTGCAATATAACAAGCCGCTTTATTCCCGGCCCGAAGAAATGTTTTTTCCCGACTACGGAATCATCAACGCCTTCTGCGACAAGTTTCATTGCATAATGAGAGCAGAGACGTTCCGCATAGGTATATGCAAGGACGCCTGCATTGAAAGCTCCGAACAGGCAGGCAATGAAAGAAAACACCGTCACCGAAAAATCTATGCCGAACAATAAATAAAACGAGATGATCCAGCATCCGATTCCCAGAACAAAAACCAGAACTACCTGTATGCAGATTGCAGACGGACATCTCATAAGTTTTTCAACAAGACCTGTCCGCTCCGCAGCCGGAAGTCCGCCGTTTTCTCCGCGGTCAAGCAGCTGTGTAATTTTTGCAGTCAGGAAATGATTTGTCCGGGGAGCTACTCCAAACTGGAGGACAATGATAATAAAACAGGCAAACAGACCTAATCCGGCCGTCTTCTGCGGGCCTAGTGTATTGAAGGGAATCCCTGCAAAATACAAGGTATACAACGAAACTATAAGTGCCGCCGCAATATTCGGTATTCGTCCGGCATCCATCATCTGTTTCTCAAAAGTCTTATTCTTCTGTTCTCTTCTATATTTTCCCATACTGTTTTCCTTCTCCGGGCTGTTTTATTTAGATGTCAGAGTTACAGCACCATCCCAGCTTTCCGGAGGAAGTGCTGTATAGGCTTCACATCGTTCAAGGAGAATTTTAGTTGCACGATCCCCGGGACATTTCTGCAGAGCTTTATAAAAGTACTGAGAGGCAAGTCCCCATGCTCCAGTCTGATACAATTCGACAGCTTTCTCATAATTACGCATAAACTCGGAAGGAAAGGCTTCTTCTTCCGGCAGCAGTTCGTAAATTGACACAGGAACAGACTTTCCCTTGACTTTTACAGTGTCCAGATGTCTGGTTTGAAACTTCCCACCAAGATCATCCTTTACCGCTCCCGTAATAATAATCGGTATACCATACTGTTTCGTCAATCCTTCGACACGGGATGCAAGATTCACATTGTCTCCAATGACGGTATAATCTGTTTTGTCGGCACAACCGATAGATCCGACTATTACGTCCCCGTAATGAATACCGACTCCGATCATAAACTTAAAACCTTCCGGCAGACAGATTCTGCCTGTATCAATTGTATTCAGAGCCTGTATCATTTCGACTGCAGCACGGGCAGCTCTGTTTCCATTGTCCTCGTAGCTTTTTGTAGCACCAAAAAGCGCCATAATGGCATCGCCCATGAATTTGTCGATTGATCCGCCGCATTTCTTAATAATATTAACCATAACAGTGAAATACTGATTCAAAAAAGCGACGACGTCTTCAGGTTTGTTTATTTCGCTTATACCGGTGAAATTTCTGATATCTGCAATCATAATGGCGACTTTCCGCTTTTCTCCGATAGTTGCACCGAGCGAATTGTCACCTGCGGTAAGGCTGTCTATAATTTCAGGTGGAACAAAACGGCTGAAAGCAATGCGCATCCGCTGCTCAGCCCTTTTCGTTCTGCGGTACTGGACAGCGATTTCAAGCAGACGCGAGAAGACTGCCGTAAAGAATACCATACGATCATGACACCGTTCATCAAACCCGTCAGCATCGCAGCTTGCAATATGTACCGTACCGGCAAAAGAATTACCGGCCAGTACAAAATATTCATAGCTTTTTAATCTGCACCGGTCGCCCTTCGGCACAATACAGGATTCGGTGATGTACCGTGTCTGCCATTCACCTTTATGTTCGTTAGTGTTTGATGTAAAATCCGCTTTACACACCTGTCGGAAATCAGCAGTTTCCTGTTCACTGAGAGACGGATCAATATCCAGATATTCAATGACCGGATCATCATTCACAATAACTGCCAGTCCGTGATAACTGCATAAACCCGCCAGGCACCGGACCATACGCTGAACAAGTTCATCGAGGCTGAATGTCTGGACACCAGCCTCATATGCAGCTGCCATGATATAATGCGTAAAAAGTTCACTCTCATATGCGCCGGCTGTCAGTTCTATCAGGTCTTCTGCAGCAGGCAAAACAGTATCAGACATTCTGTACAAGGCCGATGACCGGCCTCCCGCAGATACTCCAGATTCAGTCTGCTGAGAACCTGTATTCTGTCCGGCTGATTCAACCGCTTTGTCAGCCATATCACAAAAATGTTCCGGCGTATCATGGCCAAGCACATACAGTCCGTTACAAAGTGCATTATCACCCCAGAACTGATGTACCGTTGAAATTTCAGTAACACAGATTATTACGGCAATATCAGCCAGATCCCGTGTATTTTTAATGATCCGCGATAAACGGAACCCGTTCAGTACAGGAAGATATGCATATGCTGCAATACAGTCAGGCTTCGACGTATACAGCAGCTTCAGAACTTCAAGCCCGTCGGATGCAGTCGTTACGGTATATCCGCCGGATTCCAGCATTTTTACAAGCAGAGAACGCATCGTTTCGGAATCGGCTGCAACAAGCGCCGTCTTATTATTCTTCACCTAACAGCTCCTTAACCGCCTGTACCAGGTTACCACGCTGAAAATCAGACTTTACGATAAAAGCCTGAACGCCTGCATCCATAAACTGCGTTTTCACTTCCGGATCATAAACTGCCGAAACAATAACGATCGGTATCTTACTATATTCTTCCAGACGCCGGATGTTGTTAACAAGAACAAGACCATCCATCCGTGGCATTTTAATATCGGTAACTACTGCATCGATATGCGTTGTGCGCATTTTGTCCAGCGCATCTATACCGTCAGCTGCAGTTTCCACCTGATAACCGCTTGCTTCAAAAATTGTTTTTTCAATCTGACGGGTTGTACTGGAATCATCGACAACAAGGACAGTATATACTCTGCGCTCATTTTTCGTTTCATATTTTTTTATGTCATATGCAAGCAGTCCCCGTAAACGGTTCATAATCTCAGGAACATGAAGGATAGGTATAATTGCATAGTTTTCGTCAAAGACAATTCCCTGCAGGACACTGAAATTCTGCATAAGCGGTGGGAGCGGTTTTACTACAACGTTCACATATTGTTCGATACGGTCTACGACAACAGCCATCTGTTTTTCAAGATATTCAACGATAATGACAGAGGATGCTGTTTCTGATCTGGTTCCTCCGAATATTGACGAAAGATAATATACCGGAATGAGCTGGTCATGAACAGTTATAACAGTCTGATTCTGCATATCTATAAAACGTTCTGCAGAAACTGTCGTAATTTCGGTAATATAATGCGACGGAATAAGAAACTTCCGTTCCCCCGCATAGACAAAAAGCCCCTGCTGTGTCGCAAGAGAAAGGGGGATAGTCAGTTCGAATTCCGTTCCTTCGTGCAGTTTCGACCGCAGCCTGATTTTCCCTTTTATCTTCTCCATATTTGTCCGGACAATATCAAGACCGACTCCCCGCCCGGAAAGGGTTGTTGTCTGTTCTCTTGTAGAAAAACCCGACAGGAACAGAAAATGCTGCAACTCACGTTCATCCATATCTTCAATTGATTTTGCCTGCTCGGGGAACATTGCAGCAGCTTTTTCACGGACTTTGTCATAACGGATGCCGTTACCATCGTCTGTAATGGTAATTACTACATAACTTGCAATCTGATTGGTATGAATGGAAATAAGTCCTTTTGGATTTTTACCGAGTGAACGGCGTACTTCAGGAGTTTCAATTCCATGATCTATGCTGTTACGAACAAGGTGAAGAAGAACATCATTCAACTGTTCAAGAATAATCTTGTCAAGCATGGAATCTGTCTGAGGAATATCAAACATAACATCTTTTCCAAGTGCAAGTGCTTCGGATTCTATTGTTTTTCTGAGCGGAGAAAACAGCATATCAAGAGGAAGCATCCGGAGGTCAAGAATCAGATGCTGCGTATGTACGACGGAATTTTCCATAAGGGAAAGATCCTCTTCCAGCTGTTTGCGTATCCGCCGTACAGTATGTTTTATATCCGGTGCGCCGGTATTATTTTCTGCCGTTCCGAGCGTATGTTCAAACTGATTAAGCTCTTCAAGCTGATGTTTCAACCGGAACTGCCGTATGACAAGGCTGTCAAAAGACTGGATAATTGTATTTATACGTTCAATGCTTATTCTGATTGTTGTAATATTTCCGAAATTACGGATATCAGTTCCATTATCATCCGGAGATTCTTCCTCTCCGCCTGCACTGCTCTCCCGGACTTCAAGGATATCCGTCGAAAAAGGTTCCCCTGATGAAGCTTTTGCGAAGACTTTCAAAAAAGCTGAAGTTTCAATATAATCCGTTCCATCACGGCTTATATGTGAAAGCCCTCCCCGTATACAGTCACCTGTTAAAAAAGAAAGCTGTACAATCTGATCATTCAGTTTATATTTTTCCTGCTGTATTCCCTTGAATACATCCTCAAGCCCATGCGCCAGCTGTTCAACAGACGGATATCCCATCATGCGCGCAGTACCTTTTATGGTATGAAGTTCGCGCAGGACGGATGCAGTCATACCGGCATTCTGCGGTTCATTCTTGAGACTGATAATACAATCGTTTATCGTATCAATATGTTCGTTTGTTTCGGTTATAAAACCGTCAACAAGACCTGTTTTATCAAACTGCATGCTTCTTTCCTTTTTCTATATAAACGGTACAGAGTGTATAAAAATACGACGGGCTGAACGATTCAACAAGAAAATTATAGCACGTTTTCTGCGCTTCTATATATTTTTCCAGAATTTCCGCACATTCTGAAAAAGCTTTCAGTGCTTTTTTTTCATTTCCCTGTTTTTCATATATCAGCCCCAGCTGAAGGAATGCAGGCCAGAATGTACTGTTAAGCAGAGAAGCTTTTAAAAACAGTTCCGCTGCTTCCCCGTTTTTCCCCTCTTCTTTAGAAATAACAGCCGAATAATAAAATTTATATTCAAGTTCCGACGGACTGCAGGAACAGGACATAAGCAGTTTACGGGCGGTTCCGAGATCATGTCTGTCTATAGCTGCAAGTATCTGCCCTGCAAGTACCTGGAGAGGAACACCATCTGCTGTCGGGACGGAAATTTCAGGTTTAATAGTACCTGTTCTCCGGGTACCAGCTGCTGCCGGCCGCCGTTCTGCCGGCAGTTTCATGGTTTTACGTTCTGCAGGTACAAAGCTTTCAGAGCCGGAGCTGCAGCCACAGGTTCTGTTCCGGTGATACACGGCAAGTGCTGCTGCATTGACCTTACGGAAAAAATAGACAGCTCCGCAATGCTCCTTTATTAAAGGTAATTCAGTCCTGCTTACGTCGATACCTGCTATCTCATTCATTGAAAAAAACAGCAGACCGCCGGGTCTGAGATACCTTGCAAGTCTGCCTATAACAGCGTCCTGAGTTTTTTTATTAAAATAAATAAAAACGTTGCGGACAAAAACAAGATCGGCACTTTCTTCCGGTACAGGACCGGGATCAGTTCCTGCCAGATTATATTCCGAAACATGAATACTGTT
>JALNVF010000044.1 GCA_023231445.1 Treponema sp. | reverse complement strand
CCTATTCCGACTCCCATAAAGGAGACGAACGAAGCGATTGTCGTAAGGACGGTAAAAAGTATGGGCCACCCCGTAACACGTACCGATGCGACAACAGATTCTTTCCTGTTCCCCGTGCGGCGGAATTCCAGCTTGAACGAGTTGATATAGTGGATTGCGTAACCTACCGACAGTGCCATACCGAGCAGAACAGGCAGTGTTAATAAATCTGAGTCGCCTTTTATTCCGAACCAGCCGGAATAGCCAAGTACTGTTCCGATACCGAGCGTCGCTGCAAGGAGCGGCACGAGTACGCCTCTGAAAGACCGTACAAGGAAGATAAGACAGAGCAGCATGACAATGAATCCCGAAACTACGCGTACGATTGTTTCGTGCGTAATGACGCGGTTTTCTTCCGTTTCTGTATACGGCATGCCTGCCGCTTTCATGGTGAATTTCGGATTCTTCTGGAATTCCGGACTTTCAACGATCGGAATGGCTGCGTTGCCCACAATGTACTGATCCGCAAAATCGTCCTTAAAAGGAAAAAGCGAGAGAAAAACCCATGTTTCCGTACAGTCGTCGGAAACAAGATTATTAACGAGCGACGTTCTGCTCATAATAAACGCTTTCTTTTCTGCAAGTTCTGCCTTTTCAGCATCCGTCATTTCCGAAGCAGGTTTTCCTCCGCCCGGTATACCGTCTTCGAAGGGATTGACTATCTCCATGCCGTCGTCCGTTCCCTTTGAAATGGAAAGCCGGGTAAGCGACGTAATCCTGTCTGCATAGGGAACGTCCAGAAGCCTTTTACCCAGTTTATCAATGGCTGCAAGTACTTCAGGATCAAAAACATCGGGAGCCTGGACCAGAACCGCAATGCCGTTTTCGTTGCCGAACAGCGCCTTGTACCGGTCTTCACTTTTTTTCAGTACTTCCGCATTGTCCATCCAGTCCGAATCGTCGTCCACAATTTTCAGTTTTGTAAGTCCTGCAATACCGGCTGCCGTAATAACGACAACAGCAGTAATGAACCATATTCTGTACCTGATTTGAAACCGGCCGAAACGCTCAAACCATCCGTTGATTCTCTTTATATTCAACTGGCTGTTCCTCCTCTGTTTATGATAACGTTGTTATCTTGATAACAGTGTTATCATAATGAATAAATAGTTAGCAGTCAATAACTTTTTATGTTTAATTGACTAAAAAAAATAACAGTGTTATCTTTTTTACGGATATAAAGATGAAAGACACATCAGAAGATACGAAAAAACACATTCTTGACAGTGCACAAAAAGAATTCCTTGAAAAAGGGTTCAGCGGTGCATCGCTCCGTACCATAGCCGCTGATGCAGGAGTAACGACCGGTGCACTGTACCGCCATTTTAAAGACAAGAATGCACTTTTCGCGGCCATCGTCGGCGATACCGTCGGAACTGCAGCAGAGATTATTAAAAATGCCGAAGTACGGGAACTGAATTTCTTAACGGCAGAACTTCCGCACGGTATTAAAAACGACCATCAGGACGAGACGTTTAAAGTACTGATCGATTATATCTACGACAGATTCGATATTCTTACGCTTCTGCTGACAAAGTCGTCGGGGAGTGCATACGAGAACTTTCTGCAGGATGTAACCGACATGTATGCAGGTATGTGCCAGGCGCTCGTAAAGGAACTTCACCGGAAAAAAATCATAATTACGATAGACTGTCTGACCGTACACGTACTTGCCAGCTGCTTTGTTACTTCAGTAAAGGAAATAATCCTGCACCGCATACCGCGGAAAAAGGCCGCAGAATTTCTGGGTAATATCCATACGTTTTATCATTACGGCTGGATGCATCTGTTCGGCCTGCCGTGTGCCGAATAGTCATCGGGGTTTTCATACTACCGGCTTGTGTTCCGGCGCAGTACTGAGGAACAATCGTAAAATACGTGAAAAAACTGCTTATAACATTTGTAAAATACGTGAAATTTATGCAGTAAACAATTGTAAAATAGGTGAAATAATGATAGTGTGCAGTATGATATTCAGACGGAAAACATACGATAAGCTGCTTGAATGGAAAAAATTTTCTCACGGTACCTCTGCGGTTATTCTTGAGGGAGCCCGCCGTATCGGAAAAAGTACGATTGCAGAAGAATTTGCAAAAAAAGAGTATGAGGATTATCTTGTCCTTGATTTTGCACGGGAAGGCCGTGACGTGCGGCAGAATTTTCTGGACAGTATTGGCTCGCCTGATACATTCTTCCGCAATCTTTTTCTATTAAAGGGAAAGTCTCTTCCGGAAAAAAAATCAGTTATCATTTTTGATGAAGTACAGTTGTTTCCTGTGGCCCGTCAGGCAATAAAATATCTGGTGGCAGACGGCAGATTTGACTATATAGAAACCGGTTCATTTATTTCAATCAGAAAAAACGTGCAGGATATTCTTATTCCTTCAGAGGAATACCGGTTGAACATGTATCCCATGGATTTTGAGGAATTTCTGTGGGCTCAGGGAGACAGCGTTACCGTTCCTGCTCTAAACGATGCCTTCCGGAAAAAAGTACCGCTAGGAGATGCGCTTCACCGCAGGATTATGCAGCGGTTTCGAACATATATGGTGGTGGGTGGAATGCCGCAGGCTGTAGCTGCTCTGGTGGAAGGGAAAAGTTACGAGGAAATAGATTTCATCAAGAGGAACATCCTCTCTCTCTATGACGAGGATTTGAAGAAATACGATGACGACAGTCATGAAAAAGCATCGGTCATATATAAAACAATTCCCGAACAGCTTGAAAATCATAATTCGCATTTCAGAATGGCAAAGGTTGAAAGAAACGCCCGTTATAAAAATTATGTTGATGCAGTCGATTTCGTTGCAGAGTCAATGATCGGTAACGAATGTATCAATGTCACCGCTCCGGAAACTTCGCTTGAATCTTTTGCTGACCGCAGTAATTTTAAGCTTTACATGGGAGACACGGGACTTCTTGTGACCCGGATGATGAAAAACAGCGGACAGATACAGCCCGATATCTACAGAGCGCTGATATTCAACAGACTTGGCATCAATCAGGGAATGATTCTTGAAAACATGGTGGCACAGATGCTCCGTTCAAACGGGTATTCTCTGTTTTTTCACGAGTTCCTGTACAAAAAAGAGGGAGAACAGAATGAGAAAAAGTATGAGATAGATTTTCTGATCGTGAAAAATAAAAAAATCTGTCCGATCGAGGTAAAATCATCCAGTTACAACTCTCACACATCGTTTGATTATTTCATAAACAAATATCATATAAAAACAGAAAACCGTTATATTATTTATTCAAAAGATTTAAAATATGAGGACGGCATTACATATCTTCCGTTTTACATGACGTACTGCCTGTAAACCGCGGTAAACAGTATATGAGGAGCAGAATGGACGACAATAAAAAATTCTGGCAGAAAACGGCGAAGATATACAGCCTGTTTACACGGGGCAGCAGTGCAGGGAACAGAATGTATGCACAGATTGAATCGGAAATACAGCAGCAGCTTACAAAAGAAATGCACGTGCTTGAACTTGCAGCCGGTCCCGGAATACTTTCTTCAAAAATTGCGGAAGCGTGCGGATCACTTGTGGTAACGGATTTTTCAACAGAGATGCTTGCACTGGCAGAAAAACGGGTGGCGCAGCCGAACGTAACTTTTGCCGCAGCCGATGCAACCTGCCTTCAATACGATGACAAAACGTTTGATGCCGTTGTCATTGCAAACGCGCTGCATATCATGCCTCAACCGGAAAAGGCCGCGTCAGAAATAAAGCGGGTATTGAAAGACGGTGGTCTGCTCATCGCACCCACGTTTACCCGTGAAAGCATGAAACCGAAACTCACTGAGCGGTTTATGGAAATTGCCGGATTCAGAACATACAGCCGCTGGACGCACGAGGCGTTTTCGGAATGGCTTGCCTTACAGGGATTCACCGTAACATACAGCAGTGTGATTGCAGGTGATACATTTCCGGTCAGTTTTGCCGTATGCAGAAAAAATCTGAATAATTTTAAGGAATAAATAAGACATGCTGCAGGAGAAAATTCCTTACCATAGAATTTTGCAAACCATACCATGGAATTTGGCATACTATGCCATAGTATTTCACCTACTATGACGGGGAATTTAAATTTCCATGCAATGGAATTTAAATTTCTATGGTGTGGTTTTTAAATTTTCCTGATAAGGAAATTTAAATTTACTGGCAGTGTTTTTTAAATTCACCGGCGGGGAATTTTCCTTTTCAGCCACTGTTTATTTTACCTTAAAAATGTACTAAAGAGGCTTTCGTATTATTATATACTTATGGAAAATTGCGGTAAAGGCTGATATAAAAACGGAATGACCATGAATGGAGAAATCCGGGGCGTCCATTCTGTTTTTTCTTTACTGTCTGCCCGATATCCTTCCTCTGTTGTTTCTGCAGTGTCCTTTAAAAAAATGTAAACATAGTGTATATTACTGTAGGGAGAGTGTCATGAAGGAAGATATTCAGTTCAAATCTACTCTTCAGATCCTTGTGCCGCTTGTTGTACAGCAGATGTGTATGCACTATCATATTACCGAAGCCGATGCCGTAACATCACTTTATACGTCGAAGCTCTATACAGATCTTGAACGTGAGCAGACAAAACTCTGGCACCTGAGCCCGCTCCGACTTGCAGATTTATGGCATGAAGAGCAGATAACAGGCACCATTACGTATCCGGAGGAAGCATGAGTGTGGAAACGGAATTTCTTATAGTCTGCATAGAAGAATACAAAGCTGCCCATCATCTGACAGGCAGAGAAGTAATTGATTTATTCAATACATATGACGTAAGCGGTTACATCCGCAGACATTACGATGCGCTGCATACCACCGGCGGGCTGTACAACGTAGCGGATATAGACGATTATATTGCCCGGAGAAAAACCGCATAATGAACAGTGTCAGGTTTTCGTTGAATGTTCTTTCACCTTTTTTTTATCATACTCTGGTACCATTTGCCGGTGCGGATGAAACGGACTGCCTGTCCTGCATACTCTTTCTGTATTCCATCGGTGCTGCTGAAAAAAAACGTCTGAACGTCTGAGAAAAACTGCTTGCACTGTTGAATCCGCATGTTTCTGCAATACAGGCTATACTCATATCCTGATAATGCAGAAGAAGGCCTGCACTCTGCAGTATCCGGTATTTAATAAGATATTGCCCCGGAGACACTTTCAGCATTTTTCTGAAACATCTCAGGCATTCCCGGCAGCTGATATCCGCCGACCGGGCTATTGCATTCAGCGGAATGTCTTCCTGATAATTGCGGTGAATAAAAGTGAGCATTTTCCGGATGCGTACGGAATCAGGTGATTCATGTGTATGTCCGGCATCAACCGTACTGCTGTATTTCAGGCAGAGTGACAGACAGACATGTGCAAGATTTTCCCGTACAGTCAGCTCGTATCCGTACGGTTCTTTCTGCATGGCGGTAAAAGCCGTTATGATGTTTTCAGTTATTTCCGGATTGTCTTCGGGTGAAAATACACTGCAGGCCGCAGCAGTACACTGAATTAACGGTGTAATATATTTCCGCGCAAAAACGGAACCGGCAGCACCTGTTATAAGCCGCGGATGAAAGACAAGAGATTCTATTTCACCGGCCGGATCAGCTTCTCCGTAATGCGGTATGTTTGCATTCAGGAAAATACTTTGTCCTGCTTCCAGCCGGATGGTTTTGTCCGGTATGCGTATATTCATGTTTCCGCCTGTCAGACGGATAATTTCCATATCGTCATGCCAGTGCCAGGGAATACAGTCTTCCAGGCGGTTCGTCAGATGCAGACTGTATCCGGTGCAGGGAAAGTCCTGCGTTCCGTGCGGGGTAAGTTCGTGCTGATTGTCGTTTATATTCAGTATTCGTTCCGTGATAATCATCTTTTTATACACTCCCGGCGTTATTTTTATATTTTACGGCGGAAATTTGATTGATTCAATATATGTATGGCGGTATTTTACAACCTGTATGAAGCACAGTAAATTGTCGTGTCTGTATGTTTTTACAGGAGGTACATGGTATGAAAATGGTTGATTTTGCGGAAACGGAAGTCAGTTGTGTGTGTCTTGGTACAATGATGATGGGTACCCGTACCGGCAGAGCTGATTCCTTCAGAGTGCTTGACGATTTTACCGCGAAAGGCGGTAATTTTATTGATACCTCGAATAATTATTCATGGTGGTGGGGGCGGGGAGATTCCACCGGCGGTGAAAGTGAACGTCTTCTGGGCGGATGGATGAATGAACGGAAGAACCGCAACAGCATATTTCTTGCAACGAAATTCGGAGCAAAGCCGGTACATCCTGACAGAATCAGGAATAAAGACGGAGAAATATGCTGGGACGAAGCTGCGCGCGATTATGAAGGAACCGGAGCAGCTGCAGTAAAAAAGGCGGTTGATGAAAGTTTACTCCGGTTGAAAACCGATTACATCGATTTGTACTATATTCATGTAGACGACAGACAGATATCGTTTGAAGAAACTCTTGGTGCGTTGGCGGACATAGTAAAGGAGGGGAAGGTCAGACATATCGGATGCAGCAATATGCGGACATGGCGGCTGGCGGAAGCGGGTGAAATAAGCAGAAAAAATAACTATCCGTTTTTTTCCGCAGTGGAACAGGAGTATTCGTATATCCGGCCAAATATGGGAGCAGACAGAGGAATTACCCTTCATGCGGACGACGAATTGTTTGATTACATAAAATCGAATCCCGCGGTGAAGCTGGTTGCTTATTCACCGCTTCTTAAAGGTATTTATACCGGCCCGGAGAAGAGGAATAATTATTATGACTGGAAAAACTTTAATAACGGGGAGTCGCTTGAAAGAATACAGGTTATAGACCGCATGTCGAAGGAAATGAATATAACAGGAAATCAGCTTGTTCTTGCATGGATGATTCAAAGCGTGCCTGAAGTAATTCCGATTATCGGATTCAGTAAATTTGAGCAGTACGAAGAAAATATGTCGGCACTTGATGTACAGCTGTCTGAAGAGCAGCTTGGAATTCTGAATGCCGGACGAATATAACTTATACATGGTACCTCTGAGAATTGAAGTTCTCAGAGGTACCATGAAGAAAGCGCCGGCAGTTTTCAGGACCGCCGGCACATTTTTTTAAGTGACCTCTTACGCTACCGTAACGATGTCTGCATAAACTCCGCTCCGTACAAGCGTTTTATTAATTCTGCTGCCCGCTGCGCCTGCAGCCGTTTTAATAATGAGCCGGTACGTTCCCGCAGTGACGCCTGAAGGCAGAAAAAACGAAAGTGCGGCCGGTTTGTTCGTCTCTATTGCGCTTTCCTTTACCTGTATCCAGCCGGTGCCGGTAAGATCGTATGTGCCGTCTTCCTTGCACGGTGCAAAGAAGATGCCTGCAGTTGATTCATCGCCTGCAATCCGCAGTCTGATTCCCGAAATACGGACCGAATATCCTGCTGAAAGTTCGTTCCCGGTTTTCTGCGTGTACAGATTCTTGAGCTCCGTGATTACCGGATCGGTGTTCTCCGTCTGCATGACGCTTATATCGACACCGGCAACCGCATCCCGTGCTTCTTTCGACGGCGTAAAGTTCACCGAAATTTTCGTCTTAGACTCGTCGTCCTTCTGAGGATACGCGATAAGGTAGAACGTTCCAAGTCCGAACACATCGACCGAGTTTCCCGCGCTCAGTTTGGTGATAACCGCTTCCTTGAGCAGCGTTGCACAGTGCATGATCATGTACGGATTAATACCCGTATCCTTCTTCTGGATGGTTGCAATAAGACTTTCAATGTCGGCGGTTTTCCGCTGTACGCTCAGATAGTCCGACGCAGTTTCATTGAAGTAGCTTTTGTGACGGGTCAGATTCACGCCCGATTCCGTGTCTTCATACGTAAGATTCATTTTATTCATAACCATAATCTCCTGAAAAAATTTGTTGTCCGGGTATGCGGAACCGGCCGTTCCGACGGAACGGATCGCTTTTCCGCTTGACAGACAGGCAGTTATGGCTGTACATTTCAATTGTCCGGATTGAACAGTACAGACACAGTCTGTTTTCTGTTTGTCTACAGAAGGCTGCCGTGCTTACCCGGTAAGCAGACAGCCTTTTTCGTTTGTCTTCATTTTCCCTCCCCGGCCTTCGCCTTTGATTTTTTATCAGCTTTATCTTTTAACTTTTTCATACTCGTATACGATTTTGTAATTTCATTCATCTCAGTCTGAACATCCTTCATCTGCTTCTGCAGGGCAGTATATACCTCATCGAATTCTTCCGGCGTCGCTGCGGAAAGCGCCTGTACGCGTCCATGCTTTACCGCCATGAATCCCTTAAGCTTGCCGCACAGTTCCTTGACCTCAGTATCAGCAAGATACGGAAGCATGCACGTAAGATACACCGCCGTCTGAATATACAGCGGATCGTCGTGCAGCGTACTCATGTCGAAGGCTATCGTTTTGTGGGGAGTACGGCTTTCCGCCAGCACAAGCTCCCCGACTTCAACTTCGTCGAGATTATATACGCCGACAAGCTTCGACGAAAATCCGGCAGGAATTTCCCTCGCGCCCGTTTCGATCGAAGCAAGATACGACGGTGAAACTTCAAGATGCTTTGCCATAACGGCAATCGTCTCGTCGCGGTCGATACGGATTTTCTTGAGGTACTTCCCGTACGGCGTCGATTTTGTGCCAAAAGTCATATCAAGCCTCCCTGCAGCAGCGCACTGCTTATGTTGTGAATATAATACACAAATTGTGTGGTGTCAAGTAAATAATCACAATTTGTGTAAAAATTATTCAGTTTGTACAATACAACGGGATGCTTCGCTGCTGCGGTATACATTCTACTGTCAGGGAGCCTGACGTTGAAACGTCAGGGAGGGTAACATTCCAACGTCAGGGAAGGTGACGTTAGAACGTCAGGGTGGGTAACAGTGGAGATCTATATAAAACTTACCTTTCTTACTGTCCCTGTTTATGCTATACTGATGAAAAGGTACATGTATGTTTTATTCAATGATTATGCGCGCAAGAGACTCCTGGTACGACTCCGGTTCCTGTATGATACACGGACTTATTGACTATATGCGGAAAGCAGGAAAACTGCGCGATGCTCAGATAGATGCCGTAAAAACATACTTATATCTTAAAACATCATGCGGTAACAGGCCGCTTGCAGAGCTTTTCTGTGAGGGAAAGTTCAACAGCCTTGATATAGATGCTCTTGAAGTTTCAAATGCTGTACGTAATAAATTACTTGCAACACCTGCAGCCGCCGCTTTATATGAATATGTTTCCGAAAAAAACAGCAGTGGCGGTCAGGTTTCTGAAAAAATCGCAAAAGAAATAAGAACGAATCCTGATGCCGTAGATTACGATCAGTATTTTAAAAAAGCATTTTATGATGTTACGTATCCCGATTATCTTTTCAGTCTGCCGATGGGTGCCGGGAAGACCTTCCTTATGGCATCGTTTATTTATCTCGATTTGTATTTTGCACGGAACGAACCTGATAATCCTGTTTTTGCGCATAATTTTGTCATTCTTGCGCCGTCGGGACTAAAGTCATCCGTCGTACCGAGTTTAAAGACGATCCGGGCGTTTGATCCGTCGTGGGTACTGCCTGAGCCGGCTGCTTCAGATATAAAGCGGCTTATCAAATTTGAAGTGCTTGACCAGAACAAAACAGACAGAAATTCGAACAAAATAAAGAATCCGAATGTGCAGAAAATCGCACTGCATCAGCCGTTCGATTCTCTCATGGGGCTTGTGGCTGTTACTAATGCGGAAAAAGTTATTCTGGACGGTCTTGCTCTTGACAAACAGAACGATTTTTTTGAGGAAAGTGACGATGCAAGCGACCGTGCTGCAAACGAACTCCGCCATACCATCGGTCAGATTCCGTCGCTCGCGGTGTACATCGACGAAGTACATCATGCGACAGACAGCGAAAAGAAATTGCGTTCGGTTGTAAGCAGATGGATGCGGCAGAAGACGGTAACTGGTGTCGTCGGCTTTTCAGGAACACCGTATCTTGAAAAACCGGAAAAGATTCAGGTAACGGATTCACTGCAGGCAGCGTCGGCCGATATTGCAAACACCGTTTATTATTATCCGCTTGCCGGTGCGATAGGGAACTTTCTTAAGCGGCCTGTTGTTAAAATCTCGAACAATGCAGACAGCCTTGAGATAATCGAAGCCGGTGTGCGGGAGTTTTTTAATATGTATAAAGACACCGTGTATGTACAGCCGTCGGGAAATCTGACGGCAAAGCTCGGTATATACTGCGGAGCCGGAATTGATTTTCTTGAAGACGAAGTCTATCCGCTCGTTACACGCATCGTGACGGAATACGGGATGAATGCGGAAGAAGCGGTACTCAGATTCCACGGCGGGAACAAAGAACATCCTGCTGCCGCAGAAAGCCGTATGCAGTTTGAAATACTTGATACGGCGGAGTCGAAAATACGTGTCGTGCTGCTCTGCCAGATAGGAAAAGAGGGCTGGGACTGCAGAAGCCTTACCGGCATTATTCTTTCACAGGAAGGCGACTGTCCCACGAATATGGTTCTGCAGACGTCGTGCCGCTGTCTGCGTCAGGTAGACAGAAATCAGAAAGAGACGGCACTTATTTATTTAAATGAAAGCAATGCGGAAAAACTGAACAGGCAGCTTGCACAGCAGCAGCACATGACGCTCGATGAATTCCAGAAAGGGTGTGCCGGAACAGATACGTTACGGCGGCGGTATAACCGTATGGACTATCTGCACGTCCCGCCGATAGATTTTTACCAGCTGCGTGTTTCATATAATACGGTTGTTACTGAAAAGCCGGAAGTAGAGAAAGATTTACCAGAAGCGGTGAACGGAACTGAACGCGGAGATGAAATAATTACAACTGAGGAAAATTTTGACGCATCACAACGCTCTGTTTCGGTGATCAGAAAAGAGCACGGAACTGTCCATGCCGGTTTTAACCAGTGGCTTTACATGATTGCCGGGGAAAGTTTCGGGTATGTTACCCTGAATATGGTAAAGAACTATGAAGATGTGCTCAAAAAAGTATTTGCCGCCGTCACATTTACAAAGGACGGTGAGTCATATTTCAGCTCATTCTATGATCAGAATGCCGTACGTGCGAATATACGGAAAGCATTTTACGAAAAGCGTGATTTTTCAACGACGGAAGAACTTATTGCCGGGACGGCTAGCCTGCTCGCCGTAGAAAACTTTACCGATGAGGTGGCAGCTGCCAAAGCTGCTGATTTTTATCCCGACGAAGAAACTGCGGGGAAAATAATAGGGGCCGATAACGGAAATCTGACAATGCCCGAAGAAGCAGAAAAAATTATTAATTTGTACAGGCAGATGGGAAAAGAGAAAGAAGCGTCGGAAGTTGAAAAAGCGTATCTTGCGTATCCGTATAAGGACCGCACGTTCCATTACCTGCCGTATCATACATCGAGCAGCTTTGAGCAGATATTTCTGGAGGAAGTCCTTTCTATAGATATCGTAAAAAAGAACAATCTTGAAGTATATTATAACGGCGACAGTGCGCTCACTGAATTCCGCATCTGCTGCTACAGGCAGAATAAAACAGGCTGGAATTATATCGGTAAATACACGCCTGACTTTCTTATTATTCAGCGCCGGAAGGATGCGATATATAAAGTAATTATAGTAGAAACAAAGGGCAGCCTGTATGCGCACGATCCGGCCTTTATCGACAGGAAAAAGTTTACCGAGATGTCTTTTGTGCAGAAAAACAATGAAAAGTTCGGTTACCGGAAATTCAGCTACCTGTATCTTGAAGACAGCATGAGTGAAGGCGACCGTATTGCAAAAACTGCCGGTGCAATAAAAGATTTCTTTGAGGGAGAACAGATAGCGGCGGAGATACCTCTATGACATTACAGGAAGAAATCAAAAACGGTGAAAGCCGGACACTTGAATATAAAGCAGAGCTCCCCGAAGATTCCTCCAAGTGGATAAAGACGATTGTTGCATTTGCCAATGGTGCCGGCGGAAAATTCATTGTCGGTGTAAACAACAAACGGGAGTTTATCGGTATTCCCAAAGAGGTGGATTTATTCGAATTAAAAGACGGTATCGCTGATACGATTGCCCAGATGTGCGAGCCACAGGTAGTTTTTGATATAACTGCAGAAATCATTGAGAATGCACAGCTTCTGATAATTCAGGTATACCCCGGAAACGCTACTCCGTATTATATAAAATCGCAGGGTCTGACGGATGGAACATATATCAGACTCGGGGCTACATCCCGGAAAGCGGACTGGACAACGCTGGAAGAACTTAAAAACAGAAGCAGACATATTTTCTATGACGAACTGCCTTTTCAGAATCTTTCTGTCACCGAAGAAGATAAAAAGTATCTTTGTAAAGATTTTTCAGAACGTGCAAAACGCGGGATAACGCAAAAGGAACTGGAGAATCTTCATCTCATAATCGGCGGCACGAAGCAGACAGCGACGAATGCGTATGCAATTCTTTTAGGCAAACACGATTACACTTCAAGAATTCAGTGTGCGAGATTCCGCGGAACTGAAAGAATCGAATTTATGGATAAAAAAGACTATGAAGGTCCGCTGTGCGAGCAAATTGACTTGGCGTACAAGTTTGTTCTTAATTATCTGAGCATGGCAATTCAAATCAACGGCATTGTACATGATGAAAAATACGAGCTGCCGCCGCAGGCAATCCGTGAGCTTATAATCAACGCCGCCGTTCATAGAAATTATCAGATGTCATCAAGTATTCAGGTAGCTGTCTATGATGACCGTGTGGAAATATCTTCTCCCGGCAGTTTATACGGAACGCTGACTCTGGAAGAGGCTCTCAGTGGAAGATCCTCAATTAGAAACAGAACCATTGCACGGACGTTTGAAAAGATAGGTATTGTTGAAGGCTGGGGGTCCGGGCTGAAGCGGATTATCGGAATGTGTGAAGCCTATGGCGTAGAACCGCCTCAGTTCATGGAAATAGGGGACATGCTGCGCGTGAACTTCTACCGCCCTTCATATAAGAAAACCGGCGATAAATCGGCGATAACTGCTTCAATTGGCGATAAATCGGCGATAACTACTACAACCGGCGATAAACCGGCGGTAACAGAAAAGGAGAAGATTATTGCGTATTTACGGCTGCATCCCAATGCAAAGTCGTCTGAGATTGCATCGCTTCTGGGGCTGAAGATATCGCGGACAAAGGATTATCTTTCCGAACTCGTGGAAGAAGGAACCGTCATTACACACGGTGCTAACCGGAACAGAACATATTCGGTGCAGGTGTGAAATGAAAAAAGAAGCAACTATTAGGAAATACTTAATAGTTCAGAATGAAGGATAGTAAATGAAGAATAAAGCAGATACTAAAGATCAAATTATTATCTATACTACAGCCGACGGTAAAGCAGAAGTTCAGCTTTATTTCCGGGACTGGATAATCTGGATGAATCAGAAATAGATGGCCTCTTTTTTTGCCACATTTGTTCAGAATATTAGTATACATATTGATGATATATTACAAGAAAACGAATTAGATAAAAAATTAGTTATTAAGGATTGTTTAATAACTGACGCAGAGTTTATTCTGGAAAGTGCAGAATCTTTTGTTAAGCAGCAGCATACGCTTACTATGGATTACTGGGGAAAAAGTTGAACAGATTTATTTTGATTTTGATGCACAGCAGGCAGAGGAGCAGGATAAAAACGAAATGAAAGAACTTGATGAAGCAAAAAAGTCTATCACGGAAAGAGAGGATAATAGCGATGGATTACATAGATTATAGAGAAAAACTTGGTTTGGTTTTTTCCGATAAAGAAAAGCAGAATATTTTTATTTCTCGCATACAGGTATATCTTAGATCACATTCAAATATTCAATTTACTGAAAAAGAGGAACAAAAATTTTGTTATAACATAGGAGTTAATTGCCTACTAGCCTATGAATCTTTTTCGCTTAATCTTGAGGGGCCTACGGGATTTCAGAGAGTATGGCTATATTTAGAACAGAAGAAAGGGAATTTTACTGATTTTTTTGCTTCTTTAGTTGTTTTTTATAATACATACGAAGGCAGGGAGGATGATCGTAAAGATCTCTTCTCACATATAACGAATGCGTTAAAAGACAGCCATATTCAATATGACTTACTGAAAGACAACGATGATGTATTTATTTTCCAGAAAGGGGCTAAAGAGATGGACGCTGCACTGGTTTCTCAACCATTAGAGTGGTTGCAAACGTATTCTTCGGCACATGCTGCGTTTGTAGAAGCATTGAAAGAATATTCTGATGCAAATAAAAAGAATGCGAGTAATATTGCGGATCGATTTCGTAAAGCTTTGGAAACATTTTTTCAGGAATTCTTTTGCAGTAGTAAATCTCTTGAAAATTATAAAAGTGACTACGGAAAATACTTAAAAGATCGCGGTGTTCCCCCTGAGATTAGTAATAATTTTGAATCATTACTAATCTCATATACTACATATATGAATAATCATGCCAAGCATCACGATGATACAGAAACTGAAGTATTGGAATATATTATGTATCAGACCGGTAATATTATACGATTATTAATTACATTGAAAAACAAGGAGTCCACAAATGCCGATTAAATACATTCCCTACTATCCCGAGCCGATTGACGGTCAGGCGATTCTCAGTAATTTTACCCGTACACTCAAATATAAAGGCAGCGGCGACGTCAAAGATAAACTCGTGCGCGGTATGCCGCTCTATGAAATGGAGACGGTGGAAAAACACGGAAAAAATAAAGACAACAATCTCGTTGTACGCGGGGAATGCGTTTCCGCGTGCGCGTACCTTAAGGAAAAAGGCATTCAGGTTGACCTTGTGTATATCGATCCGCCGTTTGCAAGCGGCGCCGATTATGCAAAACAAGTCTATATCCGTAAAAATCAGAAAGTAGCGAAAGCGATACAGCAGGCGGAAACGGAACTTGACGACGACGATCTGAAATCATTCGAAGAAAAAATGTACGGCGACGTCTGGGACAAGGAAAAATATCTGAACTGGATGTACGAAAATCTTTGTGCCATAAAAAGTGTTATGAGCGAAACAGCCAGTATTTATGTGCATCTTGACTGGCATATCGGGCACTACGTAAAGATTCTGATGGATGAGATATTTGGGGAAGACAATTTTAGAAATGAAATTATATGGAAAAGATCTACATCAGGAAGTGCAAAAGCACGTGCACAAAGATTTGGAGCAGATCATGATTCCATATATTTATATACAATGAATAGGGATTACATCTTTAATCAGCAATATTTGCCTTATCCGGAAGATGAAATTGAAAAACGCTTTAATAATCATGATGAACATGGCAGATATAAAGATGCAGAACTTGCTTCATATTCTAAGAAAACTTTAGAAAGATTACAAAAGGAAGATCGTCTAATTGAAACAAAAACAGGAAAATACAGATATAAAATCTATTTGGATGAAATCGAGGGTGTGTTAGTAGACAGTTTATGGACAGATATTTCAATCGTGAATTCTCAATCAAAAGAACGTATTGATTACTCCACTCAGAAACCGGGAGCACTTCTTGAGCGCATTATTAAAGCATCTTCCAATGAAAATATGCTTGTTGCCGATTTCTTCGGCGGTTCCGGCGTAACGGCTTCGGCTGCGCATAAACTGAACAGGCGGTTCATTCACTGCGACATCGGTATCAATTCGGTCCAGACGGCGCGCGACCGGCTTATTGCCGGTAAGGCGGAATTCGATATACTTGAAATAAAGGACGGCGTTTCGCTGTTCCGCAATCCCGTTCAGACTATGGAAAAACTCCGTTCGCTCATTCCGGGACTTGGTACGATCGAAGGGCTTTCTTCGTTCTGGGCAGGCTGCATTAACACGGTAAAAGACGGAACGGTTCCGGTCTATCTGCCCGACCTCAAGAACAGCGAATGCAAGATTCTGGACAAGGTGCTCATGAACCGCATCATTCATGAAGAAATCCCCGATTTGCCGTCCGACGTGAAAAAAATCATCGTTTACTATGTCGATATCGTCAGCATGAAAGAAATAGAAGATTCAATTGTACAGGACAAAACAACGCTCGTACGGATAGAACTGCGCGATCTGAAAACCGTTCTCGACGACGTGGTGCTTGAAGACAATGCGGAATTTACAGTTGCTGAAGTACAGGAGAATCTTCTGCCCGAGTATAAAGTTACGATCAACCACTTTGAAAGCAGCCGCGTTATGCAGCATATCGACGCATACAACCAGAAAGGCGCACTCAACACGAAATCCGGCAAGAAGTTTACACCGATTCACATCAGCAAAGACGGCCTTGAACTGATCGAATGGCTCAGCCTCGACTGTACATCCGAAAAAGGCGAATACCATTCGGACAGTGAAGTTAAAATCGACAAACTCGGGTACGTCATTCTGAACGGAAATAAAACGGATCAATTCTGGGACGGTGCGATACGTTCGGACAACAAACCGCTCCGGCTGAAGATACGGAATATATGCGGAGACGAGACAGTGTGGAGAGTGCAATAGGACAGATGGCAAAATGTATTATCATGTTATTATAGAAGACAAAAGCAAGAAAACTTATTATGAGCAAGATATACAAGATAAAAATGAAATTATCAGGAGATTTGTAAAACCGTATATACAAGGTGAACAAATACAGATAGATGGATATTTCCTACAGAAACCTGAGATAGCAAGATTTAAAATAACTCAGAGTGAATATTCTGCAGAATTAGAACGAAAAGAAAGGCTTCATGAATTACATCAAAATGGATTTTTAATTCCAATTACTCCGGTGTCTTGGATTGAGGAAAAGCAGGATATAACAGAATTAGTATTTGAGGAAGTTAAAAAAATGCGGGAAACAGCATTTGATTCGTATGAGAAAGAGGTTGAATGTGGTAATAAAAAAGTTTTCATTGTTCATGGACATGATAAACTTGCAAAGACAGAAGTCGCGCGATTTCTCGAAAAACTAGGACTTACTCCAGTAATTTTAAGCGAACAGCCGAATGAAGGAAAAACAATAATTGAAAAACTTGAAGCACATACTGATGCCGGATTTGGAATTGTTATTTACGCACCTGATGATGAAGGTCGGTTAATTTTACAAGATGGAGCAGATTCTGAAAGTCAACGGGATTCGGAAAATCAGTTACGAAACCGTGCACGTCAGAATGTTGTTTTTGAACATGGATTACTGATTGGGAAGCTTGGCAGGAATAGAGTTGTTGCTTTAAAAAAAGGTAATTTAGAAGTACCGAATGATATTTCAGGAGTCGTTTATATTGAGATGGACGATCAGGGCGCATGGTGTTTTAAAGTTGCTAAAGAGTTGAAAGCAGCTGGGTATATAATAGATATGAATAAGCTGGCTTCATAAATAATGAACCTGAGTATGGAATAAATAATTATAGGGAGTTTATATGAATTTGTTTAGTGATGCAGAAATTAGAGAGCCATTTAATCAAGATTATTTTGATCGAAAACAGGATGCGGATGACATAAAACTGATTATAGATGCCTGTTCTGACGGTGCCGTTCTTTCTATAAATAGTATCTGGGGAAATGGCAAAACGTGGTTCCTGAAAAACTTCCAGAAATATATTGAAAATGACTATACCGTTCTGTATTACAATATATGGGAAAATGAACTCGCAGATGATCCCTTTGGCTCTTTTTTGTCTTTTATATATACACAGGCAGATAATGATAACGGAAAGAAATTAAAAGAAAAAGAGAACAGGAAGAAGCTTCTTTCTGCCGGCAAGCTGCTGTTGAAGTATACCATACCGGTGGTATCACGTCTGTTACTGGGGAAAGCTCTTTATATGGATAAACTGGGCGATATCGGAGATAAAATAAGCGATGCAGTAGACGGAATTTCCGGCGAACTGATTGACAAAATCAATGCAAAAGATGTGGAAGTAAAAAGCTTTAAAGAATCACTTCGATCACTCGCGGATGAGCTAACAGGTAAAACCAAAAAGCCGCTTATAATTATTATAGATGAGCTTGACAGGTGTACACCATCCTATGCAATCAGGTTCCTTGAGATTATGAAGCATTTTTTCGAAGTGGATGGTATTGTTTTTGTACTTGCCATTGATAAAAATAGTTTATGCGAGTTTATAAAAAAAGAATACGGAACAGGCATTGATCCTGATGGATACCTGCGGAAAATTATTAATATTCAGTATTCTCTCAAAATAGCTGATTTTAGTAATGTAAAAAGATTATTTCTGCAAAGAAACAAAATTCTTGAACTTAATACAAGAATTTCTGATTCATATACTGGAGATTTTTTCGGAAAATATGCAAAATTTTTTGCAAATTTCTACAATCTTTCTGTTCGTGATATTCTTAGGATAACGGATTCAATGAATCTGTTTATGAAAATAATTGGAAGAGATCTTGATCAACAGATTTCTGATTTTACACCATACTTTCTGTTTATATTTGTGTTAAAAATAAAACGACCTTTTCAATTTGCTGAAATTGTAAACAATAGATCTGAAACCGCTTTGCAACAGGTGATCAGCGAATTACACATAAATAGAAAAGATCAGATTGATTTTCCAATCTATAACGTTATTTACTGTTTAATCTTACTGGTTTATAAATCGGTATCAGAAATTCCGAATAACTATAATTTGAATATTGACAGTGACCAGTTGAAAAATTATGAACGTCATTGTCAATCAACAATGAATATTGATTACATAAATAGAATTAATCATTTCATCCAGTCTCTTGTACTGGATATATAGGGAAAAACAGATTGTAGAATATGATTTTGACAGAATTTACTATAGAATAATTGTAATTTCTGAAAATAAAAAAGGGAGGCAAAATGTCTAATTACACTTTTCAGAACTTATCTCCATTCGACTTTGAAATGCTCTGTAAGGATATTGCACAGAAAAAGTATAATAAGAAATTCGAGGCATTTACCATAGGACGTGATGGTGGTACTGATTTACGTTATTATTATGGAAATGCTAAAATTGTAATACAATGTAAACACTATGAAAAATCCGGATATTCTCAATTAAAATCGAAATTAAAAACAGAAATATCTTCTGTTAGACAATTAAATCCTACAAAGTACTGCGTGATGACTTCTATCGGTTTGACGCCAGCAAATAAAGATGAATTAAAAGACTTACTTGAGCCGTTTATTACCAATACAAGTGATATAATCGATGCTACTGAGTTAAATGCTTTGTTATCAACAAACGAAGTCATTGTGAGAGACCATCCGAAATTATGGATGTTAAGCGCTGCGGTATTAGATAAAATATTACATAATGCTATTTATATAGGCAGCCAGATTGAACGAGAAGCTATTGCAGAAAAAATAAAAATCTGTGTGAGGAATGATTTTTTTTCAAAAGCATTTGATATTCTTTCCGAAAAATCAGTATGTATTATTTCAGGTGTTCCCGGAATCGGAAAGACAACAATGGCAGAAATGCTGGCTTATCAATTGTGTGCAGAGGGGTATGAATTTTATTCAGTTAATAAAATTACAGATATATTAACGGTTCTGACAGTACCCCAAAAACGAGTTTTTTACTATGATGATTTTTTAGGCTCGACGCAATTCGAAGACAAAAATGAGTGCAAAGATTTTCATAAGGTCTTACAATATATTTCAAAGAGAGCAGATACAAAATTACTCCTTACTACACGGGAATATATTTATCAGCAGGGATTAAAAAAATCTGAGGAGCTAGACCGCCTCGATTTACAGTCGACGATATTAAAATTATCAGATTATTCTGATTTTGACAAAGCAAAAATACTTTATAATCATCTATATTATTCTGATTTACCAAGTACATATTGCAACTACCTGATACAAGACAAGCGTTATGAGAGAATAATCAAACATCCGAATTACTCTCCCCGGTTAATAGAATGGATGACTTTTAAAATGAAAAAAGATACGCTGGCAACTGAAGCAGAATATTACAAATCCTTTATGGATTCATTGAATAACCCGGCAAAAATATGGGATAAAGCTTTTGAGCAATATATCTCGGAATGTTCCAGAATAATTTTATATGAACTTTACCTGTCAGGAAAAATAGTAGAAGTCGATAAAATAAAAAGGTTGACTCTTGAATGGTTAAGAAAGAATACTAAAAATATTTCTTCAGACGAATTCGATATTCTGTTTTCGTCATCACTAAAAGAATTGGAAAATACGTTTATTTCTATAAAAATAAGTTCCGGTATTACATATATGACGTTTGATAATCCGTCTATTGATGATTATATAGGTGAAAGACTGAATGGGGAAAAATCATTGATACGAGAATATACTGATTTGCCATTTATTTTTTGGGATCAAAAAATAAATATTTTAAAACATTTATCTGAAACCGAACAGAAAAGCATAATTAACGAGATGATCGATAATTATGGGCTTGATACTCTAACGTGTACTCAAAGCAATCAGTTAATAAGGCCATATTATTCAGAAGCAAAAATGATTTCTTTCCTTTTTGATTATGTTCAGGATAAAGATTATAAAGCGGAATTCATGGATTCAATAGCAGCTATTTTATCAAGACAATTACAGAAAATGTCATCATATGATTACGAGTATGATCCTATGCTATCTAATTTGCCACCAAAATACTGTACCAGGGATCTAAAATCAAGTCTTAAAGTATTTTTTAATAACGCAGATTTTGCGGACGAATTGTCTAATTTACTGTATTTGAATGAGGATATTCGTTTTATTACAAATGAGTATGAAATAGAAAATAAAATTCAGAAAATATTTGAATTTGAAAAAGATAACTATTTAAATGGTGATTATAATTATCTTATATCTTTAGAAGAAGATATAGATACCATTTGTGGAATTCAGAATATGGAACGACCTGATTTTTGTAATGCAATTGAAGACAGAATACAGGAATTAGAAGTTAAGAAAGATGAACAGGCAGATTACGATCGTGATGACTACCGTGATTTTCCTCCTTTTGATTATAAAATAGAAGACTTGTTTGCGTCTTTTTCAAAGGATTAATTTCTGTGATGAGCGAGTATTAGCGAGTATGAACCGGATTAGGCGTTACACCTGTTTGGTAGTTATTTTAATTTCATTATTTCTTTTATCTCAACCGGCTGGTACGTTTTTTCCGCAAAGCAGTTTTTGATTTCCTGAATTCCGGCGATTTCTCACCAGCTAAGACGACAATTATTCACCGTCCTTGGCAGGCCAAGGACGATTTATGGCTTAAATAGGCTTTTTAGTAAGCTAACATCTTTGTCATTCTGTTTAAGTTTAAAATTATTTAAAACATTTTTTTCGACTTCTGGTGACCAGTAATTTTTTAGTTCTTTCTTAGCCCTTGTAATTGCGGTATAGAAAATATTATAGGTAATTCGTTCTTCAACTTCGTTTGAGATAATATCTGACTGATGTCGAAGTAACGTAAGCGTCAAAACACCTGCACCTAAAAACAGAAAATAAAAAGTAGTACACTTCATGAACAGGAGTGTACGATGAAATACAGAAGATACAGCAGAGAAGAAAAAGAAGCACTGATAGTAGAATGGCAGACATCAGGAACGAGCAGAAGTGCATTCGCACAGCAGCACGGACTAAGCACGCAGACATTCATCAACTGGACAAATGAAAACAGGACAGCAGAACAGAAATTTGTAGAGCTGCCAGTACGGGAGAATACCGTTACCAGTGAAAGGCTTGCAGTAGAAAAAGGAAGCACACGGATAATACTGCCGCTGCATACGGAAACGGCAGAACTGAGCAGAATCATAGGGATTCTGGCAGGCATATGATCCCAGACCTGAAAAAAGCAAAGATATATATACGTCCGGGATACACGGACCTGCGGAAAGCGGTAAACGGACTGAGTACAATAATACAGGACGGGATGAAAGGCGATCCGTTAAGCGGGAACATATTCCTGTTCTGCAACAGATCGAGGCACCTGCT
>JALNVF010000043.1 GCA_023231445.1 Treponema sp. | reverse complement strand
TTCGGATGCCGTATTGTTGAAGAACTGGAACAGGCGGACGCAGATGTTATTATTATAGACAAGAATCGGGATATTATTGAGAAATATAAAAGCAGTATTCATTACGCATATATTTCTGATGCAATAAATGAGGCATCTCTTAAAAAAATTCTTCCTGATGATCTTCATGCGGCTGTCGTCGATTTGGGCAGTCAGCTGGAAACGTCTATTCTGGTGACGAATCATCTTCATAAAATGGGTGTAAAACATATTGTTGTAAAAGCCCGTTCCGATGAACATGGAGAAATTTTAAAACTTGTCGGAGCGACAGATGTTGTATATCCTGATCTTGATGCGGCGCTTCATATAGCTCCTATGCTTATATCGTCTGCTCTTTTTAATTATGTGCAGGTGTCTGAAAATTTTGCGCTTGCTGAGGTGGGGGTACGAGCTGATCTTTTCGGACTGACACTGGCTGAAAGTAACCTCCGCCAGAAATACGGGCTTAACCTGGTTGCTGTCCGAAAATCCGGTGACACGGATTTTAATTCGGTAAGTTCTCCGTCTATGAAGCTGGAAGAGAATATTATTCTGCTTGTAGCTGGAACCAATGATGCTCTCCAAAAATATGCTTCACGTACTGAAGACGACAGTAGGAAAGATAAGAATGCAAAATTCTTTGCGCATTTATTGAAACGCTGAGGGAAAGACTTCCTTCAGACTGTTTTTTTTATACATATGGACGATATTTTATATAGTAAACAGGCTGATGACTCTGCTTTCTTTTCCATGGTTTCGTTTTTTGCAGCACTCTGTCTTTTTCTTGCGGCGGTGGAATATGCTGTCCCAAAACCTTTCCCGTTCATGCGTCTTGGTCTTGCAAATCTGCCGATTCTGCTTTCTCTGACAAAACTGCCGAAACGCCATGTATTACTGCTTATCATTTTTAAAGTACTGGGACAGGCACTTATTTCCGGTACGCTTTTTTCGTATGTATTTGTTTTTTCTGCGGCGGGTTCGGCTGCCTCCGGTCTTACGATGCTTTTATTATACTCGGTATTTCAGCGTACCGGTAACGTATCGAACATAGGGCTGAGTGTTTCCGGTGCATTTGCAAACAATTGTGCACAGGTTGCCGTTGCACGGGTTATGGTATTCGGCGAAAACACAAAATACATTGCACCGGTACTTTTTGCCACGGGGCTTGCAACAGGGCTTACTCTTGGTATTTTTGCAAATACATTCTGTGCGAGGTCTGAATGGTACAAAAATCTTCCGTCAGGTGGTAATACGCAGGAGAATATGTTACACCGTCTGCGCAGTTCCTGTGCTGTTCCTGCCAGTCCGGTTTCTTCCATAATGTCCCGTGTGCAGTTCATTATTGCAATGATATTGTTCCCTGTATTTCTGCTGCAGAAGAATGTGGTGATTGTATGGGGAGGAACGGTGATTTTTTATATTCTGACGATGTTCAAAAGAGGCGGAAAAGTAAAGCTCCTTCCGTCACTTTTTATGACGCTCGGGGTTACGTTCTTTGCGCTTTTGACACCTTACGGCAAAGTATTGTTTTCGTTCGGTTCTTTCCGGATAACGCAGGACGCGCTTGTAACCGGGCTGAGGAAGAGCGGCATTCTTGCCGGTATGGTATTTCTTTCTCAGTTTGCTGTTTCGCCCCGGCTGAATCTTCCCGGACGTATCGGCCGTTTTCTCGGCAGTGTATTTGCGGTATTTAATGGATTTACTGCGCAACGCATTGAATTCAGACGCGGGCATGTAATTGAAGCTCTGGATTCGCGTCTTCTGGAACTCTGGGGATAAATCATGGAAAATGCGTATTCTGCTGCAGTTCAGTCCCTGCCGGTAACTCCGTATCTTGATGCCGTCTGTACGGCACTTAAGTCCTCTCCGTCTCATTTCCTTATTCTTACTGCAGAGACTGCCGCCGGAAAATCGACAGCGGTTCCGCTGGCACTGCTCAGACACTTTGATAAAAAGATACTTATGCTTGAACCCCGCCGGCTTGCGGCACTTGCCGTTGCGTCCCGTGTATCTGAACTGCTTGGAGAAAAAAACGGCGGACAGGCGGGGTATATTATGCATCTGGAAACGTGTCTGTCTGCACGGACACGTTTTGTTGTGATGACAGAGGCCGTTCTTACACGGATGCTTCAGGATGATCCGTCTCTTGACGGAGTGAGCGTTGTTGTTCTGGATGAATTTCATGAACGCTCCGTACATACAGACCTGGCACTTGCCTTTCTTAAAGAGTGCATGGAAATCCGGGACGACCTTTTTGTCATCGTGATGTCGGCAACTATAGAAACCGGACGTCTCGCAGTGTATCTTGGTACTGGCGGAAGTCCTGCGCCGGTGTTCAGGGTACCGGGGCGTCAGTTTCCGGTGAGTGTTGAGTATGCGGGGAATATTTCTGCTTCTGATGCTGTACAGCGTGAACTTGGTACAAAAGAGAAAGGCAGTATTCTTGTGTTCCTTCCCGGAATCGCCGCTATACGGCGGACCGCTGAAGAGCTTGCGCGGCAGGGTGCGGATGCCGATATACAGATACTGCACAGTTCAGTAAATTTTGAGGAACAGAAAAAAATTTTAACGCCGCCCGCCGCAGGTTCGCGGCGTCGTGTTATTCTTTCGTCGGCAATAGCGGAAACATCCCTTACCGTTCCCGGTGTGACTGTCGTTATCGACAGCGGTCTGGCACGTATAAACCGTATGAATATTGCTGCAGGGATGGAAACTCTTTCTACTGAAAATGAAAGTGTCTTTTCTGCGGCACAGCGGAGGGGCCGTGCCGGACGTGTTTGTCCCGGAAGATGTGTATGTTTGTGGAATGAAAATGATGCGCGGACAGCGGTAATGCCGCCTGAGATACTGAGGACAGATTTAACTCCGCTTGTACTTGAATGTGCTCAGTGGGGAGTATATGATCCTGACCGGCTGGCATGGCTTGACCGTCCGTCAGACGCTTCATGGAACGGTGCGTGTTCCCTTCTGGAACAGCTTGGGTGTCTGGCACAGAAAGGAAGCGGTTCCGGCCTGCAGATCACTTCACTAGGGAAGGCGGCTCTGTCGGTTGGCCTGCACCCCCGGCTCGCATGCGCTGCACTTGCAGGAGGAAATAATTTTTCCGGTGCCGCGGCCCGGTATGTGCTTCAATATAGTCCGTATGCCGGATCCGCTCCGGCTGTACAGCGGAAATTTTGTGCTGATATAGAACAGAGAGTGAAAAAATGCGGAGCAATGTATCCTGATATGGTTGTCCGCTCTGTCTCAGGAAAAGATACGGAGTCTGTGCTTTCTGTGGGAACGACGGTACTACTTGCCGGTTTTCCCGATCGTATTGCACATCTGCAGAATGTGTCCGGAGTGTATCAGTTTCCCTCCGGACGTATTGCATCGCTTCCGGTTAATGAACGCCGGAACTCAAGCGGTTTTTCTGAGTGGATTATCGCGCCTGAAGCTGATGCCGGTGAACGGGAAGGGCGTATATATCAATATGAGGCACTTCCGCAGAAAGAAGCAGAGAAATGGCTCGCAGCGCATGCGGTTACATATACTGAGTGTAAATTTGAAAACGGCCCGCATACGCTTCGTAAAACGGAATACCATTGTTACGGCAGGCTTGTAATTTCTTCCAGAAAGATAAATCCTGAACTGAACGACTTTGTTGATGCCGTATGCGGAGCGGTAGAAAAAAACGGTATCAGCTGGCTTCCCCTCGCGGAAAAAACGAAAGAATTTCTGCTGCGCGCGCAGTTTTATGAGGAAAACAGTAATTCTCCTGACAGAAAAACAGACCCTTCATCACTGCGGCAGTCAGTACGTGAATGGCTGCCTCCTTTTCTTACAGAATGTTGTATTCCGGAAGATGCTGTATACGAAGCACTCCGCTGTTATCTTGACGGTGGGACGATTGATAAAAACGTTCCTCTGCGTATCATAATGCCGAACGGGAAATCATATAAACTTACCTATGAGCCAGGGAATGGCAGGAAAGATCGCGAAAACGATGTCCGGCACTATAGTGTGCGTCCGGTTCTTGAAATAATAATTCAGCGTATATTCGGATGCATTGAAACGCCGCGTATTATGGGGGTGCCGGTTTTGCTCAAACTGCTGTCGCCGGCGAACCGTCCGCTTCAGATAACAGACGATCTTGCAGGATTCTGGCAGAATACGTGGCCGGAAATCTGTAAAGAGATGAAAGGGCGGTATCCTAAACACAATTGGGATTATCGGGAGATTGACAGAGAATAACAGTGATAAAATTTACTTTTTTCTTACAGAGGGTGCTATTATTGCTTAATTTGGAAAAAAAGGATAAAATCGAACCTCGACTGTTATATATATACATATGTTGTATTTATTATTGAAGAAATAATAGTATTTTACTTCCGCTGTGAGCATCAATAAATAGAATTGCGTTGACCGTTATTTTATTTTATGGTAGATAACCGTCATAAAAAAGAAGAGATGATATCAGCGGACTGTTTAACAAGTCTAAGGTTTTATTGAAATGTCCTCTAATTTTGAATATGAGATTTTGGATTCTGTTTCTGATCCAATTTTAGCAGCATCTCCTGTGTATAATAGTGAGCAGAAGATTATTGATTTTGAAATTGATTATGTGAATCCGGTATATTTGCAAATGACGTTTGATTTTGCCCATGCCGGAGATAAATTCAGCAGTTTCTCATCTAAGCTTCCCCAGTCTGTCGACTGGTTTTATAATGCCGTAAAAACGGTAGAGAATAACAAAAGTTTTGAAACAACGTACTATTCGCAGCGCGATAATACATGGTTTCATATAACGATGAACAAATCAAAAAATAATCGGTGTATTGTTACACTTACAAATGACAATGAACGCAAACGGATAGAAGCTCAGCTTAATGATTTGACCTACAACGATGTACTGACCGGCATTCCCAACCGTTCATGTTTTAATCGTGTATTTGATGATACTGTTGAAAAGGCGGCCCGGGAAAAGACGTCCGTGGGTCTTATGCTGATCGATATCGACGATATGAAATCGGTAAATGATGTTTCCGGTCATGTTGCTGGCGACAGTGTCCTCCGGAGAAGTGCTCATATTCTGAGAAGATTTGAGAATGATGAAACCCGGATATTCCGGCTCGGGGATGATGAATTCGTTGTACTTATAAATAATCTTCCTTCCCGTAACAGAATGGTGACGATCGCAGATGTCATTTTTGAGTCATTTCAGAACGGGAGTATCAGTATTTCTGCCGGTATTTCGATTTGCCCCGATGACAATACGCAGGCAGCGGATCTTCTGAAATATGCTGATCTGGCAATGCACGCTGTCAAGAAAAACGGTAAGAACGATATAGCTTTTTTCGAACGGACAATGTACGAATCATTTCTTCATCACACACTCCTTCAGGAAAAGCTGCTTATTGCATCGGAAAATAATGCGTTTGAGTTGTATTATCAACCACAGTTTAATATCGAAACGAACACGCTGCGGGGATTCGAGGCGCTTATCAGATGGCATGATGATACGTTCGGCTGGATAAATCCTGAGGAATTTATTCCGATAGCAGAGGAAACGCATGTCATCATAAGGCTTGGCAAGTGGGTACTTGAGACTGCCGCGGAAACATTAAAAACGTGGCAGTCCGAGTATGGTTTCAAAGGTATCATGTCCGTGAATGTGTCTCCGATGCAGCTTACTGATGTTAATTTTGTAATTGAACTTTCACATCTTATAAAAAAATATGATATTAAACCGGGAACATTTGAAATAGAGATTACAGAAGGAATCTGTATTGATAATATTAAACGCAGTGTAAAGCTTCTGAATCAGATCCGTACACTGGGAGTACTTATTTCGCTTGATGATTTCGGAACCGGTTATTCATCGTTCAGATATCTTCAGTATCTTCCTCTTAATACCTTAAAAGTGGATAAGGCGTTTGTTGCTAATCTTGACTCACAGGTGACTGTTGAATCGAATATAACAAATTCGATTATTTCACTTGTAACAAAGATGGGAATAGATACGATTGCCGAAGGTGTTGAACGCATAGGACAACTTGATGCATTGAAGGAAATGAAATGCCATAATATTCAGGGATACCTTCGTGGAAAACCTATGGAAAAAACTCGCTGCGATGCTATTCTCAAAGGGGATCTGTCGCTGCTTGTACGGACAGGCGATGAACCGCTTGATGTGATCGGTATTTCGGTTAGCAAATAAACCTCCTGTCCGGAACGTTGAAGGATATTATTTGACGGTTACATAAGTATTGTCGTTGTTTTCCCGTCTGAATCATGGAGATATACGAACAATATTTTGTACGTTGAGCCGGAGCAGTGTTCCTGCGGTGCGAGAGGATTGATAATGAATTCGTCATATTCCGAAGATGAATAGGCTGTACGTGTACTTGCAAAATCTGTGTGTTTTTCAAGCGCTTCACGGTGTGCTTCTTTGTTGTAATTATGTTCGCACCATACCGGAAAATTTCCTTTTTTACCGGTTGAAATAAAATCAAATCTCAATAATTCATGCAGTATCCGGGAATCAGTGTCATTGAAGAAATTTTCGGAGAAAAAATTGTTGATAATTTCGTACCAGTATGCCGGTTTCCTCTGCAAGGTAAATGCATTCTGTTTCCTGCAGTATCCGGTAAGCTTACAGAAAAACTCCCAGAGACTTTTTAATTTTTGTATTGCATATATCGTAGTATCGAAATTGTGAGAATTCCAGTATACGTCAAGCAGTAATTCTATATCTTTGAGAAATTGTATGTCATCATAGCTCAGATACGGGGTTGAAAGAACTTCATACGGCGGATCGGACATCCATTTCCATCCGTTTTTCAGACAGTATGATTCCATCGGTGTGCCTGCGAGTACTTTTAGAAATCCGAGCTGAAGAGCATCCGGAGTAAGTGCAAGAGTCCAGTCGAAAGAATGGCCAAAACTGTCCAATCCTTCATACGGCAGACCAGCAATAAGATCAAGGTGTGTGTGAATGGTTTTTGGAATTAGCCGGATATTTTCTGCAGACGTTCTGACATTTGGTGAACGATGAACTTCCTTGAGCGTTTCTGTGTTTGTTGTCTGGATGCCGATTTCGAACTGCATAATTCCGGCAGGTACAGTCCTGAGAAAATCGAGCGCTTCGGCACATAAATATTCCGCTTCAATTTCGAAGTGGAACATAGTAACGCCGTTGTGATGCGCGCAGATATATTTCCAGATTTTTATGTATCGTTCCGGTTCCAGATTATATGTCCGGTCAACGAATTTAACAAGCGCTGTACCGGCATCAAGAAAGCGCTGGAGATCGCGGAATACTCGTTCAAGCGGCATAAAACGGACGTGTTTATCGAGAGAGGACATGCAGTATGCGCATGAAAATGGACATCCGCGTGACGACTCGTAGTAGTAGATACGGTTTTCAGGATCAGTAATTTCAGGATACGGAAAAGGAAGTACATTCAGATCGGGCAGCGGATTTCTGAGACCTCCGTACGTTATATGCATGTTCTTTCCACTGCCGGTTTTTACATATACTCCCGGAATACATGACGCGGCTTCAAGCCAGACTTCTGTATTAAATGAATCGCATTGAGTCTGATATAACTCCGCCAGTTCTGCCGTTGTCTGTTCACCTTCTCCTTCGATTATTATATCCATTTCGGGTTCCCTGCTCAGAATGTGTCTGGCCCGGTAACCGGCTTCCGGACCTCCTGCTCCGATGATACATCCGGGAATTATTTTGGGCAGTTCTCTCACAATCTTTAGAACAATGTCAATATTCCATATATAGGTTGAAAACAGTATTATTTTCGGATGATGTTCCGCTATACCCCGCAGTATTTCTAATTCAGGCTGATTGATAGTCCATTCATCGAATATGACGAGTCCGGGCATTCTGCTGTACAAAGCAAGCGAGCGGACCGCTATGTTTGTGTGATTGTACCGTGCATTTACTGCTGCAAGAAGTATATCTGCCATACAATGCTAAAAAAGTGATGTACGTATGAGTTTAACGCTGCTTGCTCTGCTTATGAAGAAAGTGCAGGTTTCTTTCTGAGGTTCGAGCTGCATGTGCAGGAGCGCGTCGCCTGTTTCTTTTGTAATCTGCAGCGGAGTACCAAGAAAGGTTTCCTGTTTTGATGCATCTTTTTCCGACGGGAGGACAAGTTCTATCATATCTTTAGATGAAATCGCACTTTCGATAAGCCTGATTTTACCGAGAAAATCTATCCCGCTTGCTTCAAGATTTTCTGCACGGACAGTGCTGCCTTTGAGCTGTTCAGCAGAAAGTATCATTTTATTTTCTATACGCAGTGAAAGTCCGTTTTTCTGTAAGGGAGATAAGTCGAGTGTATCAAGCAATTTGTGTAAATCTTTTATTACACTGACGTTACTATTTTTTTCTTCCCGGGGTATAGTTTTTTTCCGATAGTCTTTTAATAAGGAAGAACTGTTTTCGTTAAGAAGCGGAAAAGATGCCGGCTGTACTTCTGTTTTTTTACTTTGTACTTTTCCGATAAAGTCAAGACCACATTTGTTTACGAACTTTGCAGCTTCTTCTTCATTGTCAATATCCAGAAGATATATTCCCAGTGCAAGCTTTATCTGGATGTATTGAGCTGCGTTCGGGTTCTTTTCGATAAGTTGTGCATTTTTTGCGTCAAGCTTAAGAATATACCCTTTATACATCATCGCAGATGAGTAGGAATTATACCAGTCTTCAATGCTGATACGGAGATTCTGAGGAATGTCGTACGGTGTATATTCTGAAAGCTGTTTGTAAATTTCTTCTGCTGTGTATCCTGTGTCGAACGCTCGTATGGTAGATATACGGTTAATTTCGAATTCTACGACTGTATTGCATCGTGTAACACTGAGAAAAGAAACAAGCGGTAATAATTTTTTCAGTGGTAAACCGGGCAGTATGGTAATTGTAAAACCTGCGTCTATGTTAACGACTTTGCCCGGCTGATCTTTGAAGACGGGTTCATTGATAAACGGAGTACCCGGTGTATAGATTTTTTCACCTTTTCCGGTTCTGCCCGCTACGCTGAATAAACCGAATACTTCTGCAGAGTCGATAATTCTGTCAAACAGCTGCCCGGTTGCTTCTCCGGGAATGAGCTGCCTCTGCCGCGCCTGTTCTATCATACGGCTGAAGCGGTTTTGTCTGACAGTTGTATCGCCGAGTAAAACTGCTTCCCGCAGCAGGATGTCTCTGGTAGCACCTCCCGGCGGGATGGAAGCTGCACAGTCAAGAAACAGCTGAGTCTGCGAACGTAGTCCTTCCCGGCTGAGTCGTCCCGCTGATGCTGCGCACAGATAGGCATATTGTTTTTTTGAGGACAGCTCCGCAAATGCTGCAAATTTATCCTTGTCACATATAATGGATTTTTCGGTTTGTTTTACAAGCTGCAGATTAAGAAAAGCAGTTAAAAGCAGCTGAAGACATTTTGACTTGTCCGGAAATATTTCTTCGAGACGTGCTTCATTGTTTTTCTTGATTATACCGTCCGCTTTGCAAAGTTCCGGTTTCTCAATAATATATGAAACGAATGCTGCAATAAATTCCGGAGACAGGCAGAAGTGGGCATCGTCAATCCGGACTGCACAGACTGCAGCCGGTAGTATGCGGTCGATACTGATGTATGGAGTAAGGATGGATTCAAGCAGGGGATTGATACGGATATACTGCTGTTCATCTCTTGTCTGTTTATCTTTGTAAAGAATAAGTCTGTCGGTAAGATTAATCAGCTGCGGGTAAAGTTGTGACAAAGTATATTCACCGGAGAAAAAATCGGAAAGTTTCGTCTGCGTTACATTAGGAAGAAGATAAACTGCCGTAATAATTTTTTTATCGAAATCGTCAAGCAGGGAAACAAGATTTTTTCTGTTTTGTTCTTTATAAAGAAATGCCCCAAGCTGTTCAATAAGACGCTGTTTGTTATACGGCGTTTTTACTTCTCCGAGATACACGCGCATGATGTCGAAAAAGCGGCTGTCCGGCAGCGTCGCCATTGCTTCCTGCCATGCAAGAATCCGCTGCACCCGCTGTTTTTCATCTGAATTGTTTTTCAGCATGACGACTCCAGAGGTTTAGTAAGTTCATCAAGATCATTTTCGGTGTTATATCGTATAATACGGTAGACGTATCCCTGTTCTGCCAGAAATTTCTGGCGGTTACTACCAAAATCCTCTTCAACGGTATTTCTGGTAATAAGAGTAAAAAAACGGGACATTCGTTCTTTCGGGCGGAGAATGCGTCCGAGACGCTGTGCTTCCTCCTGTCTGCTGCCGAATGTTCCTGAAATTTGTATTGCAAGCGATGCATCAGGCAGATCTATTGCAAAATTAGCGACTTTTGAAACAACTAGTACGTGTATTTTCCCGCTGCGGAAGTCGTTGTATATTTTATCACGATCGTCGACGGGTGTTTTTCCTGTGATGATCGGGGCGTTAAGCATTTTTGCAATAGTATCAAGCTGATCAAGATATTGTCCAATAACTAAAATTTTATCCTCGGGATACCGGTTGATTATTTCCCGGGTAACCTGTTCTTTTACCGGATTCTCACTTGCAATACGGTGCTTCATACGGGCATTAGCTACTGCATATTCGATTTCAATTTTTTCAGCAAGATCAAGTCGTATTTCGATACATTCTGCTGTAGCAATCCAGCCTGAATGTTCCAGCTCTTTCCACGGAACGTCGTACCGTTTTGGTCCGACAAGGCTGAATACGTACCCTTCGCATCCGTCTTCCCTTACAAGCGTTGCAGTAAGTCCTACCCGCCGTACTGCCTGAAGTTCTGCCGCGACACGGAATACAGGGGCAGGCAGCATGTGTACTTCGTCATAAATTATTAATCCCCACGGACGTTCACGGAACAGAGAGAAGTGAGGATACGGACCGTCCTTTTCGGGCCGCCACGTCAGAATCTGGTAAGTCGCAACGGTCACCTGTTTTATTGTTTTTTCTTCACCTGTATATTCTGCTATCTGATCGGTATTGAGGTTCGTTTTGTCGATTAATTCGCTCATCCACTGATGTACTGCCGAAATATTCGTCGTGATGATAAGTGTGCTGGTTTTCAGCATGGCCATAATCTGCATTCCGACGATTGTTTTTCCGGCTCCGCACGGAAGTACGATTGTTCCGAATCCTGTCCCCGGTCCCCTGTTGCCGACAAGTGCTTCGGCTGCACCCTTTTGATAATTTCGTATTTGAAGAGGTGCACCTGAAACGGTTGTATTTCTGAGTGCTATATCCAGAGGTTCTCCGTCTGTAAGCTGTACTTCGTCTTTTACCGGCCATCCTGCTTTAAGCAGTTCCTGTTTTACCGTACCGCGGTCTGTAAGCCGGAGGAGAAAAGAATATTCGGAGGGACCTTCGTTAGTTTCTATAAGATATTTTTTAGCAGCCTGATTTACACTGATCTCTTTGTAGACGAGCGGAGAATCTGTTATAAGGTATAAATTCTCTTCTGTGACAGTCCGGCTGTTCCCTGCAGGAACATCAGAATGAAGCGGGACGGTGATTTTTGGTCCTGAAACCAGACGGAGTTTTCCGAAACGTCCTGCGGTTTCATGAATCCATACGGTAACATTCTGAGGAATATCATACCGGCTGTATTTCTGTAATACTTCAACGGCATCGTCTGCGGAAAAACCTGCGCTTGCAGCGTTCCAGAGCGAAAGCGGAGTAAGACGATACGTATGCAGGTGTTCAGGCGAGCGTTCAAGTTCTGCAAAAGGAATAAGATCATTTGCACATTCCTTTGCAAGAGACGCATGTACATCAAGAAGCAGTGTTCTGTCACTTTGAACAATCAGCGGATTATCGTTTTGCATAACAGTCTATTATATCGTACCTGCATTTTTTATGCTACGATTTTAAAGTACAATTCGTGTTGTATGGCGGAAACAGGAAAAAACTGGTATACTTAACATGAGGTTTTAATATGACCAGAGAAGATTCTGTTGCCAGCAGGGCTGTCAGGCACTCTACGCTGAAATCCCTGAGTGCAAAAAAAAGGGAACGCATCAGGCAGATAAAACAAAATTATGAGAAAGAGCTTCGCGAAGTAAATATTCAGTATGCAAAGGATCCTGAACGTCTGCGCGCAAAATATGCCGCTGGTGATTATGCACGGTCGGAACGTGCGCGTAAACGTGCCGAACATCAGATTGAACTGGAAAACAGACGCGTAGAACGGGAAAGCAAAGAACGTCAGTTCAGTGTGGCCGAAGAAATTACAAGTTCTATTCTGCAGGGGCTGGGAGCGGCTTTGTCTGTTGCTGCAACGGCAATACTTGTGTATCGGGCAGTAACGTATGCACCGGCAGATGTCCGTCCGATATACGTTTCGACGTTTGCATGCAGCGGCGGACTAATGATTCTTATGTATATCATGTCTACGCTTCACCATGCACTTGTTCCTGCAGCAGCTAAGGAAGTATTTAACCGGCTTACCCATGCTTTTATTTTTCTTATAATCGGGAGTGTGTATACCTCTTTTACGTTAACGACGTTGAGGGGTGTTAACGGATGGATACTGTTTGGTATCGTTTGGGGAGCTTCAGTTTTAGGAATCGTTCTGTATTCAATCTGGGGAAGTGAACTTGAAATTATAAATATAGTATTTTATTTAATTATCGGTTGGGCGGGGGTGGTTCTTGCAAAACGGCTCTATCATGTGCTGCCGCCTGCCGGATTCGGATTCCTTTTGTCGTGTGGTTTTACGTACAGCACTGCATGTATATTCTTAATGATCAAAAAAATAAAATTCATGCATGTGATCGGTAATGCAGTTATGCTTATGGGAACGGTATATTTCTATATCGCCATGTTTTTCGCAGTTATCTAAGATTCGGATTATAAAACGCGGGTTTATATGTTTTTGTACAGAGTAGCACAGCAGACATTGAAAGTCTGTCTGCTGCCGGATTTATTGGTTATTTTGTCCGTTTGAATTGAACGTACTGGACATCTATTCCTGGTTTCGTATGGTTCAGGGAAATACTATAATACCCTTTTTCAAGTTTTACTTCCGCTGCGGTGATGACGGCTGTTTCTCCCTGTGTACCTCTACTGTCGAATGATGCTGCAGGTTTGCGGTCGATCATAATATTACAGACTGATTGAGATAAATCTTTGTCCGTTACTTTCGTATACGCTCCGCATACAGCGTATGTACCGGATTGATGTACGGCAAGATTTATTTTTTGTTCTGTACCGGTAAATATCATTTTTTCGTCAATATTGCATATGCGTATATTATCTGCCGGTTCGGCATGTGACGGGTGATATGAAATAACAGGCGTGAGTGCATGCGGGAAATGTCTGGCAGCAGGTGACTGAAGAAGAAAACGCAGAATGTCTTTAGCACACTGCTGCAATTCTGCTGTTGTCAGCTTTCCGCTGCTCAGGGAAGCCATCGTATTGTCGAAATATACATTGTGTTCAGCCCCGTCGTTGTCAACGACCATGTATACGTCATTGCGTGCACGGATCATTGCGGCAGTATTATTAAATGTACCGGCACCACCGGTTATACAGTCGTTCATAAATGCCCACCAGTCGGTCATAACGAGCCCTTCGTATTTCCATTCACGGCGGAGAATCGTAACCAGAAGGTCGTAATTGGATGCGGTGTAATGCCCGTTGACAGGATTATACGAAGTCATAAGTGAGACTGCGGGGCCTTCTCTTACGGCCGTTTCAAAACCTTTAAGATATATTTCGCGGAGCGCGCGTTCGGAAACTATAGAATTTGTTATGTGTCTGGCCTGTTCCTGATTATTACACGCAAAATGTTTTATTGTACCCGACGAACCTCCTTTATGCAGTCCCTGAATGACTGCAGTCCCCATTTTACCGGTAAGAAGCGGATCTTCGGAATAATATTCGAAATTACGTCCGTTAAGGGGATGCCGGTGAATGTTCATTCCCGGACCGAGCAGTGTGTCGATTTTATTTTCGATAAGTTCGTGTCCCTCATAGGTATAAAGCGATTTTACAAGTTTTGTATTCCATGTCGATGCAAGAAGCGTTCCGATCGGGAGAAGACTTGCTTCTTCGCCTGTATCCATACGTATTCCGGAAGGCCCGTCCGAACAGCAGCCGCACGGAATCCCATAATTATGAAGCTGATGTGTTATGCCGCCGAAAGCTGCTGCCGTTCCCGAAGTTACTTTACGGCTGCACATTCCTTCACCACGGACAATAGAAGACAGCTCCTGAGGTGAAAACTGTGCGACGAAATCGTCGAGTTTTGACAGTCCCCATCTGACTTGTCCGAATTTTATATTTTTGTTTCCGGTCGGCGGAATTTCCTCCGGCAGACGTTCCTGAATGCGTTCCGCAATATCCGTATGCGAAACGGGGACAGCTTCTTTCTCTACAGAGAAAGTACCGTCCGGTTTGTATATACCGGGTTTTACTCGTTCGAACGCATCTGTCGGTGCAAGTGCCTGTTCAAGCTGTTTAACGCATACTGTTTTCTGCACAACATATGTTCCTGTGTTTCCCAGTTTTACGGGAACGGCAGACCGGACATCTGTACCTGCATAGACAGTGTATTCACCCTGCTCAAGAACGTAACATGATTCATAACCGGTCGTTCCGCTGTCATCGTAAGAAGACATGTCGGTAATACGAAAGGACAGTTCAAGCGTCTGCGACATGCCCGGCCAGAGCGTATGCGTTTTTGCGAATGCAGCAAGTTCCCGTGCAGGTTTTCCCAGTTTCCCCTGAGGGGCAGAGTAATATAATTGTACTGTTTCTTTGCCCTGATATTTTTTCCCGGTGTTTTTTACCGATATACGCACAATAATGGTATTGTTTTTGATTTCTGCAGATTTAACTTCGATGCTGAACGTGGTGTATGAAAGACCGTATCCAAACGGAAACATAACACGATTTTTTGCAAATGTCTCAAACCAGCGGTATCCAACGTAGATGTCTTCTTTATAATAATTTTTTGTAAGACTTCCGAAATTTTTGTCTGACGGATAATCCTGAATGTTGTACGCAATAGTGTCAGGTAATTTCCCGGAGGGCGTTACTTTTCCGCAGATAACCTGTGCTGCTGCATTTCCGCCTTCCATGCCTCCGTGCCATACATACATTACTGCAGTGATATGACCACTGTATTCAGGATCATCTATGAATTTCATGTCAATGATATTTGAAACGTTAAGTAGGACGGCAACGTGAGAAAATGCATTGCAGACAGAACGCAGCATGTCTTTTTCGTTCTGAGTAAGAAGATAACTGCCTTCTGTAACTTTATTGTCTTTATCTTCACCTGCTGTACGGCCGATGACGACAACTGCTTTGTTTGAAGTGGATGCAGCACGTTCTGCAAGTTCCGGGCCTACCGGCATTTCTGCCTGATTCCACGGTTCTGCAGCCCATGCTCCGTTGCCGTCGTCAACGGGATGCTCTTTTATCCATTTTTCGTATATATCGATAAGTTCGCCGTTTAACAGCGGACAACCGGTAAGGGATTTCAGATTAAGCAGACTGCCCGTAAGCGTTGTGGTGTACGGAACATGAACTGATCCGCCTGAACCAGTCCCACTGCGATAGTAATCAAACTGGCACCGGCCAAAAATAGAAACAGTATCAGTTTTTAATAAAGGGAGCGTATTGTCAATGTTTCGTAAAAGAACGGCACCCTCGGCGGCTGCCTCGCGAATTTTATGTGCAAAATCCATTCATACCTCGGCACGGAGATATTATCATGTATATGGGCAGTAAGTAAATGGGAACCGGACAGAGCTTCATTAAAAAATTGCCAGTAGAATTGTTTTCTGTAAGTAAGCAGTCAGTTATTTACGGGCAAAAAGGAAACCTGCTGTTCCGACACACCAGCCGGTTATGATCAGATAGAAGCCGATGTCAAGAAAATTGCCTGCAATCTTTATACCTAAATCATTTGTATTGAAGAAGCAGTACAATCCGCCTGCAATGGTGACAACAAGTGCAATAAGTTTGTACAGGGATTTATTCAAAACAAACTGAAATATAATCCCTGCCGCAGCCCCTGCAAAAATCAACAATACTGCAATTTTCATGGCAGAATCTCCTTTGCCGACAAGATCAAATCCGTTCAGAGTAATATGCCGGCCGAATGCACTGAAAATAGGAGTAAAAAATCCGATTACGGTAATTGCCATACCTATTACATAGAGATAACTCATGAAAGAAATGTTTTTTTTGGACATAGTAAAGCTCCTGTTATATTTATTTTGAAAATTCTATCAAAAAACCGGCAGTCTGCCGGTTTTTTGCCCGTAGTTAATACTGCGGCGCTACAAATTCCGTATCTGTGTCTTTACACACGACCTGAGCTGCACGTCTTCCTGCCCAAACGGTAATGGGCAGCCCGCCCGGCATCATGGAACGTTCACCTGCAAAATAAATTCCTTTTATAGTTTCTGATTTTGCTGGTAAAGTAAATGATGCACCTCCGGGTTCCCATACACTCATCCAGCTGCCTTCAAAGGTTCCTGTGTAACGTTCATAGGTACACGGTGTTGCGACATCCGTTACTTCTACGTTATCTCCGATTTCAGGAATATATTTTTTTACTTCTGTGATGAAGCGCTGTATAAGCTTTTCCTTCTCCTGTTTATACGTTCCGTCTGCTTTTTTTGCCTTCCACCAGTTGTAACTGGAACCGAGCAGCAGACAGGTAAGCGGAGTACATCCTTCCGGTGCATACCCTTCATAGGTCGAATAATTATGAAGACACAGTTCTCCGAATGAAAGACCGGCAGCTTCAAACGGTATATCCAGCGGAATAACGAAACTCAGCGGATATTTCGATAAATCTGCTTTTATTCCCAGACAAAGGAACATGTTTTGCTCAGAGATGACATTTTTACGCATTTTCTGTGCCCATTTTTCATTCAGCGGAGGATTGAATAAAGAGTCGACTGCCTGCCGGGTATCCTGCGTAATTATGATTTTATCGGCCGGAATAAACGTGTCTTCCGTATTAATGCCGGCAGCCGTCCCGTTTTTTGAAACAATGCCGGTAACTTTAGTGGAGAATTGTATTGTACCGCCGAGTGCTGTGAATGTGTCCGCCATATTCTGTGCCATACGCAGTGAACCGCCTTTTGGATAACCGCAGTCACCGGATGCAAAAGAGGCCATTGTATAAACAAAAGATACCGCATTGTACCGCAGTCCGACTACCGAGAGCAGCAGATCCCGTATTTCTTTATTTTTAAATTGTGAAACATAGTCCGGATATGACTGCTTCAGAAGCGGACTCATACGGAATACTGCAGGAATCATCGCACATAATTCAATAAAAGACGGATGTGTGTGATGTTTTGTTTTTAGTCCGGGTATATCGGTTATAACTGTATGTACTTTGAGAAACCGTCGTATGTCGCGGCACATATGTTTTATTGCAGCTTCGTCTTCAGGAGCAGAACTTATAAAATGTTTTTCAAGTTTATCAACGTCACGATAGAGATACAGTGTTTTATCTCCGTCGATCAGTGTATAAAACGGATCTTTATTGAATACCGGATTATTGTCTTTTAATGCACCGACTTCATGCCATATACGGTTAAGAGGAAATTTGGGTGAAGAACCTGTAAGCCAGTGCATTCCGCCTTCGAACAGGTAACCTTTTCGTCTCCAGCTTGTAGAGAGTCCTCCGGCAATGGTATGCTGCTCAAGAATTGTAACTTTAAATCCTGAGCTTTGAAGATAGGTGCCGGCTGCGAGTCCTGCAATTCCGGCACCTATAATAATGACGTTTGTTTGTGACATACTAAAAATTATAACACGAGATATATCGTCCCGCAATCTGTAAAATTTATAATTAACAGTATTTTAAAATTTTCCTCCACTGAGTTCTGCCGAAAGTTTTACCGCTGTATCAGGAGATTTATCCAGTGAACTCCATACAATATATGGTCCTGCACCTAATTTAAGTTCATTGACAGGTGAATAGTAGAGCATGGCGGATGTGGTGCACAGGTCTGCGCCAAAATTGATATTACCGTATACAGAAGCGGTTATATCAGTTGTAAAGACCTTTGCAAACGATACAAGAGCTGCAATATTATGGCCGTGAGTAGAAGTATCCCACGTGTCGTCGTCATTACCGTCATAGTAATACTGTCCGGCGAACGTAATCTGGGGTTCTTTCCATGTATACGAACCGCCGGCTGTTGCCTGCCATATGCTGTCTTTGTTGTCCCACTGTACGTTTGTTGACCAGTCTGCATCGGTACCGTATGCATAGACACATTCTCCGAACGTATTTATTTTGTTGAACAGCGTCCCTGATACAGTAAGAAGAGCTTTCGGGGCATGTCCATATTTATAATATGCACCGGGCCCCAGTTCCCAGCCGCCTGATACGATATCTCCTTTTACTGCGAAAGCAGTATTGCTTGCCATAGTATATGTTGAACTTCCTGTTATCGAGGAAGGAAGAAATGATGTATCCGGAATCATATACGCCCAGATGCAGTTCTGCGACCCTTTGAACACAATCTGGGTCCGCAGTGCAAGCGGACCTTCCACCTGTTTTGTCGTATCCTCCGGATCTATTGCACTCAGATTTACCGTATTTCCGGCAGGGCTGAAGAAACAGCCTGTGCCCCAGGTGATTGTCTGCTTTCCGAAACGGAAATATGCAGTATCCCGGATTGCAAAATCCGTGAACAGTTCCCTGACGTAGAACAGATTCTGTGTGCTTTTTTGCGAATTGCCGGTAGTACCGACGACTGCATTTGTTTCTGTAAGATACGGATAATGTATACCGCTTTTGAAATACAGCCGCAGATTGTCTGACGGGCGTGCATCAATAGTAAAAAGTGCGTCTGCGAGCGGTGAGAGCACTGTCTGCCTGACGGATTCTTCCGCGCTTGTGCTTTCATTAAAACGGGTGAGTGATGTAAGCGACATATCGAATTGTCCGCCGACTTTCACGGTACCATTCCGGAAAATAGTTCCATGGGCAGAATCTGTCTGTTCTGCAGTTGTACTCCCGTTCCCGGCGGAAGAAACGTCTGTCTGTGTTGTGCCGTCTATGACGGTATCACCGAAGAGATCGTCATCTTCTGCTGCAGCAGATAAAGCTCCTGCTACTACCAGAATAACTGCCGCTGCTGATTTAATTATTTTTTTCATATATCAGTTTAATCCTTCCAGATAGGCTTTGGTAAAAATCCTGTCGGGGAGTCTGTCGAAAGTTAAGTCGGATATAACCTGCTGAGTCTGCTCTCCCGGATTTAATTCGTCTCTGAGAATGACCTGTGTTGCAACATATCCCTGTGGAACTTTTGTATATTTCGGAAGCAGGATTTTCCGCATAAGCCGGCCTGACCCACTGAAGTTTTCCTGTTTTAATACAAGCGGAATGTCCCTGCGGATATAGTATGTCGTTTTAACATATGACGGTTCAGTAGTTGTAGCATGCAGTGTTATTACGGAAACATCATAGTTACCGAGTTTTTCCTCCGAAAAACCGGTGACCTCGTAATTTCTGCGCCATTTTGACTTTCCTTTTTTCATGTCGTCGACTTTTACGTCTGAATCACCGAGTGCATCCTTCAGGGACGAATGTGTGAATTTTCTTCCGACCGGATCGTATGCCCAGATGTTGTCGCCGTCTCTAAGCCATCCGTTTCCTTTATCAGCTTCAGGAAAAAGCTGAACCATGGTAAACTGGTCCGAATCTACGCGTTCAAACATTTTGTACTGCATGTTTTCCTTTGGTTTTCCGGGTTTTTCTACGACGAGCGAAACCGTAGCTGAGTAGTCTCCCTGATATGCCAGGACATCTTCAGTTGATTCCATAATCGAGAAAGCTTTTTCGCTGTCTTCTTTTGAAACAGAGATAACGGTAGTATCTGCAAAAACCGGAAGTGCACAGAGCAGACATCCTGTAAGCAGAACTGTTTTATTGATTTTCATACTTTATTCTCCTATTGAGGCATTTGATTCTGCGCTCCGCAGGAGCGCAGTCCGGAACCTGCTGCCTGCAGACTCCGGAACGATTTATTTTACGGTTCGCAATGCTGCTGCAGGACTGATTGTTGATGCCTTTTTTGCAGAACCGCGCACTGCAAGAATTGTAAGTACAATCATCAGAATATACTGTCCTGCTGTTGATACCGGTGAAAGAACAAATGTTGCATGACCGTTGTTCAGAAAAAAAGACATTGTATCGCTGTTGAAATGAAACAGGCCGAATACGGCCATGCCTGAAATACCGAGTATGAATCCGGCTGCAGCACCTGTCAGGGAAAGAATAAGTGCTTCTGTTGTAAATACCATACCTGTGTCTTTCCCGGTCATCCCAAGTGCACGCATTGTTCCTATTTCCCTGATCCGTTCATAAAGAATCATTCTGTACGTATTTGAAATACCAATCATGACTATAATCAGTATTACGAGCAGAATGATTGTTGTTACGATATGAACGACCGAAAGTACCTGATTAAGCTGTGGAACGACATCACTCAGAGAAACTACCGTATATTTTGTTCCCTGCCAGGTGGAATCCTTGAGTTGTTTTCTGATTGCCAGAGATACATTCTGAGGATTTGTTTTAAGTGCATCAATTCTGCTTGTTACCGGTCTGCCGTCACTGCGGATAAGCTGTTCAATACGGGCAGCGGTTTTATTCTGCTGTTTCTTATCTGCAAGCACTATTGAGAATGTATCATAGGCGTTTTCCGGCATTTCAAGCAGTTCATCAAGCGTGTCCTGCCGCACATACGCGAACATGCTGCTCATAAGTCCTGCATCTTTTATAACGGCAACCAGGGTAAATTCTCCGACTGTATTCTGCCCGTTTATAGTTTGTGTGGTATACAGCACTGAATCTCCAACTTGTATTTTTAGTGAATCGGCAGCTTTTTTGCTTAAAACAAGTGCATCTTTCCGGGACAGGTTTTTAAGGTCACCGGAGAGGACTTCGAATGATTTTACAAGATTCGGTTCCGCGTTAAAGTTTCTTCCCAAAAGAGAAGCAATCACGCGCTTACTGTTAAAAAGCAGCTGTCCGCTTGAACTGGTATATTGTGATGCATAGCTGTATTTTATGTTGTTTTTTTCAAGCAGCGATCGTACATATTCGGAATCCCGTATGATTGTTATGAGTTTCCCCTTGGAATTTTTGTCTGTTGCAGGTCCTCTTTCTGAACCCTGAATAAATACCGTGCCACCCACAAGCTGTGTTATCTGGTTCTCAAGGTTCCTGACAGCTCCTGATGCAAGTCCGTCTATTGCAGTAACGACAAAAAAACCGAAACCTATTGCAAAAGCAAGCATGATGCTTCTTCGTTTCTGTCTTGTCAGGTTTCGTAAAGCAAGTTGTATTATTTCTTTCATTTTATTCACCATCCTTTGAAAGCGCTTTGAGTGGTGTTATTTTGAGCGCCGCCGACAGAGGATATACATTTGCAAGTACACTTCCTGTTGTGATGAGCAGTATTGTTCCGAGTATGTTCTTCACAGTCGGAAGAAACGAGATGAGTCCGCCGCCGAGTATAAGTTTTACGGTATCATTATCGATTGAAAATTTGAAGCTGTTGATAACCGCCATACAAATGAGCGCGACAACAGAACCAATCCCTGAAGACAACAGTCCGATGGAAATGGATTCATTAAAGAACAACCTGCGGATGAAATTCTTTTCTGCACCAAGTGCACGCATCGTGCCGATTTCGGCTGTTCGTTCAATGACTGAAACGGTCATTGTATTCATGATGATGATGAATACAACCACCGCTAGAATAACGACGAGTACCGTAAATATTCCGGTTATGCCGTCGACTGATGAAGTAAACGTTGCTGATGCTTTTTTCCATGTTAAGGCGCGCGCCTGGATTTTACCGGCTGAAAATGCAGTAGTAAGTTCAGTCACTGTTTTTTTGTCAGCCGCACTGTTGTCCAGTTTCAATATAATAAAATTCCATGCACCGTCGTCCGTCCGGTTCAGTTTGTCGCGCAGTGTGGTATCACCGAGGATCCCGTTAAAATTTTCTTTTCCTTTTGACAGAACACTGCTGTCTGATTCTATCATGGTGTTGTCCCCACCGAATAAATCGTCTTCCGAACTTTCAGAAATTGACGTGTCTACAGACGATGGAAGTGCCTGTGCAAACGACGCACCGTACGTAAGATCTGCAAATGCACGGGCAAACGAAGGATTGCAGAAT
>JALNVF010000042.1 GCA_023231445.1 Treponema sp. | reverse complement strand
TCTGCAAGCATGCTCGCGGTCGTATTCGTTCCGTTGCCGCCCAGAACCATGAGCGCATCAAGCCCCCATTTTTTGTAATTCATTTTTATTGCATCAACAGGAAGGAGGCCGGTATTCTCATCCGGCTGCGGATTTTTGAATGGTTTTTCACGCGATGTTCCAAGAATCGTACCACCCTGCGTAAGAATACCTCTGAAATCCGAAGACTGCATCAAAAACATATCGCCCTGGATAAGTCCGCGATATCCATTCCGGATGCCTACAATCTTCATCCCGTAATTGATTAGTGCTGAACGGCATACTCCGCGTATAGCAGCGTTCAGTCCCGGGGCGTCTCCGCCCGAAGTAAGGATACCGAAAGTTTTCACAGCAGATTTATTCATATAACGTTGATTATACTAAAAAAGAACAATGTTTTCCACTAAAACAGAACCGCAAATCAGTCGATACTAGAAAAGATACTTGAAGGGGATCCAATGACTAAGTTCAACAAAGCAGGCTATGCAGTCGGTTCAATATTGCTGCTTTTAGCAGCGTTTTTTTCTATATCGCTCATGCTGCAACCGCTTGATTTCGGTACATACGGTCCGGGGCGTAACAATTTTTTCTTCAGTCTCGGACATATTCTTTTCTCGGTGTACGGATTCTGCAGCATTCTTATTCCTGTCTTTCTGTTTACCTCTGCTATGGTTTGTATTGCAGGAACATGGACAATACGCAGGGCTATGCGGCTGCTTACCGCTGTTATTCCTTTTTTTACAGCAGTCATAACAGAAAATATCTGCAAATCAATTGCAGAACTGGACGGGAATACATTTACCGGCATAAAAATCGGAATTACCGTCGGACTGGGGACAATGCTTATCATCATTGAATTTCTCGGAGTCGGTATTATAGCAGACCGCCTCGCAGAAAAAACGTATCAAAAAAATCAAAATAAATCCCGGAAACCAGAACCTGCTGACGAAGAAATGCCGATCGACGATGAAGACGACATTCTTCCTTACATCGAACAGGACATTATTCCGGCAGACATAAAACCGGAAAAAGAACAGGAGAATACGGAAAACCAAACCTCATCGTCTGCTGCAGAAACTCTGGAACCTGTCGAAAACGGAAACAAAGAGGATAATTTAAATTCCGGTTCCGTAATCACAGAAGAAGAATATCAGGCACTCACGACTGATACACCCGGTGAAGCAAACAGCAGCCCGGAAATAGAAGAATTGGAATGGCCGGAACCTCTTCTTCAATCTGATACGAAAAACGATGCATTCAGCGATGCAAAATTTATAGAAACATTTTCCGATATACAACAGAAAAAAACAGACGATACTGTTTTTAAACAAAATCCGGAAAAAATAAATAGTGAAGAAATACAGGATATATCTGAACAGGAAAACACAGTATCCGGGGAAGATGAAGAAAAAGAAACAGCCCCGGAAATACAGGATTCTGATACAACAAACGAAGGTTCTCTTGATCCGGATTTCTTTGACATTGACATGAACGAAACCGACGACGAAGAAGAATGTGACATTGCACTTTCTCACATTACGCCGGATACACTGACTGTTCTCGCCGAAAAAACAATTCCGCAGCCGGTAACGATTCCCCTGACGGCTGCAAATCCTAATCAACCTGTATCAGAATCGTCTTCTACAGAAACGCAGTCGATAGCAATAGCAGAAGACGTATTTGCAGAGATGGACAAAGACATACGCAGGAATTTATCAATTAATAATAAAAATACAGAACAGACTCCGGCCGTTGAAAGCATACATAATGATATTGTTCAGGATAATTCCGTTTCTGAAACGAACACAAAAGCAGAGTATAAAATACCGGAAAAGACAGAAGCAGAAATCACACCGGACGTACCGAAAGTCCAGCCACAGATAGATATCTCTCTGGTCAGGATTCCGGCGGAAAAGCCTGTACCGGAAAAAAAAACTTTCAGAATAAAGGGGCCGTATAAAATTCCGACAACACTTCTTACCGCATATGAAGACGATCAGTACTGGATTATTGACGAAGAAACAAAGAATGCATCGGTTCAACTAAAGGAAACACTCAACGAGTTTAATATTGAAGCGGATGTAACCGGAATAAAAAAAGGTCCGGTAGTTACAATGTTTGAAATTCTTCCGGCTCCGGGGGTTAAACTCAGCAAAATAGCAGCTCTTCAGGATAACATTGCGCTCCGGCTTGCGGCAAGCAGCGTACGTATCGTAGCACCTATCCCGGGAAAACGGGCTGTCGGAATCGAAATCCCTAACAAAGAACGAAGTCTTGTAAGTTTTCGTGAAATAATTGAACAGGATCTGCCGGATTACAAAAAGATGGCCGTTCCCGTCATTCTCGGAAAGGATATTCTGGGAAAGCCGCAGCTGCTTGATCTTGTTAAAACCCCGCATCTGCTTATCGCAGGTTCTACAGGTTCCGGAAAATCCGTCTGTGTAAACAGTATAATTCTTTCAATTCTGTACAAGCGCTCACCGGAAGAAGTAAAACTTATTCTTATCGACCCGAAAATAGTTGAACTAAAACTGTATAATGATATTCCTCATCTGCTGGTCCCCGTCATCACAGAATCAAAAAAAGCATTTCAGGCGCTGCAGTGGGCGTTATGTGAAATGGAACGCCGCTATGCACTGCTCGACGGTATGGGAAGCAGAGATATTTCAAACTACAACAGAAAAATAGAGGAAAAACACATTGCAACGGAAAAACTTCCGTATATTGTTATCATAATAGATGAGTTTGCAGACCTGATGGTAACGACAGGTAAGGAACTTGAATCAACTGTTGCACGTCTTGCAGCAATGAGCCGTGCAGTAGGCATTCATCTTGTACTTGCAACGCAGCGTCCGTCAATCGATGTCATCACAGGTCTTATAAAAGCAAATATTCCGACACGAATTGCATTTATGGTTGCCTCGAAAATGGACAGCCGTATTATTATTGACCAGGTAGGAGCAGAAAAACTGCTTGGAAAAGGCGATATGCTTTATTCAAGCGCTGTCGATCCCTTCCCCGTCCGTATACAAGGTACATTCGTAAGCGATCAGGAAGTCGAAAATGTTGTTGAATATGTAAAAAATTTCGGAGAACCGGAATATATTGATGAAGAAGTCTTTGTTTCTGACGATGACGAGGGAACAGACGAACCGTCATTATTCAGTGATGGAGAAGACCCGTTATACGGTCAGGCTCTTGACATTGTCGTGCAGGCAGGAAAAGCGTCGGCATCGTATATCCAGCGCAGACTGAAAATAGGATATAACAGAGCTGCCCGGCTTGTAGAAGAAATGGAAGACCGCGGGATTGTCGGTCCTGCAAACGGAAGTAAACCACGCGAAATCATACACGTACCGTAAGCACAAAAAAAGCGCAGCCTTAATCAGGGCTGCGCTTTCTCGTATCTAAAATAAATAATATTCTATTATTTTGAAGCCTTCACGTATTTTGTAACCACCACAGAATTGTCTGCGTTTGAATACGGGGCAGGAATATATTTATCAGCTTTCCAGTCGTTTTCCCATTTATGGCCATCAATCAAATAACGGAATTGATATTCTTTTTCTGCATCAAGCACTAATTTTACTGAAAAAGAACCGTCTTTTTCCTTTTTCAGAGGTGTTTCTGTACTACTCCAGCTGTTAAAATCGCCTGCAATATTAATAGTTTTTGCTTCCTGAGCAGCATCCGCTAATACAGTGAATGTAACCGTACACTTTTTCTTGTCCTTTGAAAAGGTCTTTTTTAATGCCATTGAACACTCCTCCATCCCGTTTTTTTAATAAGACAACCGTATTCCGAACCAGTTGCTTATTTACTTTAAATAGTATACTATAATTTTATCGTTTGGTACATACTTTTCCTTTTAAATTTTATTAGCTGAATTTTAACCGAAAAGTAAAAAACGCAATATTCGTAAATATTTTTCGACCATTGGAGGAAGAAAAAAAATGAATAATGAACATTATCTGTTCACTTCAGAGTCTGTCGGAGAAGGCCATCCGGACAAAGTCTGTGATCAGATTTCCGATGCAATTCTTGACGCATGTCTCTCTCAGGATCTGGAAAGTCATGTAGCATGTGAAACGTTTACTACGACCGGAATGGTTCTTGTAGGCGGTGAAATTACGACAACGGCAACATTCGATGTACAAAATATTGCACGTACAGTCGCACGTAATATCGGATATACAAATGCAGCATACGGTCTTGACTGTGATTCCATGGCGGTTCTTAATACAATACATACGCAGTCCCCCGATATTAATCAGGGAGTCGTTGGTAAAGGACTTAAAGAATTCAACGGACAACAGGGAGCCGGCGATCAGGGAATGATGTTCGGATTTGCATGCAGAGAAACACCGGAACTTATGCCGGCACCAATCATGTATGCACATACGCTGTTACGCAGAGCAACAAAGCTCAGAAAAGATCAGACGATGAAATGGCTCAGGCCTGACGCAAAAAGTCAGGTAACAATTGAATATGAAGGACATAGACCGGTACGGATCGACACTGTCGTTATTTCCCACCAGCATGATCCTGAAGTAACATATGATCAGATAAAAGAAGGGATCATCGAAAACATCATACGGCCGGTTCTTGAACCGACCGGTCTTCTCGATAAAAATACCAAATATTACATTAATCCCACAGGCCGCTTTGTAGTCGGAGGACCGCAGGGAGATGCAGGTCTTACAGGAAGGAAAATAATCGTGGATACGTACGGCGGTATGGGACGTCACGGCGGCGGTGCATTCAGCGGAAAAGATCCCTCTAAAGTAGACCGTTCCGCCGCATACATGGCCCGTTATATTGCAAAAAACATAGTTGCAGCGGGACTTTCTGACCGCGCTGAAGTGGAACTTGCATATGCCATAGGCGTCCCGTTTCCCGTCTCTGTCATGGTTGACACATTCGGTACGGGAAAAGTTCCCTCCGCAGCCATAGAAAATGCCGTCAAAGAGGTTTTTGACTGTACACCGGCAGGAATCATCAGAACGCTTAATCTGAAACGGCCTATTTATGCAGCAACCGCAGCATACGGGCATTTCGGACGAAAAGAATTCAGCTGGGAAAACACAGATAAAACAGAAGCGCTTAAAAAAGCAATAAAATAAGAGTCACAACCTGACGAAATATGTTCATGGATAAATCTAAAAAAGAACAGTGCACCGAAAAACACTGTTCTTTTTTTTAGTTCCATAGTAGGATATAAATGTCTCACGATAAAAAAAGCACACAGGTTCCGCAAATGAATTTATTAACAAAAGAAGAAATCTGTATCGTATTCGACCGCTTCAAAAAACAGAATCCCGAACCCAAATCGGAACTCATATGGAAAAATGCCTATACACTGCTTGTTTCCGTCGTACTTTCTGCACAGACAACAGATAAAAGTGTAAATAAAGCGACGGAAATACTCTACCAAACAGCAGATACTCCTGAAAAAATAATAAAACTCGGACAGGAGAAACTTGAAACCTGCATCAAATCTATAGGCTTGTACCATACAAAAGCGGCACACGTCATTGCACTAAGCAAAATGCTCCTTTCTGATTTCGGTGGCAAAGTCCCTGATACACGGGAAGAACTTATGCAGCTTCCCGGCGTCGGACGAAAAACAGCCAACGTAGTGCTTAATGTTGTATTTCACAAGCCGACAATGCCGGTAGATACGCACCTGATGCGTATCTGTCCCAAAATCGGACTCGCAGAAGGTACTACCCCCGTTGAAGTAGAAGAAAGTCTTGTTTCACGTATTCCGCCGCAATACATGCAGAATGCACATCACTGGCTCATTCTTCACGGCCGGTATGTCTGTACTGCGCGGAATCCCCTGTGTACAACATGCCTCATAAACGATATTTGTAAACATAATGAGAAACCGGAGGAAAAATAAAGTTGAATGAAACATCAGTTCCCGTACAGAGTACAATGACGACTGCGGCACAGGCTGCACAGCAGCACATTACCCGGCAGAAAGAAACTTTTCTGGCATGGATAGAAGAATTTCTTACATGGGAAAATATTTTCAAAATAATCGGAACGGTTGTTGTTGTTCTGATTATGTGGTTTATTTACAAGTTCATACTCAATGCGGTCAAAAAAACTTCCTCTGTAAAGAATAATATACAAAGAGAAGCAATAATTACAAAAATAATAAAATATGTTTTCTATACCGTACTCGTTATGTATATTCTCAGCTCCTTTGGTATAAAACTTACTGCTATACTGGGTGCTGCAGGAGTAGCAGGCCTTGCGGTTGGTTTTGCAGCACAGACAACGGTAAGCAATCTGATCAGCGGTTTGTTCGTCACAGGTGAAGGTGTTATGAAAATCGGCGATATAATCAGTGTCGGCGGAATAACAGGTATCGTTGATTCAATCGATCTGCTCTCCACAAAAGTTCATACCTTCGACAACCAGATGATACGCATCCCGAACGCTACAATTATTAATACTAATTTCCAGAATAATTCTTTTTTTGAAAAACGCCGGCTCACGTTCTCCGTCTGTGCAAATTACAACACTGACGTTCAGAACGCACTCGATACATTCAGCAAAGCTCCTGCACTCTGCTCTACTGTACTGCAGGATCCGGCTCCGGCAGTATGGGTCGATAATTTCGGCAGCAGCAACATCAATATGACCGTTGCCGTGTGGTTCAATGGTGCAGATTATCTCAAAACAAAAAACGATATGTTCGTTGCGCTTATGAAAGTAATGAAAGACGCCGGAATCAGCATGGCATACAACTGCATCGAAATTGCAGCGCATGACGATGACGGAACAAAAGAAAAGCAGCCCGCTAAAAAAAGGACCTCACACAAACAGAAAGAAAGCCGGAATACGACTGCAAAAAAAAGTACAGGAAAACGTGATTGAATCGTCTGATTTCCGGCACCCTGTAGATTACTGTTCCTTTTCTGCCGTACGTACATCGTCAAGGGTAAACTGGGAACGGCCAGCCTGACGGGCAATAAGCGCAGCGCGGTTTAGAACTGATTCTATCTTTGCACAGCTGAATCCGTTAAACATTTTTGCAAGAACGGCCGGAGTACATTCCGGAGCAGGGTTCTTACCGCTCATATACATTTCGGAAAGCCTGATCCGGGCGTCAGTGTCAGGATATGGTACGGAAAAACGGGCATCAAAACGCCCCGGTCTGATAAGTGCTTCGTCGAGTGCATGAATACTGTTCGTCGCTGCAAGTACAAGAATGCCGCTGTTCGCCTGAAAGCCATCAAGCTCGTTAAGCAGAGCTGTCACGATGCGCGTATTCTCTGTCTCAATTGCGGAACCCGAATAATTGCGGCGTGTACCGATACCGTCAAACTCATCGATAAATACGACACAGGGAGCATGACGACGGGCTTTGCTGAACAACAGTTTCACCTTTGCAGGACCTATTGCCATAAACATGCTTTCAAAATCTGTAGCTTTCGCAGGTATAAAATTTATCTTCCCTTCTCCGGCAAACGCACGTGCAAAAAGTGTTTTTCCGTTTCCCGGCGCCCCTTCAAGCAGTATCCCCTTAGGCATACGTACTCCACGGGATTTGTATTCTGCAGGATGCTGCATTATGTCAACAATCTGCATCATATCCCGTTTCAGATTGTCCATCCCTACTACATCTTTAAAAGCAACGCCGGTGTGATGAATAACACGGAATGTATTCGGACTTACAAATTTTCTGAACAGCACGAACAGAATCACAAAAAAAACAATATAAAAAAGATAATCAAGGATTTTTGAAAAAACTTCATCAGCGTCGACCTTCTCGATTACCTGGACCCCGTTACGCATAAGATATTCTTTCAGAAGCGGTGAATCAGGATTGTCCGTCCGGTACTGTGCAGAATCACCTTTTTTTGTAAAAACAATTCTGCCCGAACCAAAAGAAGCCGATGTTATCTCCCTGTTCCCTGCATCCGCATAAAACTGCTGATACGATACATGTACGTCATTTCTCTGTGCTATCACCGGTTCTACAATAAAATATGCAATACATACAGCAAGAGCCGCAAACAGCAGAATAAACAGTCTTCGCGTTTTTATTTTTTTTAAGTTCATGTTTTAAAAGATACTCTTTTTAAAGAAGAAAGAAAACAGATTTTCAGAGCTGCCGCTAATATGACAGACCGCAGATATCACTTCTCAAATTCGAGATCCGCTTCCGCCCTGTTGTATACGCCGGTCTGATCTTCAAAATTGATTCTGTTTACCAGCCAGTCTTACAATTTCTAAGAAGGCTTCTTACAACCTTCATGTCAAATTATTTATCTTACCTTAAAAAACGGATTACTGCTGGAGAATCAACATATCCTGACGCAAAGCGTCCGGGGTATGTTGTTCTCAAAAGGTATTGCAGCCGGGGTTTATTCCCCTTATTACGCACAAATGGTCGGGGTATAACACCCTCCGCTCAAATCAAGCCAACGCGTCGTTGATATTAATATGATTCGCCGAACATGCTATACTCTCCACATGAACAATACATCACCTTCCTTTGATCCGGACAGTACATTCATGTACGGACTGGCTGCGGCAGTCATTGTATTCGTACTTGCACAGTCGGTTTTTTTTCTGGTCCGCGCGGTACGCCGCGCTTCTGTTGCCGGTATGAACATGTCCGTCGTCCGCAAAACAATCGGTTCTACGGCGCTGTTCACGCTTGCGCCTGCTTTTTCGATTATGCTCGGCGTCGTCACGCTCGCGAAGTTTCTGGGGCTTCCGCTTCCGTGGATACGATTGAGCGTCATCGGCGCGATTACATACGAACTGCCGGCGGCAACGTCGACTGCTAACGCGCTGGGTATATCGCTTTCTGAAACTGTTTCCGATCCGTCGGTATTCAGCGCGATCACATGGGTTATGACGCTCGGGATACTACCAAGCATTATTCTGCCGCCGCTGCTCATAAAGAAAATACAAACAGGCATCGTACAGATAAAAACAAAAGACTCTAAATGGGGAGACATATTCATGACGTCTCTTTTTATGGGAATGATTTCCGCGTTCTCCGGTATGGTCTTTTCCCACGTACGGGAAGGTCTGCGGGGACTGCTTCCTGTTGCAGTCCTCGCTGTTTCCGCAGCCGCCATGTGCGTATGCGGTCTGCTCGTAAAGAAGGTGCACGCAGGATGGCTTGAAAACTACGCTATGCCGTTCTCGATGATTGTCGGGATGGTCTTCGCATCGTGTGCTGCTTCCGCGTTCGGACTGTAAGGAAGGGACATAATGAACTATTCAGAATATCAGAAAGTTACACACCGATGGGGACAGCTGTGGATATGGAGCGCAGCGTGTATCGTATTGTTCGTACCAGTCATTATCTGCCTTAAATATAACGCATGGCCGCAGTATGAGTCCGTGCTCAAAGGACTGCTCGGAGTCGCTCCCATTTACTGGACTGTCGGATTTATCGAAGTCGTTACGTTTACTCCAATGCTCGGAACGGCAGGTACGTATCTGAGTTTTGTGACAGGCAATGTTTCCGCACTCAAAGTACCTGCAGCACTTAATGCAATGGAAAGTGCAGAGGTTAAACCGGGAACGGAAGAAGGTGAAATCGTTTCGACAATCGCAATTGCGACGGCATCGATTGTTACGACAATCATTGTTGCGCTCGGTGTACTGCTGTTCGCTCAGCTGACACCGGTTATTAATTCTCCCGTACTAAAACCTGCATTCGACAACATACTGCCCGCGCTGTTCGGAGGTCTTGGTGTTGTCTATATCAGCAGGAACTGGAAAATTTCAATCATGCCAATGGCGTTTATGATTGTATTATTCATTCTCGTTCCATCGCTCGGAAATTCTGTCGGGATACTTGTGCCTGCAGGTATTATTCTTGCGCTGGGAGCATCCCGCATTATGTATAAAAAAGGATGGTTGTAAAATGATTAAACTTGATGAAGTAAAAATTACAAAGGATATGCAGGATCTTATCCGCTGCAGGACCGTGTCAAACAGAGACGAATCTCTCGTAGATAGAAAAGAATTTTCAAAACTGTATACGCTGCTTGAAGAACGTTTCCCTGCATTATATGCCGTATGCAGACCGGAACACGTCGGAAAAACGGGACTTGTATTCCGCATTTCTGGGAACGATGCACAGCAACTGCCGCACGGAGTACAGGCGGAAAAAAAGAACAGCGTCTGCAGATGTGCTGTGCTCATGGCACATTACGACGTTGTACCGGTCGTGGAAAAAGAATGGAAAAAACCGCCGTTTGATGCGGTTATCGAGGACGGTGTCATGTGGGGACGTGGTACGCTCGACACGAAGGGTACGTTCTGTGCAATACTTGAATCGGTAAATGAAGAACTCGCTGCCGGGTGGAAACCTCAGAACGATATGTATCTTTCGTTTTCCGGTGAAGAGGAAATAGACGGCAGTTCGTGTACGGACATAGTTTCGTGGTTTGAAAAACAGGGTATTCACCCCGATTTTGTACTCGATGAAGGGGGTGCTATTGTTGAAAAAGCATTTCCCGGTGTACAGGGACGCTGTGCGATGATAGGCGTTGCTGAAAAAGGCAGTGTGAATATAAACTGCACGACGGAAAGTCCCGGCGGACACGCATCCGCTCCCCCGGCTCACTCAGCTGCCGGATATATCGCGATGGCGGCACAGGCACTCGAAAATCATCCGTACAAAACTCAGCTTACAAGGCCGGTAAAGGAAATGATTGACGTCCTTGCCCCCGGGAAAAAACTGCTGTTCAAAACGGCGTTCAGGCTGTTCGGCCGTAAAATCGGTGGTGAGGTAAACGCAATGATGCATACGACATGCGCAGTTACACGACTTGCAGGAAGCAGTGCATACAACGTCCTTCCGCACACAGCTTCGCTCGGTATGAACGTACGCCTGCTCGGTACAGATACCATCGACACAATGCTTTCGCATATGAAAAAAGCAGTAAACAGAATTGAAAGGAAAAACAAAATACAGTTGTCATTCAACGTCGTAAACGGAATGAATCCGTCTATCGTTTCGGACACGCATTGTCCGCAGTGGGACAATCTCCGCGGAACAATTCTTAAAACGTGGCCCGGCGTTATTGTAAGTCCGTATCTTATGATGGCCTGCAGCGATTCGCGTCACTACTGCCGGATTACAGACAAAGTATACCGGTTTTCCGCCATGTATATGTCAAAGGAAGACCGCGGGCTTATCCACGGAAATAACGAACGGATTGCTCTTCCGACACTCTTTGAGGCAGTACGCTTTTATTGTAATCTGCTTGAAACTTTGTAAAAAAAGAACCTTCCGGGCAGCAGGGGAATCAGTACCTGCTGCGGAAGAATTACCGGTTATCATTCTACCCCGATAACTATAATTTTTTCAATCGGAGTATCAAACATCCGGGCCAGAACCACAAACTCATCTACCGTAGGAAGGCTTTTGCCCCACTGCCACTTGTAAACAGCTTGCGGACTTTCAAAATTGAATAAAGACTGCATTTCTCTTACGGAAACGCCGGCATGCTCACGCAGCCGTTTTATGTTCGCACCGGTTGCTTTTGTATCTATAACAGGGTATGAATATTTCTTGTTCATGTATAAACCTCCAGGAAAAAATACGCGGACTGACTTTCTGCATCAAATATGATGCGTCTGAATAGGAATAAATATGTACAATTCCTACTCCTGTCAGGTTCTGTCTTGCAGTTACAAGTCCCAGTTGATTTATGATGCTGTCGGTAAATTTACGCATGTTTCTTGTCCTCCAAAACAAAATATATCAGCGCACAACGTGCGCTGATTCCGCGAGATCCTCCAAAAAGGCCCGCATGAAAATAGTATTATTGTAATATTATTTATACCACAGCTTTTCCGGTTTGTCACGAGGATTCCTCTTATGACAATGTAAACTTATAAGTCAATCAAAACAGCATCATTTTTATGGTACGTAAAAAAAATAGACGCCAGTCACAAACTCGTGTATACTACATATATATAAGAAACATGACAGAAAAAATCAGAAAGCCCGAAGAAATCAAACTTTACTGGGGAAAATTCGTTCCTGCCGGAATTATAGCAGCGATGATTTTTTTCGCATATTTAAATTTCATACGTGAATACGGATTTCTGTCTGGTAGACATACTTCAATTCCACCTGTAAGTACATTCTATTTTCCGATCGAATATTTTTATATTGATTTTTACATTTTCTCTATAATATTTACTATTAATATTTTTCTGTTCTTATTTGATGAAAATTTCTATGTCCGGTTTGTATCTTTTTTTGGTGGTATTGCTTCTGCAACTCTGCTTGCATATACGTCGGGAGATCTGTTTACCATAAAACTTTTTATTTTCTGCGGCTGGATTCTTTCATTATGTCTCGCCTTACCTAATCACCACAATATTGTGCTGTCTTTTGTAAGCAGTTTATGCTTTTTATCTGCCCAGTATCATCCAAATGCATTAGGTACAATCGATTCAATATCGCAAATGCTTGTTCCCCAGAAAGAAGACATACTTACGCTGGCAGTATACTGTCTTTTAACAACAGTTTTCTCCTGTATCTATAAGCATGCAGTCATTCAATGGGCAGAGAATATGGAAACTGCACAACATATAAACATGGTGATGACGCAAATGTCCGTATTCAACCAGAAACTGCAGAATATTGCAAAGACACGCGGCGATGAATCTGCAAAACAGGAACGGATGCGGATTACAAGGGACATGCACGACAGCTGCGGGTATGTTTTCGTTAATATCGTTGCACTTATGGATGCTGCGGAAAGCAGACAGGAAATGACGCATGAACAAGTAGAAGAAATATTCATGACCGTACGGAATCTGGCCGCAGACGGACTTCAGGAAACCAGGAAAACGCTTCATGCAATACGAAATATAGAGAATCCAATTGAAAACAGTATAGATGCAATCTATGATATAAAAAAGATATTTGAACAGGTAACAGGCATTCAGGTAACTGTCGATACAGGCAATATAAAGCACGACTACGGGCGTACGATAGACTCAATTATCATCCGTACAATGCAGGAAGCCCTGACAAATGCAATACGTCACGGGCGGGCAGAACATATTTTTGTTACCTTTTGGGAAGAAAACAGTATACTCACTATGTCGGTTAAAGACGACGGAATCGGTTCAAAGCAGATAGTAAAAGGCATCGGGCTGGCAGGTATGGAAGAGCGGCTTGAAAAGGCCGGCGGAACTCTTGAGATTGAATCACCTAAAGAAGGCGGATTTAAAATAACTGTACATATTCCGCTGACAGAACAGGAGGGGAACAGTAGTAATGGAGAAACTTAAAATACTGCTGGCCGACGATCAGAGCCTTTTTGCACAGAGTCTGCAGATCTTTCTTAACAATTACGCCCCTGATATGACCGTACTTGGTATTGCATCAAACGGAAAAGAAGCCTGTGATTTTGTAACAACAAACACCCCCGATATAATTCTCATGGATGTGCGTATGCCGGTTATGGACGGAGTTGAAGCCGTAAAACATATAAAGTCAGCGAAGCCTTCCGTAAAGATAATAATGCTGTCAACATACGATGAAGACGAATTTGTACGCAATGCGATTCTTGCAGGAGCTTCAGGCTACCTGTTAAAAGATATCTCCCCCACAGAACTGATAATTTCCATCCGTGCATTGAATTCGGGAATCATACAGATATCACCTTCACTTGCGCAGAAACTGATTCAAAACACCTATGTTGAAAACAAATCAAATACAGACGAAAATCTTTCAGAAAGCCTTGAATGGCTAAAAACTTTAACGAAGCGTGAACGGGAAATTTTTGCTCTTATTGCCACAGGTCACGACAACGATGAAATTGCAGATACACTTGGTCTTGCGGTTCAGACTGTACGAAATCAGGTAAGTACCATTTATTCAAAACTTGATGTAAAAGACAGATTTGAAATAATAAAACTCGCAAATAAAGTAGGATGATAAAGAAATCTGCCATCAGGTAAGTAATCTGATGACAGCAGGCAAACATAAAAACTGCATACATTTTATTTTACGGAACCGACAATTCCTTCGACAAACCGCTTCTGTTGAGTAAAGAACAGAATAACAGTCGGAAGCGTCATAATCGAAACACAAAGCATGAGCAGCCCGTAATCAGTCGTATACCCTGCGGTCAATCCTGTCACCAGCAGCGGCAGTGTCTGCATTTTCTGACTCTGCATAACAATCAGAGGCCACATATAGCTGTTCCACGTACTCATAAATGTAACAATTGATGCCGCAGCAAATGTAGGAGCCATAATCGGTACATAGACCCGTGCATAAATTTCAAATTCATTCAACCCGTCTACACGGGCAGCCTGTATGGTTTCAATGGGAAATGCTATGGAATTCTGCCGGAAAAAGAAAATAAGGAAAGCAGTAGAAACTGACGGAAGGATGAATCCAATCGTTGTGTCCAGCAGATGGAACGTACTGAACATCTTGAACAGTGGTACCATAATTGATGCGAATGGGATCATCATTGAGAGTAATAGAATGTTCATCATCATATCCTTCTGTTTATCACGGTACACCTGAAATCCGTACCCGGCAAGAGAGCAGACAAAAATACTGAGCACGGTGCCGCATACAGTTGTTCGTAACGAATTCCAGAATGCCCGTCCCATATTTACGGTTTCCAGCATGGTTTTAATATTTTCTATCAGATACGTACCGATCGTCAGTTTTCCGCGGATAACGTCAGTACTTTCATTCGTAGCTGCAACAATCATCCAGTAAAACGGAAATACAGAAAGGAGGCAGACAATTATTATAAATATATATTCAAATGCAATTGTAGTTTTACCATTTTTTGCTTTCATTAGTTTTTGTCTCCTACTTTTATCTGAATAAACGACAGAATGGCAACCATGATAAGAATCATATATGATACCGCCGCTGCGTACCCGAACTGCGGATTATATACAAAGGACAATTTGTAAATATACTGAGATATCGTCAGTGTTTCGTTTCCCGGACCTCCTGCTGTCAGGTTCTGAACTTCATCGAACAGCTGAAGTGTTCCGTTTGTAGACATAACAGCAGTCAGTAAAATTACCGGTTTTAAAAGCGGCAGTGTTATCCTGAAGAAAGACTGTGCGGAACTTGCTCCGTCTATACGCGCCGCCTCATATATACTTGTCTGAATATTCTGAAGGCCCGCAAGGAAGAATACCGTATTATACCCCGTCCAGCGCCAGGTAATCGTAATAATAATTATTATTTTTGCCCACACAGGGTCCTGCAGCCAGTTTTTCGGTTCAGCAAGGATCCCCAGCGATAAAAGCCAGGTATTTACAATACCGTCAAGAGCAAAGAGAGATTTGAAAATCAATGCAGACGAAACGAGTGCCGTAGCACACGGCAGAAAGACCATCGTCCTGAACAATCCTTTACATTTAAGCTTTTTGTCATTAAGAATTGATGCCAGAATAAGCGCCAGAAACAACATGACAGGCACTTGAAAAACAAGATAAATAAATACATTTCTGACAGAAGCAAGGAATTTTTCATCCTGAAACAAGCGGATATAGTTACGTAATCCTGAAAAGTGCAGGTTATTCGCCAGACCTGACTGAAGCGAAAGAAAAAATGCTCTCACCATCGGATAAAAGCTCAGTACAAAAATCAGTATTGCTGCAGGCATTACAAAGCACCATCCTGCATTTTTATATTTCATTTCAAGTGTTTTCTTTCCTGCCATGATGTTTCCCCACAAAATACCCGGGCTTAAAAAAGCCCGGTACAATATTTTTTACTGTAATTCAGATGATTAATAACCCATCTGGAATTCTACATTCTTTTGAGCTTCCTTTAAAGCTGCATCAACACTTGTACCTGCAATGATTTTTGTCATAGCGACGCCGACAGCATCACGTGCTTCATAATTAAAAACGCCGTATTTAACCTGCGGAATGTGCTTTGAGTATTCAACTATAGCAGTATAGATTTTCTGATTACCGAAAAATGCGACAGGCTGATTATATGCGTCAGCATCTGCAGCAGGTCCCCATGTCGCAATTGCGCCTGACGAAGGAAGAATTGTATTGTAAAGTTCTTTGCTGCCTGCAAATGTCCTGTTAAGAAAATCCATTGCTGTATCAGCATTTTTGGAATTAGCCATAACCATCCAGCTTGATCCACCCTGATTTGAATAATTTACTGCATTTTTCACATTACCCATTCTCGGGGTATTAACGATAGTCCAGTCGCCGGCCTGCTCTTTTACCGCACTGATTGAACCGACGAGCCAGCATCCGTTAATTGCAGATGCAACCGTACCGTTATTTATACTTGCGATATACGCATTCCAGTCTGTAACAGTCAGACAGACCCCTGCTTTTATCATTTCAGCATATGTCGAAACAGCTTTCTTCAACACATCATTATCAGCGATATACGGATTTCCCTGCTGATCAAACAGCCATGTACCCGCACTCTGAAGCATTATCATAATCAGATCAGGTTCGTTTCCGACATATGAAATAAGAGCCGTTCCTGTTTTAGCCTTTACGATTTTTCCCAGCTCAAGAAAACGATCCCACGTAATATCATTAAAATCTTCGACTTTAAGACCTGCTTTTTCTATAATATCTTTGCGGAGAAACGTACATGTTGCACCGTTATCAAACGGAACACTGTAATTTTTTTTATTCATTTCTCCATATCCGACTTTAAACTGTGCAAACTTTGAAAGATCAACTTTTCCGTTAACCGGTAAAAATGCTTTCGGATAATTCATCATATTCTTCTGAATTGCATTATCCTGACACAGGATAATATCAGGAAGAGAATCTGTCTTTTTGGCACTTAACGAAGTAATAAGTTTCTGCTGCAAATCAGCCCATGGTGTTTCAACAACATTAATCTTTACATTCGGTTTCGTGCGGTTATAGATTTTTGCTGCTTCATTCATGGCATAAATATTAAAATTCGGATCCCAGCACCATACGGTAAGTGTTACCGGTGCATTCGGATCCGCCTTCGCTGTTTTTTTGCTGCCCCATGCAAAAATTGTACTGCTGCATACGAGGAATGCAGCCATTCCAAATACTATAGTTTTTTTCATTTTTCCTCCTGCCGGATCAACTCCGGTTTCTGTTATTAAAAAAGTATAAATCATCAGGAGCAGAACGAAAGAGATAAAAATACTAGTATTTTTGTACTATTTACTACTTGTCCCTTTGTAGTATAGTAGAATGTATATTTGAACAAAAATGGAGCATCGTATGAAACGAATATGGGAAAACCCGGAAATTCAGGAAATAGACAGACTGCCGGCCAGGAGTCCTCTTATTCCTTTTAATTCGATAGATGCGGCAGCGGCCGAATGTGCCGCAGGACCGGAATTCTGTGCCATGACAAAAAGTCCGTATTATAAAAACATCGACGGACAATGGAAATTTACGCTGCTTGAATCTCCTGAGCAGGATGAAAGCGGTGTGTTTCAACACTGGGAGACTCCTTTATACAGCGTCATGAAATGGAATGACATCAGCGTACCTGGAACATGGACACTACAGGGATACGATCACCCTCATTATACAAACGTCCAGATGCCTTTTACCATGCTGCCTCCGAATGTTCCGGAAAATAATCCGACAGGGTTATACCGGCTTGATACAGAGATGCCGCCTTCATGGAAAGGCAGAAGAATCGTGCTGCACATCGGTTCTGCAGAAAGCTGTACAATCGTCTATATAAACGGAATTGAAGCAGGTATCTCAAAAGATACCCGTCTCCCCTGTGAATTCGATATCACTCCGTACCTTACATGGGACGGATCCTCCTGTAAAACGGTTATTGCAGTAAAAGTCATACGTTACTCCGATGCATCATTTGTTGAAGATCAGGACCAGTGGTGGTTTGGTGGTATCCACCGGAGTGTATACCTTTATTCAACAGAACAATCATACATCGCAGACATACAGGCACTTACCGGAGTTAAAACGTCCGCTGACGGCACATCCGAAGGCAGTATACCGCTTGTTGTAACGCTGGGGTATGCTGACAAGGGGACAGCCACGCGTATCACTCAGCCACAGGCAGAACAAATGCACCGTACCGTCAAATGTTCCGTATATGAACTGGACAGCAGCTGTCAGCCTGCCCGCCCCGGCAAACTGGTTGCATCAGCAGAAACATCAGGTTCGTACGATTACCGCATGACACTTAATGAGATTCACACCGGAATCAGAATAAATAATGTCAAACGGTGGTCAAGCGAACATCCTTCATTATATATTCTTGCAGTCAGTCTGTACGATTGCGGCAAAGACGGCAGTCAGGAGCGTGTCATAGAAAGTACCGCATGCACAATCGGATTCAAAACAGTTCAAATAACAGACAGAGAGCTGCGCATCAACGGAAAAATGATATATATACACGGTGTGAACCGGCATGAACACAGCGAACATCACGGAAAGACACTGACAACGAAAGAAATGGTCCGCGATATACACATGCTTAAATCATACAACTTTAACGCAGTACGCACATGCCACTATCCGGACGACGAACGGTGGTATGAATTATGCGACCGCTACGGCATTTACCTGCTCGACGAAGCCAATATTGAAAACCATGCATTTTACGACTGCCTTGCGCGCAGCGATGCATGGTCGTACGCATATATGACGCGGGTACAGCGTATGGTACGACGCGACAAAAATCATGCATCCATTTTCGGGTGGTCACTGGGCAACGAAAGCGGAGACGGACAGAATCAGTGTGCCTGTGCCGCATGGATACGCCGCGTCGACAATACGCGTATCGTACATTATGAAGGAGCCGTGCGTCCTGAAATAACTCAGGGAGCGTACACCCTTGATTCTCTTGCACGAGGAAAGGGAATTACCGACCTTATATCGCCAATGTACCCGGAAATCAGTCTTATTGTTGAATATGCTGAAAAACGCACGGACGAACGCCCCATTATCATGTGTGAATATTCCCATGCAATGGGCAACGCAAACGGCAGTCTTTCTGACTACTGGAACGCTATTGAATCTCATCACGGCCTTCAGGGCGGATTTATCTGGGACTGGATTGATCAGGGAATTGCGGCAGAACTCGCTCCGGGAAAAAACGGCAGCCCACAGGGCGGAAAATACTGGAAATACGGCGGTGATTTTGGAGATGAACCGAACGATCATGATTTCTGCATAAACGGTCTGATATTTCCCGATCAGACTCCGAAGCCTGCAATGGAAGAATGCAGGTATCTTTTTGCGCCAGTCCGGCTGAATGCGGTTCACCCACTGCAGGGAATATTTGAAGTAGAAAACAGATATGATTTTTCGACACTTTCAGCAATTGCACTCAAATGGGAAATACGGAGTAACGGTGCAGCAGTAAAATCCGGTATGCAGAAACTTCCTCAGGTACTTCCCGGAATGAAAACTTCTTTAAAAATTCCGGCCGTGCCGGAAATGCTTGCCGCCGATACAGACGGAGCAGAACTGGTACTGCATACGGAATTCGTATATGCACAGGATACACCGTTTACGAAAGAAGGAACGCTTATCCGTGCAGCAGAGTTTATGATAGCCGGTTCACAGGGGGTACAGAATTTCGCGCATACAATTAAATTAAACGCATCAGAATCGGTGCAGCAGGTAACCGAAACAGCTGAAAATACAGCAAAAAACTTTAAACCGGTACTCTTCCGCGCAATGCTTGAAAACGAAGGAGTAAAAGGTGATCTTCCGCATATAAACGATCAACCCCTGCCCTGGTGTTTTTTAAATAAACCGACGCAGTCCTGGCTCAACAGCGGCATTCAGAATATGACGGTCAGTAAATTGAACGATACGTCGTATGAGCTCGTCTCTCCCGGAAACGCCCTTAATAAAGTAAAATTCGGCACCTGCACATACACTGTCCGACAATGTTCCGCACCGGACGGAAGCGGCGCACTGCAGGTTGATGCGGTATTTACACTCACCGATGCACTGCCTGAATATCCGAGAGTCGGACTTACCGTCCCCGTGGATTCAGTACTAAAAAATGTACGGTGGTACGGACGAGGTCCTCACGAATGCTACAGTGACCGTAAGGCAGGTGCAACTCTAGGTATGTACGAAATGAATGCGGAAGATATGGAAGTCGCATACATCGTTCCACAGGAAAGCGGCAGCAGGTGTGATACAAAATACGTCGAACTCAGCGGAAACGGCAGGGTTCTTCATATTCAGTCGCTTACACCGTTCAGCTTCAATATCTCAAAATACACAATCACCGATTTATTTAAATGTAATCATCCGGCAGAACTCACCGACCTGACACAGGCAGCAGAGAATCCGCACAGGATGCTTACGATCGATGCCGCCCACCGCGGAGTGGGAACAGGAGCATGCGGTCCGGATACAATGGAACAATACCGTATACGGCCAGGTGTGTACAAACTCAGCCTGCTGGTATGGTAACCGCATAATTTCTTATATATAATAGTGCACTATGCGGTCTGTGATGAAAAGCAGGCCGCATAATACTTCGTGCAGGACTTACAATTGTATACCGGTTCTGATTTTTTCTTCAAACCGCTCAAGTTTTTTCCCTTCAAGCGGATTCTTTTCACCGTCAAGAACTTTACGAAGTGCATTCATCTCTTCTCCTGAAAAACTCACGCCTTCGTTCAGATGATTGATAAATGACGCCGTTGCAAGAGGAGCCACAGCCCTGCACATATCAAGAATTACACGTGCATATTCCCGGATCTCAAACTGAGCATGGCTGTCGAGCCGGAGTTTCAGAAAATGGAACAGATTGTGCAAATCCATTTCCCAGTAAAATTCAGTATATAAAGAAAGAGGCAGATTAATGCGTGCTATTTCGCGGGCAAGGCCGCCTTCAACAAGTTCGGAATACTTCTTATATGCAGTTTCCTGTCCTTCCGCAAACTGCGTGCGGATATACTCCGCCTTTTCCGGGGGGAAGGGTTCTGTACCCCGACCCTGTTTATTGTCCGTACTCTGGGGAGCTATATGTTCTGCCGCCGGAATGTAAAATTCATCCTTCATAACCGAATAACGTCCCGAAACCTCGTTCATACGCCCCGTACGGTGGCGGACCCACTGACGTGCAACAAAAATCGGCATTTTAAGATGAAAAGTCATAACAACCTGCTCAAACGGAGACGTATGCTGATGACGGAGCAGATAATCAATAAGAGCACTGTCCTGAGATACTGCTTTTGTCCCCTCTCCGTATGAAACACGTGCCGACTGGACAATCCGCTGATCTCCGCCGTAATAATCAACAAGACGAACAAATCCTTTATCGAGTACAGAATATTCCTTATCAAGTATTGCTTCTGCCGCGGGAACTATACAATGCGCCATACAAACCTCATGATTTTTTAATCGTTTTTATTTTCTACCGTCTTTTCACCGGCAGGTTTATCTGTTACCGGAGCAGAGCTGTCATCGACGACTTCAACATTGTCAATAACGATCGGCCTGTTTCTCCATTCATATAACACGTATATCAAACTTACAAGCAGGACAACAACACCCAGAATACGTATAATAACCATCCCTGCCTGCTGCGGAATAATAAAAAGTATCACCGCACATATAATCGATACTATGGCTTCAACAACATACTGTTTTCGTTCAATACCGGTATTACGGAGTTTTGCAACAGCATACAGTTCAAGCAAAGCTGCTAAAAGCAGATATGCCGCAAGTACATACAACATAACAGTCCACATAGCCGCAGCAAATCTCAACGGCAGAATGACAGCAAGCAGACCGATTATAATACTGATGATCCCGCGGATAAGAACAGCTGATTGAAAATCTTTGTCAGAAATAAGCTGTCTGATTTTGATCAAACTGAATATACCGTTTGCAATTGCCTCCAGCCCGAGAATCACAACGGCAGCTTTTATACACTTATCAGGCGCGACAATCATCAAGAGACCAACAACAGCAAGCAGAATTCCAAGCATAAAATTAGTCTTTCTCATATGCATCCTCGTTTTATAACTTATCCAGTATACCCCATATTCTTTGAATAAGGAATAACCCCGGCGGCTTTTCTAATTTTTGTTTTTATACTTGACACAAGCACACGATTTCTGATATGTTTTATAAGCGTCTTTTGGAGCGATGTCCGAGCGGTCGATGGAGGTAGTCTTGAAAACTATTGAGGAGCAATCCTCCGGGGGTTCGAATCCCTCTCGCTCCGCTACACATGGAAGCGTGGTAGAGCGGTA
>JALNVF010000041.1 GCA_023231445.1 Treponema sp. | reverse complement strand
ATCGACACGGGTATGTCCACGGTGACGCGGGTAGCCGTCGTTTCTGTTCTGCAGGACGGAATTGTCGAACGGGTTCGTTACCACGTTCATTCCGGCCCGCTTTAAAATACCGATAAGTTTGAATGCATAGTCGTTGTTGTAATTATGCATTGCCGTCGCATGGCTTGCGGTAACACGCCCCTGCAGCCCGCGGTTTATCGTTTCTTTTGCCATGACTTCAATAAAGCGCGACTCGGGATCGCCTGTCTCGTCACAGTGAATGTCTATGAGGCAGCCGTACTTTTCTGCAAGATCAAACGCGCGGAGTACATCGCGTACTCCGTCCTCGCGGGTAAACTCGTTGTGTGGGATTCCGCCGACTACACCGCATCCGTCCTTCACAGCCTCTTCCATCAGCACGGAAAAAGACGGATCGGTGAATATCCCGTCCTGCGGAAAGGCAACAATCTGAATATCTACGAATTCCTTTACCTCTTCCTTGAGTCTCAAAAGAGCGCGCAGATTGATAAGTGATTTAAGTGTCGTGTCTACGTGTGTACGTATTTTAAGCACACCGTTTGCGATATACCATCGTACGGCTTTGCGTGCGTTGGCAAGAATCTCGTCTTCGGTAAGCGTTTCTTTTTCTATACCCCAGTTTGCAATCCCTTCAAGCAGCGTTCCCGTTTTATTGTGTACGGTTCGGCCTTCAAGAAAAACGGCGTCAAGATGAACGTGCGGGTCAATAAACGGAGGAGATACAAGCTTTCCCTTTGCTTCAATTTCCTTTGTGGCAGAAGCAGTAAGATGTTTTTCAACCACGGCAAATTTTCCGTCCTCAATACCGATATCGTGCAGCCCATCAGTTCCGCGCAGATGTGCATTCCGTATAATCAAATCCATAGTATGTTCCCCTTGTTTATCCCCAGTATATCATATTTTCAGACTTTATCTTCACGGCGGTACGGCTGCAGCAGTGCAAGCGGCGCGCCCGACCGTCCCGACATGATGATAAGTGCTACAAGCGTCATAAGATAGGGAATGAGCAGAAAGAGATCAAACGGAAGGCTCAGTCCCATATTCTGGAGCCGCAGCTGTAAACCGTCCATAAGGCCGAAACCGAGTGCACCAAGAGCTGCGACATACGGATTCCAGTTCCCGAAAATGACCATCGCGATGCATACCCATCCGCGCCCGCCGACCACTTCAGCAAGAAACATGTTCTGATGTGCAAGCGTCATGAATGCTCCGGCCACACCCATAATGCCGGCACCGGAAGTTACACACAGTGTCCGCACCATAGTTACATGTATTCCCGCAGTATCCGCGGCAAACGGATTGTCTCCGACAGTACGGACAGCAAGACCGGCCGACGTTCTGTTCAGAAGAAATGAAAGCAGGGGCACCGATAAAAACGCTATATATGTAAGAACATATTGATTAAAAAAGACGTTTCCTATAAACGGAATTTTTGAAAGCAGCGGTATGGGTACAGTCGTAAACGGATGTACGGTCGGAGGAACCGTAGGAGAACCGACGACAAGACGGTATATATACATTGCAAGTCCCGTGCAGAGCAGCGTAATACCGAGTCCCGCCACATGATGGCTGAGTCCGAGTTTTACCGTGAGCAATGACATGAGCAGGCCGAAAATCATACCGACAAGACAGGCGGCAAGAACACCTGCCCAGAGTGAACCTGTCGCAATAGTCGTCAGGAAGCCGGTAAGTGCGCCCATGAGCATGATTCCTTCAATGCCAAGATTAAGGATACCCGCTTTTTCCGTAAGTATTTCGCCCATCGTACCGAGCAGTATGGGAGTCGCCATGCGGACGGCCGCCCCCAGGACGCCTTCGGTAAACTGAATCATAACAGGTGCACTCATAGAGACCGCCTCACTTTAATGGAATAATCGCGGAACAACAGACAGACGAGCATAATAATCAGGCTCAATCCCTGAATGACGCCCGATATATAAGCCGGAACATGACAAATACGGCTCATCGTCGACGCTCCGTTTCCGACTGCGCTGAAAAAAAACGACGTCGCAAGAACACCGAGCGGATTAAGTTGTGCCAGCATGGCAACCACGACACCCGTATATCCGTATCCCGGAGAAATATCGAGTATCAGACGGTGCTGTATGCCCAGTACTTCGTTCGCACCGCCCAGCCCCGCAAGACCACCGGCAATAAGTGCGGTAATAATTGTTACTTTCCACGTTTTTACACCGCCGAAAAAGGCCACCCGTTCGTTTACGCCTACAGCACGGGTCTCGTATCCGAGTACGGTATATTTCTGGATAACCCACAATACGGCAACAGCGGCAAGCGCAAGCAGCACGCCAAGGTGAAAGCGCGTCCGGGGTATCAGGACGGGAAACACCAGACGGTCTGCAAAGTTCTTCGTTACCGGCCAGCTCGAACCGGGCATCTGCAGCGGTCCGAACAGAAAAATCCCCATGATGTGATACATAATATAATTGAGCAGCAGCGTCGAAACGACGTCGTCAACTTTGAGTTTTGTTTTAAGCAGCGCAGGTATGAGTGCGAACAGGCCTCCGCAGACAAAACCGGTGATGATAAGCAGTGGAATGCCCACAAATGACGGAACGGGAGGAAGTGCAAGCGCCACCGCTGATACGCCAAGCGCACCGGCAAGAAACTGGCCTTCCGCACCGATATTCCAGAATTTTGCCCGGAACGCAAACGCAACTGACAATCCGGTAAACACGAGGGGAACGGCGCCTATACACGTTTCAAAGAAATTGAACTTCGTGCCGAACGCTCCCATAACAAGGCTTGCAAACGCTTCGTTTATATCGGCACCGGCAATTCCTATAAGTCCCGCCGAAATAAGCAGCGTGACGGCAATTGCAATAACAGGAAGAAGCGCTGCCTGCCACGGTTCCATAGGTTTACGTTTTACTATATCAAAATGAATCATTACGCAACTCCGCTTATCCACAGTCCGATACGGTTTCGATCGAACGAACTGCGGGACTGCTCTCCGATAATTTTGCCGCCGGAAATAACGGCTATACGGTCCGAAACGGCAAACAGCTCATCAAGATCGTCCGAAATGACAAGTACTGCTGCACCGCGCTCTTTCTCTGCAGTAAGCCGGCGGTGAATAAAAGCCGCCGCACCTATATCAAGTCCGCGCGTCGGCTGGGAAGCAACGACAAGAGCGGGAGTCCGTTCAAGTTCGCGCGCAAGAATCACTTTCTGAAGGTTACCTCCGGAAAGGCTGCGCACAACGCCGCGACTGCTTCGCGGATATACGTCGAACTCGTTCATAAGCGCATCCGCTGTCCGGGTAACCGCTTTTCTGTTGAGTATACCGCTCTTTGAACAGAATTCAGAATTACGCTGACGGCCCAGCAGCATATTTTCTTCGACGGAAAGTTCCATCAGAAGCCCCGTACCGATACGGTCTTCGGGAATGCGGGCCATACCCGACTGTATAACTTCCCACGGTCTGCCGAATGTCATGCTTTTTCCGTTCACCACGACACTCCCTTTTTCAGGAACCGACAGTCCGAACAGAATATCGCACAGCTCCGTCTGACCATTCCCCGAAACACCCGCAATGCCCAGAATCTCGCCTCCGGCAGCATCAAGGCTCAAAGCGTCAAGCCGCTTTGCTCCGGTACCGGACACCGCACACAAACCGGAAATATGAAGGACAGCATCCTTTTTCAGCACACCTTCCCGGGCCGGAATAAAAACCGGTGCATCATCCTGCGCCTTTCCAATCATGAGCGAGGCAAGTTCCTCTGCAGACGTTTCCGTTGTCTTCAGCTCCGCTGTAAGCTTTCCGCGGCGAAGTACGTACACCCTGTCGGTAACGCCGATAATTTCCTTCATCTTGTGTGAAATAAGGATGATGGCAAGCCCGTCGTTCACCAGACCGTGCAGTGTACTGAACAGTGATCCGGCTTCCGCAGGCGAAAGTACTGCCGTCGGTTCATCCATGATAAGCAGTTCCGCACCGCGGTACAACGCTTTAAGGATTTCGACTTTTTGCTTCTGTCCGATGGACAGTGAACTTACCAAAGCGTCGGGGTCAAGATCGAAGTGATATTTATCCATAAGTTTACGGACATCTTTCCGCGCTTTCTGAAAATTAAGCAGAAAACCAGTATGTCCGTACGGTCCGGTCATGAGATTTTTCAGAACGGATAATCCCGGAATCAGCGTAAAATGCTGGTGAATCATGCCGATTCCTTCTTTTATTGCGTCTCCGGGATTGGCAAAGGAAACGGTCTTCCCTTTTATAAGGATGGAGCCCGAATCCTGTCCGTACAGTCCGAAAAGAATGTTCATAAGAGTTGATTTACCGGCACCGTTTTCACCGAGGAGCGCACATATTTCCCCCCGGTCAACATGTATTGAAATGTCGTCGTTTGCACGGTTTCCGAGAAACGATTTACAGATGTGCTGCATTTGAATAAGCGGCACATCTGCTTTTTTTACATCAGTTGTCATCATACTCCATATTAGTCAGAAGCAAGCTCTGTTTCCACAACGGGTACAACGAGCGAACCGTCGGTAATTTTTGCTTCGGTGTCTTTTACAAGCTGAATAACGTCCGCAGGCAGCGTCGATTCAAACTGATGGAACGGAGCAAGAGAAGAACCGCCTTTTGCATACATAGAATAGTCCTTAAGATTAACGGCTTCCGTCTTTCCTGATTTTACAATTTCGATTTCATGCTTCACGATGGGATAGACGTTCCACTCGCAGCTTGTTATGACAGTATCCGGAGCAAGGCTGTTCTGATCGGTCATGTTTCCGAAGGCATATACACCCTTTTCCTTTGCTGCTTCAAATACGCCGAACCGTTCAGCGTAAATAAGATCCGCGCCGGATTCAATCTGTGAAATAGCTGCTTCCTTCGCTTTTGCGGGATCAAAGAAACTTCCGATATAGGTAATCTTCACTTTTATAGCAGGATTTACGCTCTGAGCACCGGCTTTGTACGCATTGACCAGACGATTCACTTCCGCAATCGGCATAGCAGCTACGACGCCGAGTGTGCCCGTCTTCGTCATTTTCCCTGCGATAACGCCGCACAGATATGCAGGCTCGTGGATCCAGTTGTCGAACACGGAAACGTTCGGTCCCTGCTCGCTCTGCTCTGAACCGAATGCAAACTGGACGTCGGGATAATCTTTCGCAACCTTGCGGACAGGATCTTCGCCTGCGCCGAATGCATCGCCGATAATAAGTTTAAAACCGCGTTCGCAGTATTCACGAAGCACCTTTTCATAATTGGCAGCATCTACTTTTTCCGTATATTCGTAGGTAATACCACCGTCTTTCTCTGCCTGCAGCATTGCTGTGTGAATTGCCCCGTCCCACGGTTCTTCAATTGCGGTCTGGAAAATAGCGGCAACTTTTATATCCGCATTGTCGGGTTCGGCAGCCTTTTTCTGCTTACTGCAGGACATGAATACTGCTCCGCTTAGAAGCAGAACGGTAAGTCCTGTGAACAAAAACTTCTTCTGCATAATAATCTCCTTTTCAGTTTAAAAAAAAGCGATGATTCCCCCATAGGAGGCGTCATCGCTTTAGCATAGGGAACTATATATAATTCCATTTTACTTGTCAACCGCATGAAGAATATAAAAAGTAAATATTCTCTTGACATTTATATACCTACCGGTATATAAATAAAGATATGGGAACAGATAATTCTGAAAAAACAATTATAGAAAAGGCACTGCAGCTCTTCAGTGCACACGGATACGACGGTACCGGGATCCAGGACATTACGGCAGCTGCAGGTATAACAAAACCGACACTCTATTATTTTTTCGGCAGTAAGGACGGCCTTTTCGAAGCAGTCTGGGAGACATACTTTCCACTGCTGGAAACACCGCTCCGGCCATACTGTACGTATGAAAACCATATACAAGACTACAAGCACGATGTCTACGAACAGCTCGTACACATTGTGCTTGTATTTTTCCGGTATGCACTTGCCAACCAGGATTTCTACCGGCTTATGATGGAATCAGTCTTTGCACCGCCTGAATCAAAGTCGTCGATTCTTTCGACTGCTTATTTTAAAAGGCTGTATTCACTGCTTGAACAGTTTTTTACCGGCGCTGCAGAAGTACATGGAAACATGAAGGGAAAAGCTCTGCAGTTTGCAGTCAGCTTTCTTGCACAGATAAACGCATACGCCGCATTGCGGCTGGTACAGGACGACGAAAATGTCCAGCGTCCGAATCTTGATGAAGCATGTGCACAACAGCTTGTTAAACAGTTCATGCATGGTATTTTTGCCTGAACTTTTTTTATAATCTTACAACAGGAGAACAGAAATGTGGTTCAATGACGCAGTTTTTTATCAGATATATCCTCTCGGACTCTGTGGAGCACCGGCAGAAAATTCATGGGACTGGTCGGTATGGAACGGTGCTGCCCAGCCGGTAAACAGAATCTCACGCATATCATCATGGATTCCCCATCTGCAGAAGCTCGGAATAAACGCAGTTTATTTTTCCCCCGTATTTCAGAGTGACCGGCACGGATACGACACGCGTGATTATTATACGATTGACAGCAGACTTGGCAGCAACGAAGATTTTGCCGAAGTCTGCCGTCTGCTTCATAATGCAGGGATCAAAGTCGTACTCGACGGAGTATTCAATCACACCGGACGCGGGTTCTGGGCATTCCGGGACGTGCAGCAGAATAAACAGCAGTCCGCATATAAAAACTGGTTCCACATTGACTGGAACCGGAATTCGGAACAGAACGACGGCTTCCGGTACGAAGGCTGGGAAGGACATTACGACCTTGTAAAACTGAATCTGGAAAATCCCGCCGTTCAGGAACATCTGTTCGGTGCAGTACGAAAATGGATCGACCTGTTTGATATCGACGGTATCCGGCTGGATGTCGCATACAGCCTCCCCGTATGGTTTATTCAAAAACTGCGGGTATTCACCGATTCTCTCGGCAGGGAAAAAGGACGCGAAATCGTACTCATCGGAGAACTTATTAAAGACGAGTATGCGCAGTTCATCGGCCCCGGCAGACTGCACAGCTGTACCGGATATGAATGCTACAAAGGCATTCATTCCAGTCTGAACGATATAAACATGTTCGAGATTGCGTATTCGTTCAATCGTCTGTACGGACAGAACGGTATATGCAGAAACATGGATTTGTTCAACTTTGTTGATAACCACGATGTCGAACGAATTGCAAGTATTCTTAAAAACCAGCGGCACATTCCGCTCGCGTACGGTCTTCTGTTCGCCATGCCGGGAACACCATGCATATATTATGGAAGCGAATGGGGAATTACCGGGAAAAAGGCCGATGGAGACAGCACGCTCCGTCCGGCACTTGAACATCCTGAATGGACAAACCTTACAGATCTGATTGCAGGATTTGCACGCTGCCGCCGTGAAACTTCCGCACTCAGAAACGGTTCGTATCGTCAGCTTTTTCTCACGAACGGACAGTTCATGTTTTCACGCACCGATGGAGGAACGGAAATTATTGCCGCTCTGAATGCCTCAGGAACGCCGTACACTGTACAGCCGAGCGGACAGGCGTATGCTCACTTCGACGGATTATACGGAACGTACCGCAGCATCCTGACAGGAGAAACGTTCCAATTCAACGGCAGCGTATTCCTGCCGCCGGAAAACATACAGTACCTTGTCCGTACCTGATTTTTAAAAATCATTTTCTCTGTGTTACACTTACATATAAGAAACGGAGGAATTCATGATTTACAATCAGTGGTATGCCGTACTTGACGCACGGGAAGTAAAAAAGAACAGACTCATTGGAGTAACCCGGTTTTCAGAAAAACTTGTTTTCTGGCGGAACGATAAAAACGACATATGCTGTACTGCCGATAAATGCTGTCACAGAGGAGCAAGTCTGTCCTGCGGTACGATCGTCAACGGACATGCAGCATGCCCGTTCCACGGGTTCGAATACGACAAAACCGGAAAAGTTACGTATATTCCCGCCGCAGGAAAGAATGCCGTTCCCGGAGAACAGTACCGTGTTAATTCATATAAGGCCAGAGAAAAATACGGGTTCATCTGGGTGTGGTACGGTGCAGAAGATGCGGCTCTCCCCGAAATTCCCTTTTTTACCGATCTGAAGGACGGCTTTACCTGTGGGCAGATTGCTGAAACATGGCCTGTTCATTATACCCGTGCAATTGAGAACCAGCTCGACGTCGTACATCTGCCGTTCGTACACCGGACGACAATCGGACGGGGAAATAAAAAACTCGTCAACGGACCGGTTGTAAAATGGAACAGGACGCTCATGACCTTTTACGTAGACAACGTAAATGACGAGGGGCAGAAACCGCTGAGACCTGATGAAATACCGGACTACGAAAAACTGTTCAGTCTGCAGCTGCAGATGCCGAATATCTGGCAGAACCGTATATCACCCCACCTCCGTATTATGGCAGCCTTTGCTCCGGTCGATGAAGAGCACACACACATTTATCTCAGATTTTACCAGAATTTCGTACGGATCCCTGTTCTTCGTTCTGTCGTGAATACGGCAGGAAACATAATGGACCGTATTATACTTCATCAGGACCGCCGCGTCGTTATTACCCAGCTACCGAAGAAAAGCGGATACCTGACGGACGAACACCTTGTACAGGGAGATCTCCCCATTATCGAATTCAGAAAAAAAAGAAATGAACTTGGCATCCGTTGATCCGGACAGAGAATTTACTACTCCGTCGCAAGCGGCAGGCACCCAGTAATTTTTTTATGTCCGGTGCCCCTGCTTTTCCGATACCGTATTCGAAGAATTATAGATACTGTCGAACATGTCGGCATTGTCCCGAAAGACACTCAGAATATCAGGATCAAAATGAAAAGGCATAGTTCTTCCGTCCCCTTCAGTCAGTATATGCATCGTAGTTGCGTGATCAAGCGCAGGTTTGTACGGACGTTTGCTGCGCAGGGCATCGTACACATCTGCGATCTGCGTTATCCGTGCAGAGAGCGGTATTTTACTGCCTATAAGACCTTCCGGATAGCCGGAACCGTCCCAGTGTTCATGATGGGACAGCGCTATTTCTGCACCCATAATAAGATAACGCGAATTTCCGCCGCGGAGAATCTCAGCACCAAGCATACAGTGCGAATGCATGACTTTCATTTCTTCGTCGTTAAGTTTGCTGTGTTTAAGAAGAATAGAATCGGGGATTCCTATTTTTCCTACATCGTGCATAAGTGCTGCAAGCAGAATAGTTTTAATAAAATCTTCATCCATACCGAGCAGCTCTGCAAGCGCACAGCTGTACCGGCCGATGCGGTTTATATGAAAGCCTGTATCCTCATCTCTGAATTCCGAAGCTCGAACAAGCGTTACCAGAGTTTCCCGGTACGCTTCATCAAGTTTTGTTGCCCTTTCCTTAATTTCTATCTTAAGTGAATCGTTATAATAATTTAGAAAATCTCCGTATTCTTTGGATCGCAGAAAATTGTGTATACGTGCAGCGAGTTCATCTCCATCAAGGGGTTTTACAAGAACATCATCAGCACCGGCCTTCAGTGCTTTCAGTATTTTTTTCTTTTCTGCAGATAACGTAGTAATTAGTACCGGAATGCAGCTCGTATGCTCATCCTCTTTCAAACGCCTCACAATTTCAAGACTGTCCATACCGGGCATCATGATATCCATCAGAATAAGATCAATCTTTTCACCGGCTGACAGGGTTAGAACTTCCTGTCCTGTTCCGGCGTACATAACCCGGTAGTTTTCAGAAGACAGCAGAGCTGCAGTGATGTCTCTTTCTGATTCATCACCACAGGCTATGAGAATTGAAGAACCGTATCCGCTGTTTTCAAATGTCATACAGATCAAATTCTAACACATTTTTTACAGATAAACCATTTACCGCTTTCTCTGTTCAATTATTGCAGGAATAAACGATACAAGAGATCCTGCCGCAATAACAGCTATTCCGAACAACATTGCAGGAGCAATCGTCTCATGCAGAATAAACAGTGCAAGGACAGGAGCCAGCACAGGTTTAATAAAAAATACGAGAGAAGCTAAGGACGGACTGGTATATTCCATCGCCATAAAATAAGACGCAAATCCACCGCCGGTAACCGCAATACAGATATACAGAAACACAGGAAGTACGGCGGGAGTATATCCCGTGCAGAGTGGAATTTGCGCAAATGCAGAAAGTCCTGTCTTTGTAAGTATTTCCGCCACAGGTTCAATATGGCTGAGCGCAACGACAGTCAGCAGCTCAAATGAACCAAACAAAAAAGAACCGCACGTCACTGCTGCACCTCCGTAACGGCGGCATCCTTCTTTACCGGATACGCTGTAAAGTGCAAAAAAAACAACGGAAAGACCTATAAACAGGAATCCAGCAGGCGTTCCCGCAGAACCTGCTCCTGTTACAATAATGGCAATACCGGCAACATCAAGCAGTAAAGCTATAACCTCATGTTTTTTTACCTGTTCATGAATAATAAGAAAAGCAAAAAACAGCACAAAAACAGGATTTGAACTGAAAACCACGGCGACGGCCGAGGCATTTGCGTTCATAACCGCAAGCTGATAAAACATCATGCTCAGCACAACATTGAATAACCCAAGCAGCCCAAAATAAGCAGCTGCCTGTACTGTAATTTTTTCACCGCGTAATCTTAACGCACGGAATGCAAACGGCAGAAGAAAAAGACCTCCAACAAAAAAGCGCGTACAGGTAAGCTGTACCGGATTAAATTGTCCGGAAACAAATTTCAGTGCAACTTCCATGGAACTGAACAGCACAGTTGAAAGTGAAATAAAAAGTATTCCCTTTTTTATATTCATAATTTTTTACCTCAAAATGGAATGAAATGATACTAATCAAATTACTACTTTTTTACAATCAAAAATCCGACCATAGAAAAAGAGAATTACATACTCTATACGGATTAAAATGCCGGCTGCCGGTATGTACCCCTGAAAAAGTGGAAAATAACAGAAAAAAAATGTATATTACTTATATGAAAATACATTCAGAGTCAAACAGCCAGCTCACCGGTATTATCCGGGAGCAGACAGAAATTCTTCTTAAAAACCTTGATGACCAGATCGCCGCAGCGGATCTTAACGTACCGATAGACGGACTGCCCAACTGGCGTTATCTTTTCCATACAATCCATTCTCTTGATAAAAATTTTATAAATCCTGATAATTTTACGGAACCTGCTGTTTCCGTCTGCGGTATAGAACCAGATCTTGCAGTTATAGACGAAAACCGCCCGGGATACCGCCAGGCTGCGGAAGTTACGGTGAAGCGGGAGCAGCTTGCAGCCTATGCATCCTATGTGCGGCAAAAGATCGAATCATATTTGAGTACGCTTGACGATACCATGCTCGCTGAAAAACCTGACGGCTGCCGTTTTAGCAGGCTTACGCTCATTATAGGACAGAGCAGACATAGTATGTGGCATCTGGGATTATCATCCGGGCTGACCGTACAGACGGGAAAACAATGGCCCGTGTACACAGGATTGTTCAGGTAAAATACAAATTTTCTCCCTGTCATTTTAATATACTGGTGTTACAGTAATTATTATACAACAGGAGGTTTTATGGAACATATTTCACGTATCGTTCTATCAGCGGCAGTATTTTTAACAGTCTGCACGATGGGACTCTTTTCTGAAAACAGTCCTGTACCTTACGGAAACAAGGCCGCTGCGCAGGACACGGAGCTGAATATTGAAGACATGCTCCTGTACTCGCTTGAAGACGAATACATGGCGCACGCTGAATATACTGCCATACTGGCGGAATTCGGGACAGTCAAACCGTTCGATTCAATTCTCAAAGCAGAAGAAACTCATATTGCCGCTGTAAAAAGAGCATGCGGTACACACGATATCGCTGTACCGCCCGACCAGGGCGCAGCATATGCAGTTGTTCCTTCAGATTTAAAAGAAGCATTAAAAACAGGTGTTCAGGCAGAACTTGACAATATAGCGATGTACGAACGCTTTCTTTCCGACGATAAACTTGCCGGAGCAGATACTTCAGATATCAGCAGACTTTTCAGAAGTCTTAAACGGGCTTCCGAAAACCATCTGCAGGCATTCCGGAAACAGCTCAAAAAGTACTGAATGCCGGAAAAAACTCGGCCGCCGATACCGGAGTTTCAGAATTTTTCCACTAAAGGTTCTTTACCAAATGCATTAAAGACAGCAGCTGCATTTTTTAAATAAAGCACTTCGAACTTACCGTCGTCAACGGCGTACATACCCTTGAGCGAAGGATTATCTTCCAGCATAGCTTTTTCCGCTTCAACAGATTCGTCCCTGACCACTTCGCAGGTAAGTCTTATCCATTCGTCTCCGGCCATACCTGAAATCTCAACTTTCGGATTTTCGAGCATCTGCCGGAAACAGTTCTTTTTATTACTTGTCGTAATATACAGTTTACCGTTATAGATACACACCGCACCGAACGGCCGAACCCGCGGCTGATCACCATCCATTGTTGCAAGATAAAATGTTCCTGCTTTTCTCAAAAATTCATACGTACGTGTCATATAATGCCTCCACAAAGCATAGTATTGATACTGTACTAATAGTAGTTGTATATTACAAGTACGATTTTTTACTATACTAAGTATCTTTTTAGATACTGCTGTCATATATCAGGAAGGTACCCTTATGGATAAAAATGAAGCAGAAGAACTTTTCGGGATCTGTCCGTACGTCACAACCCAGAAACTGTTTTCCGGCAAATGGAGTCTGCTGATAATGCATCTGCTCCAAGAAAAAACGATGCGATTCGGAGAACTGCAGCGCGCACTCGGAGACATTACACAGACGACACTTACAAAACAGCTGCGTTTTCTTGAAGACTACAACCTTATACAGCGCAAAGTTTTCAATACCATACCGCCGAAAGTCGAATATTCCCTTACCGGCATAGGCACAGAATTTATGCCTGTCATACAGGCACTTGCCGTGTTCGGGGATTCGTATATTACTTTTATGAAAACAAAAAAACAGAATGTAAAAAAAGAGTGAAATGAAACGGAGGAATTTATGTCAATGATAACGAAAACAGCCAGACATCGTTCAGAAAAACAAATACTCACGGATGAAAAAACAAGCTGACGGAAATGTTTAAAGAAGTACACCATGAGAAGGGATACGACTATTCGGAATATATGTATCCGGCTTCTCCAGAGAAATGACCCGCTCCGTACATGAATATCTGGCAAATTTTTAAAAGCAGTAAATAATAAATATCTACAGTATAATAATATTATAATAAGGAGAAAACAGATGACCTTAGGTGCGACGCTATATGTCAAAAACAGTACGGAAGCCGCAGCGTTTTACTGTGACGCATTCGGAATGAACATCGGATATAACGCCAGAAATGATGACGGAACGTATCTGCATGCAGAACGTATCTGCAGGCAGAACTGGAAAAAGACGGGCAGAGCGTATTCGCCGTAAGCGAATCAGAAGAAGCATCAATTGTACAGGCCATGCTGTCGTCCGGTAAACCGACAATGAGCCTTGGTGTTAATTTGAACAGCGATGAAGAACTGTATCATGCATATGAAATGCTCTCTGCGGGAGGACATATATTACGTCCAGCTGGAGAACTTCCGTGGTCGCCCCTTTCTGCTGACGTAGTCGATAAATACGGTATCTGCTGGTATATATACGTTTCCCAGCACAAACCGGACTGATTATTATTATTATTTCAAAGTACAGGCTTATTTATTCAGATACAGACAGAGGCGCTTCCCGTCAGTCGGAGGTGCCGATACGCGCAAGCAGCGTAATAAGTACCTTTGCGGGACGCAGGTCATAGTCGTCCGCATTCATATGGCCTGAATCATGCGAATAGTCGGGCCATTCGAGTTCGACGCCGTCTGCAATCAGTTTCTGCACACCGTTTAATATATTGCGGCCGACTGATGCGTGCTCAAAATACGTCTTCAGGCTGACTGCTGCATTTTTCTGTTCAGCAGTCAGCCTGTCGTACGCAGCAACGGCTTCATGGCCGGCAGTTCTTGAACCGGTATAAGTCTGACTGGTATAGGCAGGGGACTGAGTACCGCAGCCGGTTAATACCAGGGCAGTCAGAAAAACCGGCAGAATACATCCGTTCATATACAATTCCTCTTACATACAATCAGCAGCGCAACTGACGGACAATTTCTGTATTTGACAATCTTACCTTGGAATCCGACAGTACGCAGGAAAAAAGTATTGCAGTGCGTCTTTAAGTGTGGTAAAAGTAACACATGCGGGAATTCGATTATTACTTTTTTGATTTGTTCAATACCCTGATAAAGCTGGAACCGTACGAACAGGAATGCAGCCGTGAATACAATCTGCTGGGAATTTCAAAAGAAGCATGGGACAAAAACTCCGAATACAATTACGAAAACCGTGCCCGCGGACGGATAACAAGTCCGGAAGAAATAATTACAGGACTTGTCAGAAACTGCAGACCGGATGCCGGTCAGGAAATTATAAACACAGTATTCAACGTACGTAAAGAACGATTCCGCCGTGCTATGGTTCAAATCGATCCAGATATATTAAAAACGATACAGGAACTCCACAAACGGAACAAAAAAATCACCCTGATAAGCAATGCTGACGCGTTTGATACATTATTCTGGAAAGACTCTCCGCTGTTTCCTTTCTTTGACGAAACAGTTTTTTCCTGTGATACCGGGCTCATGAAACCGGATGCGGCGATATACGATTTCGCTGTCAGAAAAACAGGAGCCGACAAGCAAAGCAGCGTTTTTATCGGTGACGGAGGATTCAACGAACTTGAAGGCGCGAAAAATGCGGGAATTACTTCCGTACTTACTACACAGATAATCAAAAACACGTGGCCGGAAGGAATACCGGCATTTGCACTGCATGCAGATTATGTAATCGAAAACTTCACAGAGTTGTTATGCTGAAGCAGCTTTTACCTGCAGCAGGAAAAGGGTTGTCCCTTACAGCATTACCGGATTCGTCCATGCGGTCCGTCCTGCAGAATCAACGCATTCTATACGCAGATACGTTTCCGTTCCCTTCATTACGTGTTCGCTGTAAGTAATCTTTCCGCCCGGCAGTTCCGGCAGATATGTTCTGCTGCTTCCCACAGGTCCGCCGCAGACAAAATTTATTCTGGCAGCGGAAGAACAGTCTATCCATGCCGTACCGTGTTTAATTCCCCAGTTGTAAATTTCCGGCCCTGACGACGAATAAAAACGGCCTTCAAGCAGAGACGTCACAATTGAATCATGCGTCAGCTTTTCCGCCTGCACCATAACATATCCGCCGCATGCATCGTCGAATTTTCCCGCATTATGATTATCGTCAACGGCCGTTCCCAGAATGAATGTGTCTCTTCCTAGCAGCGTATCCCACTCACGCGTACACACACCCTGACCGCATTCATTCATCGTATTGTAATTAAATATCTCAAGTGCCCAGAGATTCTTCGTATGCATATATTCTTTCGGCGCAACACGCGACCAGAACGGATGATTATACATAACAAGACAGCCGTGCGAATAAAGTTTTTCGGCAAGACGTTCAGCTTCCGCCGCTCCATCCCATTTCTTGTATATGATACGCGGCAAAAAACGCTGCTTATGTCTGAACAAACCGTGATGAGCCGCTGCCTGCATTTCGGACGTACCAAGAATACCGTTCATGTGATGAACCTTTTCCAGCGACTTTGTCCTGATATTAATAAAATATACTCCTGCTTCCACGCCGGGTAGAATGATAAAATCGTCGGAATTAAATTTAGAACGGTAATCCGTATACAGATCATGTTCGGTAAAACATAAAAAATTATACCCGTATGACTTGTACAGTTTTACACTTTCGGACGGTCGCAGATTTCCGTCCGAATTCGTCGTGTGGCTGTGAAGATTCCCCTTATACCAGTGTCCTGAATCACTAAATGCAGTAAATTTCATATATTCCCTCTCTGACCGCAGTATTACTATTCTATTTATTTTCTATACTGCGTGTTTATTGTAAGAATATGATGAGTATCAGAACAATTTTAAAATGCATTGCTAACAATTATTTTAACATTTATCAGCTGCATATTCCGTATACCTTACAAAATACCACCGTTTGAATCGATTACACTGCGGTACCATAGACCGGAATCCTTTACCGTACGTTTCTGTGTCGAATAATCAACATGGATAAGCCCGAACCGTTCGCCGAAACCTTCTGTCCATTCATAATTATCCATAACTGACCACGCAAAATAACCTTCGACAGGTGTTCCGTCTCCGACTGCCCTGCGCAGCTCAAGCAGATACCGGTGCATAAAATCGATACGCAGCGGATCGTGAACTTTCCCGTCAAGCGCAACCCAGTCAGCCATGGACAATCCGTTCTCCGTAATAATAACCGGCAGCCCGTACCGTTCATACAGAAAATCAGGCATGTACCTGAGTATTTCCGGAGTCACTTCCCATTTTAGTGAAGTCTGATCGAATCCCCTTTTTTTCGGAAGACATACAGGTTTACCGTCGGGTCCGGCCTTTACAGCCGTTCCCTGATACAGGTTGCACCCGAGAAAATCAAGAGGACTGTATAAAGTTTTCATATTATCTTCTTTAAGAAGTTCCTCTGGAAAATCAGTCCGGAATGCATTGATACCGTCTTCCGGATATTTACCCAGAAGAATCGGATCAAGCCACCATGTGGTCGGCCATAAACTTTTATCCGCAGCGGAAAAAGCCTGCATACGTGCAGCGTCGATATCAGCTTTTAAATCTGATGCCGGGTAATATGCACTCGGATTCGAGGCAATTCCGACTGACGGTTTTTTTACGGCATACGTCCTGATCGTTCTGACCGCGAGGCTGTGGGCTTTCAGTATTGAGTTAATAAGGTAAAAACCTTCCCTCTGAGTCACATGCAGTTTCGGAGCATAGTTTCCGTCAATATATCCGATAATAATATGACACTGAGCTTCGTTCAGCGTCATCCAGTGCGTTACCCGGTCCGACAGAGCTTCCACGACAACTTTTACGTAATCGGCAAAAATAAACGGCATCTGTGGGTTTGCCCATCCGCCGATATTCTGCAGTGCCTGCGGAAGGTCCCAGTGGAAAAGCGTAATATACGGTTCAATTCCGGCTTTCAGGAGTTCGTCGACAAGATTGCTGTAAAACAGCAGTCCCTTCTCATTCACTTTTCCCCTTCCGTCCGGAAGAACACGGCTCCAGCTTATCGAAAACCGGTATGCCGTAAGTCCCATTTCTTTCATGAGTGCAACGTCTTCCTTGTACCGGTGATAATGGTCACAGGCAACGTTCGCAGTATCAAGATTGCGTATATTAGTCCTGCCGGTAACAGGATTCGGCCTCGTATCGTTTGAATATATATCCCATATAGAAGCGCCCTTGCCGTCCTCAAACGCCGCGCCTTCAATCTGATATGCAGCAGAAGCTGCTCCCCATGCAAAATTTTCCGGAAAGTTCATACTATACCTCAGTTATGGAAGAATTATGAAAATATAGCTCATCAGATAAATTAAAACAATGTCGTTTCAGTAAATAATCCGGAGTGATACGGGTGTATAATAAGTACCGTATATAATAAGTACCGTATATAATAAGGAGAAGTTTATGGAACAGGGTATAGACATTAATCTCTGGTTCAACAACAACGCAAAAGAAGCGGTAGATTTTTATCTTTCAGTATTCAAAGACGGTAAAATTACCGGAACAGAATATTATACGGAAGCCGGTAAAGAAATTACCGGTCACAAAAAAGGTGATATCGTTACCATTGAATTCCAGCTGCTTGGAACACGTTTTGTGGCAATTAACGCAGGCCCTGAATTCGCCTTCAGCCCGGCAGTCTCATTTTCGGTAACTTGCAGAACGCAGGAAGAAATCGACTATTACTGGAATGCATTGTCAGCCGTACCGGAAGCGGAACAGTGCGGCTGGCTGCAGGATAAATACGGCCTTTCCTGGCAGATAGTTCCGGCTGTCTTGATCGATATGATGAAAAAGGGAACGGCGGAGCAACGGCGGAAAATTACTGCAGCGTACCTGGGAATGAAAAAGTTTATCATAAAGGATCTGCAGGACGCGTACCGTATACAGTAAGCCCATTCCCCTGCAAATTGCGTTATGAACAAATATCAGTTTTTCTGTGTTGACAGGGCAAGTTTTAATCCGAAGCAGATCAGTACCATGCCGGACAGTTTGTCTATCATCATCATGATCCGCTGATTCCCACGGAGAACACCGACTATCCTGTCAACCAGAAGAATGATCACAACTTCTACGGCTACACCTGCAAATACGGTAAACAGTCCAAGACTGACAACCTGAAACGAATACGAACCGATTTCCGGGTTTATAAACTGCGGCAGAAAGGCCAGAAAAAAAATAACGCTTTTAGGATTCAGCACACCGACGAAAAATCCTTTTTTGTATGCATTCTGATTTTTTTTCATTCCGTTCGTTTCCGGAACGACCGTCATGCTCCGCGATACAATTGCCTTAACTCCCAGATAACACAGATATACCGCACCGAGAATTTTAATGACGGTAAACACTACAAGCGAGGTCGAAAGAACAACAGCCAGACCGCAGGCGACAAGCAGCACGTGAATCGTCGATCCGCATGCCGTACCGAGCGACGCGTAAATTCCCTGTTTTTTACCGCTGCTTACCGCAGTCGATACAACAAATATCATTTCCGGTCCCGGGGAAATATTAATAAGAATAACGGCAATAAGAAAACCGGGAATTAAAGACATATCGAGCAAAACGGATACCTCCTTTTTTTAATCTTATGGTATAGTATATAATCATATATAAACAGTAAATACTTCAAAAAGAATATTGAATACAGAAAACAGCATATGTGGGGGAAAAATGAAGGGAGAAATATCTTTTGATGATGTCAAAATAAACTATGAGGTACTGGGAAAGGGAATGCCTGTATTATTCATACACGGCTGGAGTGTCGATCATCTTTTGTGGAAAAATCCGGTTGAAAAAAGTCTTGGTTCATACAAAAAAAAATATAAAAGGATTTATTTTGATTTACCCGGAATGGGAAAATCAACCTGCGGTATGAATATCCATAATACGGATGACATGCTGGAACTGGTATGTAAATTTATTACATACATCATCGGCGGAGAAGATTTTATTCTGGCAGGAGAATCTTACGGAGGATATATTGCTCAGGGACTTCTTGTAAAAATGAGCGGAAGAATCCGGGGATTGTTTTTATTATGTCCGCTTATTTTTCCCGGATACCGGAAAGGACGTCATGCGGAACATATTGTTCTTGAACGTGACGATACGTTTATGAATACGCTGTCGCCGGAAAAAAGAAAAGAATTTGAGTACCTTTCTGTCGTTCAGACGAAGGATACATACACAATGTATAAAAAGGACATAAATTTACAGATCATGAAGGAGAACGAAGGCTTTTTAAGCAGTAAACTGGACGGAAGTTTCACGTATGATCTGCATAGTATAAAAGTAACATACGACAGACCGGTACTGGTATTAGTCGGAAGACAGGATACGGAAGTAGGATTTGAAGATCAGTACGATCTTTATAAAGATTATAAACGGGCGTCTGTCTGTATTCTGGATAAGAGCGGTCATAACCTGCAGATTGAACAGAATAAAATATTCGGGGTACTGTTTCTGGAATGGCTCGACAGAATCAGGACAATGGACTGCTGATTCATTCAACAGGACTTTATATTTCACTTGATTTTGCTTACCTAAAAGAATTATCCACACTTGACATGTATCTTCGTGAAATCATTTTAAAAATGACAATCGATATTGAACATTTTCTCAAAGTAAAAATGCTTAACGATCTGCAAAAAAATATCTTACGGATATGCCTGTGTGGGTACTCGTCGAACTCTAGTCATTCGGAGATCTTAACAGATTTTATACCTGCTATTATACCCGGTATCCCATAGGCAATACGGTAAGCCCATACCTCTGGTCTGCACACACCAGGGAGAACCGCACGGTATGTGCGGTTCTCCCCTTTTTTCATACGCGCTATGCTACCGTAAGTATCTGTTCGGAAACGTCGCTCCGTGCATCACCTTTAATAAGTCCCGTACTTCCCGATGACTGAGTTACAACCCGGACTTTAACGTGTGTTCCGGATGCAAGTGAAGCAGGAATATTAAAATCGATTTCACGCAGTGTATTCCATGCAAGTTCCTCTACTTTTACTGCCGTTCCGTTTTCATTGCCGTCTTCATCGACAGGGACAATATACAGACCAGTGTCCGCTGCCGTTCCCGCTATTTTGATGTTCATCCCCTTGACAACACAGGCTGTCCCCTGTTTTACTGTATGCAATACAGTATCGTCGGTTGATTTTCCGACTGCTGCAGACGCATTGTAGACACTGAGGATATGAGGCCCAACTCTGGCCTCAGTGTCTATGTAGGTTGTCGTTTCTTTTACTGCGTCTTTTGCCTGCGGAAGTACGCGCGCACCGGCTGTCATTGCATATGCGGTTGTAGAACCGTCCGTTCCTTCAATAGAAGTGTCCTCCTTTACGCCGGAAACTTTCGGATAAATAACGGCAAGATCGCAGAGATTCACCGACTGCCCGTTTTTAAGCAGTGCTTTGGCAGCGTCGGTTATTTTGCTGCACGCCATGTACAGTACGTTGCGGTCAAGACTTGCATCCTGTTCGATCATCATTGAAATAAGACCGCCAAGTTCCACCCGCTCGCTGTGGGCATTTACTTTTCCGTAATACCCTGTGCCGGTAAGTGCGTTTTTGTACAGCTTTACTCCGACTCCTGATTCATGTTCTCCGAATTGTGTATTCATATGAATACCTCCATTTTTCTGCCTGCGTTTCCGCACGCGGCAGTACTGTATACCATCCCGTACGGGACGGCTTTTTTTACCGGCATACCGCCGGAAAAAATCATTCAGTAAGTCCCGGAAGAGGAACCATAATGCCTTCTGCCCTGCAGCATTCAAGGCACCGCCGGTAAAGCGTCGGTTCTTCTTCCCGTGCATAATCAGTATCCGTCAACACGTTTCCTCCTGCGGCCTTCGTGAGTGCTATACTCCCGAAATACAGTGCCCGGGGAATTATGCCGCCGTAATACAGTTTGTTGAGCAGTTCACGGGAAGGAAGACCGAACGTACTGATCATATACGCGAACTCACAGTCTGCAATGTGGTGGCGCGAAATTGTCTTCGTAGTAAGCAGCATCACGCGGTTTACCGCTTCCTGCGGAAAAAGAAATTCACGCGTAAAAAGCTCACAGAACATATCGACTGCCTTTCTGCGGAATACGGAATCACCATCTGATTCCTGTATACCGTTCACGGAAAGAAGCAGTCGTGCAAACTCATACACAATAGTCCACCGCTGTTCCGTATGCTTTCCGGCAGAACGGTACCCAATGAACGGAATGTCGGCACAATACCCCGACGCGCCGGTGAAATCAGCCAGGTCAAGCGGAACGGGCACAATTCCCGTCTGTTCAATAAGATCACAGACTGACTGAACCGGCAGTTTCATGTCCAGTCCGAACATACTCCGCACCGCATGCGCATCCTTTTCCGTTCCGACCGTAAAATATTTCCTTCCTGCAATAAAATCCTTATACGAACTGCTGTCAGAAGGCAGATCGGGAACGACCGGAAGAATCATGTCTGCAAGCGGTGTATACGGCATAATCCCCAGATCTCCGAACAGACCTTCCCTGTCGTTTACGGTACGAAGAATTTCTGCTGCTGCTTTCCCTGAATCTCTGTGGTTCAGGCTTATTCCCGGACGCATTTTAACTTCCGCCACACCGCTGATACGGACGGCCTGTTCGTACAGCGTTTCCTTCCTGATATCGTAAATAAGACAGAGCTGCAGTTCATTAAGCGGAGACGGTTTGATTTTCCCGTTTTCATACTGGGAAAGTGCCTGCTTCGTTATCCCGCCTTCCATCCGTTGTGCAACGGCTTCAAGTGTAAGTCCGCATGCAAGCCGTGCGGTTTTGAGTTTTGCGCCGTACTCTTTCAAATTCATACCAGCCTCCTCTGACCGTGATTACATAGTAAAGTAAATCTAAACTATTTAATCATTATGTCAATATTTGTAATATACTGCATATTTTGTAAATGTCAAGTAAATCTGGTAAAAAACATAAAAAAAATCTATCATAGTATTATTTGCAGCAAAAAATCCAGTAAACCGCAGGTTTCTGATCCGGACAGGATTTAACGTCTGATCCTGCCTGCTCTTAACGTCTGATGCAGACCGGTATGTGTACACAGATCAGTCTGCACAGTGTGCACATACCGGATGCAACAGTGTACACAGTGCAGTCCGGTATGCGGCGTAGTGCGGGTTGTACAGTGTACACTATTGCACCTGCACTACGTACACCGTGCGGTCTGCATCAGAAAATCAGTTACGCTCCGGTGATATATTTTTTACTCTTGCACGAATTGAAAATTTCACTATAATAATTACGACAGTGACGCCGGAATTTGTAAAGTATACAAATTTCGGCGTTTTTGTTATATCGATTCTGGAGGAAACTAGTAATGAAGAAAATTGCAAAAATTGCTCTTTTCGCTATGACTGCTCTTGCATTCAGCAGCATGTTTATGGCTTGCAGT
>JALNVF010000040.1 GCA_023231445.1 Treponema sp. | reverse complement strand
TTTGCAGCATAGAAACTGCATATAAAAAAGTTCTGTACCTTTTTTATATTTTCAGTATGAGGGCATTTCTCCGGGGTGTAAATGACGCTTTTTATGATTTATTGACGGATTTTACCGGGATTTGTACCTGTTATTTTTTTAAATACGCGGCAGAACACTTCAACATTTGAAAAACCTGTCCGGTCCGCAATTTCAAACGTACGGCAGTCAGTTTCCATGAGCATCTTTTTAGCAGCCTGAATTCTTGTCCGTGAAAGAAACTCAATGATTGTCTCACCGGTTTCTTTTGAAAATAAACTGCTCAGATGATTTTTTGAGACACCTGCATAGTTCGACACAGTCTGCATATCAAGTTCTTTATCCTGATAATGTTCCTGTATATACCGTTTTGCCCGTACGACAGGTCTGCTGCACAGCAGAAAATTCTCAACAACATATTTATACTGTCTTACATATACATCAAATGATTCAATACGTCCGCTGATTCTTTTTTCAAAACCTGTTTCAAAATATGTCCACGCACTGTCGTAAAAATGATCATAGACATTTTCCAGATCCTCTGTACACTGAGCCGTGCAGCAGTACAGGTTATACTCGATGCCCGTGACATCACCGTTATACGGCATAACAAACTGACGTATAAGACTGCAGACATTTTTATTAAAATCCGGAAGCGATGATCCGTACCGCTGCAAAACGTCCGTAACATCGCCGGGCCGGAGGATCATAAAATAAAACGGATACTGTATTCTAAAATTACATGCTTCATACATTTCCAGTAATTTTTCTTCAGAAACAGGAGCAATTGATTCCAGCATACTGTGGAAAAAACTTACCCGTTTTTCTTCAGTACCGTCATGCCCCGTATCAGAAACGCCGCTGCTTTCTTTCTTCCGCTTATCGACAATTTTATCAAACGCAGTCTTTAATTTTCTGCTGTCAAGTTCTGTTTTCAAAATATAATCAGCGGCCCCGAAATGAAAAGCACTCCGGACGTAATTAAAATTACTGTATGCACTTAAAAAAAGAAGTGAACATCCGCTTCCCTGCCTGTTCAACGATTCAGCCAGACCGATACCGTCCAGTACAGGCATATCTACGTCGGTAATCACCAGATCCACCTCAGGATGTGCTGTAATATAATCAAGCGCTTCTTTTCCGTTGGAACAGCAATTGTCAATGCAGTAGTCACTCCCCAGTTTTTCAATCAGTGTACGCATAGTAATTACTACCAGAGGTTCATCGTCAACTATTACTATTCGTATCATAACGACATCCTTCATCCGCGTCAGAAAAAATCTCCGCCGGAATAAAAATTGAAACGACCGTCCCCTCACCGGGATAGCTCGATACCCGCATTGTATACAATGAACCAAAAAGCAGCTTTATTCTGTTGTAAACGGCTTTTATACCGATATGATTAAGTCCCCGCTGACTGTTCTGCTCTTTCTCAAAAATATGTTCAAGCATATCGCCGTCTATACCGCAACCGTTGTCCGAAACTTCTATCAGCAGAACATCTTCCGTTCCTGAATTGACGGGACTTACATCAGAAATTTTTACGATTTTTGCTGAGACAGTTATTATACCGTTGTGCGAAATACCTCTGATTCCGTGGATAATGGAATTTTCAACTATCGGCTGGAGTATCATGGAAGGAACTGAATACTTCTTAAGCTCATCGGAAACAGTACAATAGTAATCGAACACTTTTCCGTACCTCACCTGCATCAGGTAAATATAATTGTCAAGATTTTTCAATTCATGTTCCAGACTGTTGAACGAATTATCGTCGCGAAGATTGTCGTCCATAATCGACATAAATGCGGTCGTCATTTTCGTAATCGACTCATTTTTTGACATGAGCGACATCAGTCTGATGGTATTGAGCGTATTACAGACAAAATGCGGATTAAGCTGGAACCGAAGCGATTTGATTTCACTTCGAAGCCGCTCCCTCTGTTCATCCTTAATCTGCCGCGTAAGTTCATCGAGCTGCAGCGTCATCGAATTGAACGAATCCGCCAGCGCCTTAAACTCTTTTACTTTATCCTGAAACAGTCTGACCGTAAAATCTCCCTGTGCAACACGGTTCATACTCGTTATAACTTTCTGAAGCGGACGCAGCTCCGTCTGAAAAAAATGAATATTGTAAATAATGAACAGACTGATGACAAGCAGAAGTATGACAAGCATTGTCCGAAAAATAAATTCAACCCGTCCGGTTATTGATTTTACCGGAATTGCACTGCATATTTTCCATCCCGACATAGTGATACTCTGCTCGATTATAAGATATCTTTTTCCAAGCAGTTCTTTCTCATTATTCCAGCTGCCGTTTCCTCTGCCGCTATCCGATGAAGCTAAAATTTTTCCGGCACCGTCTACTATATATCTCAATCCTGTCTGATTATTTTCATCCGCCGTAGTCGTAAAAAGAAAATCATATAACGAAGATGATGCAAACGCAACCGCTACAGTTTTTATTCCGGTAACATATCCGCGGTCAACAGGAGGCTTCACAACAAAAATTACGACAGGACGCGTTTTAGTAATATTCTGTTCACAATAAATTTCATCAACGGCACGTACTTTATCAAGGGTTCCCGGAACATTTTCTACAATTCCGGCAACTTCCCTGTTATCAATGGAAAGTGTCTGAAAATTTCTATTCACATAAACAGTATCATGAGAATCATTTAAAATAAGATAAATAGAACCTTTCAGGTTAGTCGTAAGAAATATTTTTTCAAGTATTTTATCAATTTCATTACTTGCCTTATATCGTTCCTGTACAGCAACGGCATTGCTGTACACGATTGAATCCGACATAAGCGCAGTATCATGAACAAGCGCAGAAGCCATAACAGCCATATTTTCATATTCAGCGTTTATATTTACAGCCGACTGTTCAACAGTCGCATATATCTGGTTTTCTGCATTTTTCAACATCTCGTCACGAAAAATGACACTGAATACCGTAAGACAGATACTGACCGGAAGCGCAACACAGAGGAGGAAAAAAACGATATGCCCCTGTACCATCGATTTTTGTTTCACGTTTCCAGAATACCATGAAAAAACGGAGGATGCAATCTTTCTTCTTGACAATAAATATATCCGGATTAATATTACATAAAATGATAAATTTTTCGGATTCAGAGAAAACCTGCTCGATTACGGAGTCTCCAGCGACAGAATATCAGTAATCGGAAACCAGGACTGGTACTTCAGTACAATCGGCAGCGGCGCGCTTCTCCTGAGCAACTTTATACGCAACCGGACAAGTTCAAGAAAAGCAGGTTTGTTCTGTGTAAATGGTATGTATGCGGCATACGCACTGGAAGCTGCATATGAAGCAGGCCTGAACATTCCGGAAGATATTTCAATAGTCGGTTTTGATAATACAAATATCTGTGACATCGTTTATCCGAAACTTACCTCAATTTACCAGCCGATTGAAGATATAGCAAAGACCAGTTTCCAGCTACTGGAAGATAAAATGGCGGACGGATATGCAACTAATAAAAAAGAAGTGCGGAACATTGTTCTTGCACCAGGAATAATAGTTCGTGGCACTTACGCTTTATCAGGAGGTTAGTATGAAAAAGCTTTTAGGAATAATACCGTGAGTATACAACTTGAACATGCACAAACAATGGAAACAGAAAGTGCATCCGTAATTGCTGCTGACAAACAGCTGACTGGTCAGCGTCCGGTATTTCATTTTACATCTCCGTCGGGATGGATCAACGATCCGAACGGATTTTCATATTTCAACGGAATATGCCACCTTTTTTTTCAATATTATCCGTACGGAATCCATTGGGGGCCGATGCACTGGGGACATGCAACAACAAAAGATTTTATCTCCTGGCATAACGAACCAGCCGTTCTTGCTCCTGATACAAAGGCTGACGAAAAAGGTTGTTTTTCCGGTACCGCAATTGAGGCAGCGGGAAAGCATATAATCGCATATACCGGTGTTTCTGATTCAAACGGAATAAACGTCCAGAATCAGTGCATTGCTGTCGGCGACGGAAAGACATACACTAAACTTCCGTGTAATCCGGTTATCACTGCGAAGGATATTCCTTTTCAGTACGATATCCGTGATTTTCGTGACCCGAAACTATGGTATGAAAACGGGAATTATTATCTTGCTGCGGTACTAAAAACAACAGCGGACAGAAGCGGTTCACTTGTCTTATTTTCTTCAAAAGAACTGGAGAAATGGACATTCATATCAATAATAGACGGAAGCAGAGGAAACCTCGGGGGAATGTGGGAATGTCCTGATCTGTTCAGACTTACTGGTCACGACATTATTCTGCTCTCCATACAGGAAATCGACGCAGGCAGAGACAGACATTTCCATAACGGAAACAACAGCGTATATATGACGGGATTTTTTACTACTCAGACACATACATTCCGGCGGGATAAACGTCCGGAAAACGGCAGGGATGCTGCACTCCTTGACTATGGAATTGACTTTTATGCGCCGCAGACAACACTTACGCCCGACGGCAGACGCATTATGATCGCATGGATGCATAATTGGGAAGCCTACAGTACACCTGAGGGATATATATGGTCAGGCATGATGACATTCCCCCGCGAACTGATTTTAAAAAACAACTGGTTGTATCAGTTTCCTGTCCATGAAATTACCGATTATTATCTGAATGATTTTTCCGGCAGAAAGTGCATTCTTTCCGGAACAGGAACGTATCCCGGTATTCACGGAAGGCATCTCGATTTTACCATACGCATTAACGACAGCGATAATACCGGATCACGAAATATGACAATAAAATTTGCGGCTGACAGTGACCATTACACAATGCTCACCTACAACTTTACTGCACATTCACTTACCTTTGACCGGACTTTCTGCGGATACTGCAGAGACGTTCTTTCCGTAAGAACGATGTATATTTCTCCTGAAGAAAACGGTATTCTGGAATTACGCTGCCTGCTCGACACATGTTCTCTTGAAGTATTCATTAACGGTGGAAAATATTCGTTCACGAATACCTTCTATACACCACAAGACGCAGCAGATATACTGTTCGAATCAGATGGAACAATAATCTTTGATTATGAATCCCATCATCTGGGAAAAGCTCAAAATAAAAAGGATATGATATGAAAATCAAAACAAACATGAAATATGAAGTCGCAGCCATGGGAGAACTTCTGATAGATTTTACACAAAACGGATTAAGTACGCAGGGAAACTGGCTGTGTGAAGCAAATCCGGGAGGAGCACCATGCAACGTCCTTGCAATGCTCCGGAAACTTAATCACAAAACCGCTTTTATCGGAAAGGTCGGCAATGATATGTTCGGTACCATGCTCAAAGAACGTGTCACAAATCTGGGAATAGACGTAACAAATCTGATTATGTCAGACGCTTATAAAACAACACTGGCCTTTGTTCACACAGCTCCTGACGGAGACCGCAGTTTTTCGTTTTATCGTAATCCCGGAGCAGATGCTGCCCTTGAAAAATCAGAAATCAGTGATACGTTGATTTCCTCATCGGCGATACTTCATTACGGAACTCTGTCAATGACGAATGAACCGGTTAATACTGCAACAGAATACGCTCTTGAAACAGCAGAAAAGTCAGGTACACTACTCTCTTTTGATCCCAACCTCCGGCCCCCGCTCTGGGATACGCCTGACCATGCAAAAGAACGGATTTTATTCGGGATATCCCGGTGCAATATTCTTAAAATAGCAGAAGAAGAACTATCGTTCTGCACCGGAGAAGAAGATATAGTCAACGGGATAGTAAAGCTACGGACAAAATATACTATCCCGCTTATTACTGTAACACAGGGAAAACACGGGTGCAGAGCATTTTATGACAACGGAAGAACCACTCTTGATATGCAGTGTCCGACATTTACTTCGGTAAAAACAATTGATACTACCGGTGCAGGAGACACATTCTGCGCATGTATTTTGCATGATATCCTCAAAAACGGATATGACGATTTTACGAAAGACAGGTTGCACGATATGCTTGTTTTTGCGAATGCAGCTTCATCACTTATAACAACCCGCAAAGGGGCATTATCTGTTATGCCCTCAGAAGCTGATGTAAAATCTCTTATCACAGGAAATGTCTGAATTACGACAAAGAAAATCTTTTCTCATATTTATTCAATATGGTCGTTATACACGTATATTATCTATAATCGTCAGAACCGCTTCAGCTGTTTCACGAGGCATCTGTTTAAGTTTCTCGATATAAGGAAGATATTGTAAGAGCAGTTTCTGCCTTTCGTAAATATCTGATATATTTTCCCGGGACACAGTCGATTCTCTGCTTTCAAGCAACTGTTCAAGCGGTATACCCAGTACCTTTGAAATCCGTAAAGCAAGATCGGCTGCAGGCATTCCGTTGCGTTTTAATCCTGTGGAAATTGTATTCACCGAAAAATGTGCCGCAGCCGCCAGTTCCTTACGAGTTATTCCTTTATATCTACATTCGAGTTCAACGTTATTCCAAAATCCCATACGATATCAATATCACAACTGCAATATTAATACCTTATATAAATGCTGGTTGCGTTTTTATTTTTTTGTAGTATACTTATATATCACAATTGCAATATATACTGTTAAAAAAATTAACAGTTGTGAAAAACACAGCCGCTTTTTTCTTTCACAAATTCAAGAAGAATTAAGAATTAACTATAGTATATATGCTTTTATCTCACTTCTCGTTATAAGGACAGGGCATAATGATTAAAAAACATGTTTTGGGTCATGAAAATTCAAAAAAAGGACATCTGGGCGTTTTTTTTGTTATAACACTCGGTTTTATTATTCTTGGTCTTAACTGTATACAGGTTCTGCTTGTCTCACAAAAGACAAAAAAATCCATTGAAAAAAGTTATATAGAAGACTGCCGGCAGATAACCTCAGCATATTCTCTTGCACTGACTAACAGATTACATACGTATATGAGCGAGCTGAATCCGTATCTGACGGCAGAAGTAGTCCATACCGGAGACGAAGCCCAGATTGCACAATGGCTCAGGTCCCATGCTGATATCCGCAGCAGTGATTTTGATTATGTCTTTTTCTGCGGGCCGGAAGGAACAGCATATACGGACACCAATGCAACCGCAAGCGTTTTGGACAGAGATTATTTTAAAGCAATAATAAACGAAGGGAAAACGGAATATATTGCAAATCCTGTCATATCAAAAACTACAGGAAAACCAATTATACACATAGTAAAAGCAGTAAAAGTCAGCGGAAAAACCATCGGCTTTTTTGCAGGGGTCGTTCCGCTTACGACAATCCAGAAAACAACGGGCAGTATCAAACTTGGTGAAAGCGGCTATGCATGGATTCTGGCAAATGACGGGACTGTCGTCGCACACCAGGACACCAGTATCGCCATGAAAAAGAATTTTCTGACCGACCTTGATGCAGAAAACAGCGATTTAACGAAACTTGCAGAAAAAATGGTAAAAGGAAATTCGGGGATGGCATGGGTCCATGACCTGCAGGGTAATAAAGTATGCGTGGTCTACTCACCCGTTGAAGGAACTTTGTGGAGTTTTGCGTTCGCCGTTTCACAGTCCCAGGTACACCGGACGGCAACAGAGCTCTCAAAAACCATGATTTTAACCGCAGTACTCATTCTCTGCATACTGCTTGTAATCAGCGGCTTTATAATTTACCGCGCGCTCAAACCTCTTGAAATCGTTGAAAAAACAGTAACTGACATCGCATCAGGCAGCGCTGATCTTACACGGCGTATTGAAGTAAAATCAAAAAATGAAATCGGAGCCGTCGTTTCAGGTTTTAACAGATTCTCGGAAAAACTTCAGACAATAATTTCAGAACTCAAACAGTCGAAAGACGAGCTTGCAACAATCGGAGAAAACCTCCACTCAGGTACCCAGGATACCGCTACTGCAATTACGCAGATTCTCGCGGATATTGATACGGTAAGCGGACATATTACAAACCAGTCTGCAGGTGTTGAAGAAACTGCCGGTGCAGTCAATGAAATCGCATCAAACATTGCGTCTCTTGAACGGATGATAGAATCACAGGCAGCCGGAGTTACCGAAGCTTCTGCCGCGGTCGAGGAAATGATAGGCAACATCAATTCTGTAAACATATCCGTTGAAAAAATGGCTGGTTCATTCTCAACACTTGAACAGAACGCACGGAGCGGAGCAGAAAAGCAGACGGACGTCAACGAGCGGATAGAACAGATAGAGCAGGAATCAGAAATGCTCCAGGAAGCAAACTCTGCAATAGCCAGTATCGCAAATCAGACAAATCTGCTTGCCATGAATGCGGCTATCGAAGCAGCCCATGCCGGAGAGGCGGGAAAAGGATTCAGTGTCGTCGCCGATGAAATCCGGAAACTTTCGGAAACATCTTCAGTGCAGTCAAAAACGATCGGCACGCAGTTGAACAAAATAAAGGAATCCATCACAAGCGTTGTAGCAGCTTCGTCTGAATCAAGCAAGGCATTCACTGCCGTAACGGAAGGAATCAGAAACACCGACGAACTGGTCCGGCAGATACGAAATGCTATGGAAGAACAAAAAGAAGGTTCAAAACAGATTACGGAAACGCTGCATTCAATGAACGACAGCACCACGGAAGTGCGGACTGCGTCGGCGGAAATGTCGGCCGGAAACAAAGCCATACTTGACGAAGTAAAGAATCTGCAGGAATCAACAGGCAGCATGAAAGAAAGTATGGCGGAAATGAGCACAGGTGCAAAGAAAATTAATGAAACAGGAAATGCGCTGATGGACATAGCACAGCGGGTCAAGACATCTATCCAGAGCATAGGCAGTCAGGTAGACCAGTTTAAAGTTTAAAAAGTAAACACGGGGAACAACATGCTGAGGAGCAAAGATTATCGCAGGCTTATTAATTCAATTTCAAATGCAGTCGTTGTATTGTCTCCGGTTTACAACAGTACCGATGATATTCATGATTTCTGCATCTGCTTTATTAACCGCCCCAATAAGGAATTATTCCGGGGATACATAAAAAGCGGACAAAAAATCAGCGATTTAAAATCCCCTGTTCTCCCCGGTATGGACTGGCTTACGGTTTGTACCAGAGTGATCACCGAAAACATATCGTTTAAAACCTCATATTATTCGCCGGTGGCACAGACATACCTGTATGTAACCGCTCAGAAATTCATCCGGAAAAGCAAATTCTGCATTATGACGTTTACGGATCTTTCAGCAGTAAATACCTTAGAAATACCGTTTTTTCATCCTCAAGTACATACCGAATATCTCCTGCTGCAAAACCGGCTGGAGCAGGCAGCAGAAGAAAATAACTTTGAACTCCATTTCCAGCCGCAGTTTATAATACAGACGAATGAGCTCCGGGGGTTTGAAGCCCTGCTGCGCTGGTCTGACAATGTACTCGGACAGGTAAATCCTGATGATTTTATTCCTGTTGCTGAACAAAACCGTTCTATTGTTAAAATCGGATACTGGGTGCTGGAAACAGCCGTACAGACGCTGAAATACTGGCAGGAAACATTTAATTTTAAAGGAATTATGTCGGTAAATATTTCACCCGTTCAGCTGGAAGAGGCTGATTTTACCGACAGACTTTTTACCATTATCAGGCAGTACGATATCCGCCCCGACAGTCTTGAACTCGAAGTGACAGAGAGTGTTTTAATACAGAACATACCCAAAACTGTACGGATTTTAAACATACTTCACCTAACGGGTATCCGCATCTCTCTGGACGATTTTGGTACAGGATACTGTTCGTTCCGCTATCTCCAGTTTCTGCCTGTCACAACGATAAAAATCGATAAGTCTTTCATCAACGGACTCACATCCGAAAACAAAAAAGAATCTGTTATTGCAGATACGGTCGTTTCTCTTGCGGAAAAGCTGGGACTTGAAACAATTGCCGAGGGGGTTGAATATCCTGCTCAGCTTGACGTACTTAAAAAAATAGGATGTACCACTGTTCAGGGATTCCTGAGCGGAAAGCCTATGGCCAGCGGACAATGCGGAATTCTTCTTAATTCACACAACGCATAAAAAGTCAAGTGACATCTATTACAAAAAATCTATTCCCCTTTTTTTCATTATCAGATACAGTAAATTCCGTCATACGCATTTAATAATTTATCAGGAACTATATAAAAGTATAATTACCAATACCAGTACCGGAGAAAAAAAACTGCAGACTCCATTTGTTGAGTTTCAGAGGAGGATCCTATGGATTTTATAAAAAATATAAAAATCCGCACAAAGCTGTTAATGCTTTTTATATTGTTTTTTACCGGGATGATTCTTTATGCGTTCTTTTCCTTTAAAACAATAAATGCAGTAAAAATCACCGGCAGGACATACAACAACATCATACGGAACAAGGATCTTGTAGCAGATATTCTGCCGCCTCCGTCATATATCATCGAATCGTATTTGACGATATACCAGCTTGCAGCGGCACAAACGGTTACTAAACGGAATGAACTTGAAACCTATTTTCAGGGACTTGAGAAAGACTATATGGCGCGCCATGCATTCTGGGAAAAAGATCTCCCGGAAGGAGAAATGCGGACAGACATGCTTTCGGGAGCGTATGATCCGGCGGTAGAATTTTATCATATTGCCGATACGGAATTTATTCCGGCGGTAAACAGCGGTGACCTGGAAAAAGCGGAAGAACTGCTCAGGGGACCGCTTGAAAGCTCATACCGGACACACCGTCTGTATATCAACCGGATTGTTTCTCAGGCTAATACACAGAGTACTATTATTGAACATACTACAAAAAAAGTACTGGCGCTGGCAAACAGACAGATGATCGGATTATTTATCCTGATTTTTACCATAGCGTCTGCATTCATTATTATGATAAACATGTCGATTTCAGGCGCAGCCGAGAAAATGCTTGTCCGTTTTAAGGATATAGCGGAAGGAGAAGGAGATTTAACGAAGCGGGTCACTGTTACCGGAAAAGATGAAATAGGCCGCATGGGATTTTATCTGAACAAAACAATGGAAAAAATGACATCCCTGATCAGCTCCGTAAAAAATGAAGCAGATGCGCTCGGCGGTATCGGAAGCACGCTTTCTGCCAATACCACGGAAACGGCAACCGCATTAAACCAGATGACAGGAACAATTACTCATATAAAAGAACAGAACATGCATTACACGGGAGATATTCAGGAAATGGAGCAGACGCTTTCCGGTATGGCAGGGCAGATTGAAAATCTGAACACTCATATTGAAAACCAGTCCGCAGACGTAACAGAATCTTCCGCCTCGATTGAACAAATGGTCGGAAATATTGCATCAGTGTCCGAAATTGTCAAAAAGAACACGGTATCAATGGAAGAACTGGCGCAGGCGTCCGAAAAGGGTAAAAATGCAATAGACAGAATCGTACCGTTAATTGAATCAATGGTCGAAAATTCTGAAAATCTGATAGAAGCCGGAACCGTTATCCAGAATATCGCGGAACAGACAAATCTGCTCGCTATGAATGCGGCTATAGAGGCCGCCCATGCAGGAGACTCCGGCAGAGGGTTCGCGGTAGTCGCCGACGAGATCCGCAAACTGTCGGAGGATTCCGGCATGCAGGGAAAACATATTTCGGAAGCGCTTATAGAATTGAAAAACCTTACCGATTCTCTTTCCGAAGCTTCCACCGCGGCTTTTTCACAATTCGACACCGTATTTAAACAGACCGTAACCGTAAAAGACCAGAACACCGTCATCAGAGATGCACTGCGGGAACAGACGGACGGAGGAACTTCGCTTCTGTCTGCTATAAAAGAAATAAATGAAATTACCTCTGAAGTAAAAACAAGCTCCGCACAGCTTCTGGCCGGAACACAGAATATGGTTACAGCAATAAAACAGCTTACAGAAAGAGGCAGCGACATTATGGACGGCATAACGGAAATGTCATCAGGTACGGAAGAAATAAACCGTGCCGTCATTGAAATTTCTGCGATGAGTGTCCGGAACAACGACAGCATCGGCAAATTATCGCTGGAAGTGGATAAGTTCAAAATATAATTCAGGGAACTTCCAGGAACTTCAGTTTTCAGACGTTCCCGTTACTTTATACAGACATCAACTTCAAAAGGACCGAACTGAGTTACAAAAGGAATCGCTACTACAGGATAATTTCTTGGCCAGGAAATACTATGATCCCTGCCTTTTATTACAACAGGCGGAGTAATGTTAATATTCTTATGAGTAATGGCAGAAGCAGCATTTCCTCCGATAATATTAGTAAACTCACTTACAAGCTGACTTGAAAGTTCTTCATTTTCCTCTGCAGAGTCTGTCTGCATGCCCGATATTTCAAGCATTTTGGCGGCAAGGACTACATGCAGCCTGAATGCCAGAACACCTGTATAATCACCGGTCAATCCAAGAAGTCCGGAAATCTCCCAATGACGGGTTGCCAGTACATCAAGAAGATACGGCTCTTTATGCTCCGGAGTAAGATTGAACATGTTTTTAAATGCATTTTCACACGCGGTTAAAAACGGGTTTATGACGGTAACATCCATATAAAGTATCTCTCTGCTCTATAGTATAACCGGGAACATCTGATAATGCAAATTCCCGTAGTATACTGCTGTTCTGATCCGGACTGCATTTAACCTCGGATGCAGTCCGGTCTGTGTACACAATGCAGTCAGACATGTGTACACAGTGCAGTACGGTCAGTGTACACTGTACAGACACGATTACGTACACTGTGCAGGCCGGTATGCGGCACAGTGCGGACACGACTACGTACACTGTGCAGACCGCACTGCGGCGCCATACCGGCCTGCATCAGGCGTTAAATGCAGTACGGATCAGCGGTTAAATCGTGTCCGGATCAGAAATCAGTCGTCCCGTCAGGGCACGCCGCCGGCTGCCTCCCAGAACTGGTCGAGCGGCCCTCTTCCGTGTCCGACGGTAAGCCCCGCAGCAATTGCGCCGGTTATGTACTGTTTTGCAAGCAGGACGCTTTCCATAATCGTATGTCCCTGCGCAAGGCGGCATGCAGCGGCACTTGCAAGCGTACACCCGGTACCGTGCGTATTCGGATTTGCAATGCGTCCGCCGGAAAACGTATGTATTCCGGAACAGCCTGCAGGACTATTCTCCATCAGACGGCCCGATTCATACAGTACGTCGTCCGCAGAATCAGGATTGTGCCCGCCCTTTACAAGTACCGCGCAGCCGGTGCGGACAAGCGCATCGTGCAGGACGGCAGCTTCGTCAAGATTCGGTGTTATCAGTTCGGCAAGGGGAAAGAGTCTGTCTGTCAGGACGCGTACTGCATCTTTATCAAGCAGCAGGCGGCCGCTTGTGGAGACAAGCACCGGATCAAGCACGACATGACGCACGTTGTAGTGTTCAAGCATGCGTGCTGCCGTTTCCGCAATTTCCGCGGTAGCGAGCATGCCGATTTTTACCGCATCAGGAGGGATATCGGAGCAGACGCTGTCAAGCTGGGCGGCAACAACGTCAGGCGGCAGCGGATAGACTGACTGTACACCGAGCGTATTCTGTGCCGTTACCGCAGTAATGACGCTTGCCGCATACAGCCGGTGCGCGCAGATCGTTTTTATGTCTGCCTGAATTCCCGCACCGCCCGAACTGTCGGAACCGGCAATCGTCAGTACGCATTTCATCTTCATACCGGCATATCCCTGAACGAAAAGCACGAACAGGCAGACAGCTTCCGAAGCTCCAGCCAGTCGCCGTTACCGGCAGTACTTTCGTCATAGACGGCGCATACAGGAAAGCCTGCCTGCGCAGCTGTCTTCCCGGCGTACAGCGCGTCTTCAAAGACGACCGTGTCTGCCGCGGCCGTTCCCATACACCGCTGTGCTTCCAGATAGATGTCTGGTCTGTCTTTGCCTGTACCAAGTTCCGAACAGGTAAGCAGCTGCGAAAAACAACCGCCCAGCCCGGACCGCTTCATACAGGCTTCCGCGCAGCGGCGGTCCGTCGACGTGGCAAGTACCATCGGTATTCCGCGGACATGAAGTGCTTCAAGAAACGTACGGGCACCGTCCTTTAGTCTGAGCGTATGTGCATACTGGTCGTATATAAGATTATCAATTTCTTCTATTATAATATCAGTTGAATCTGAAATCCGGTATGCCTGTTTAAAATATGCCGCAGTCTGCTTCATATCAAGGGATTTTGTCCGTTCCCAGACATCAGGCTCCGGTTTTACCAGTTTCGACTGAAGATACTGTTCTGCGGCATGCTGCCACATCGGCATTGAATCAAGCAGTGTGCCGTCCATATCGAATACGGCAGCCTTCATTCCCTGCATGACCGCAGCTCTGTCCTTCCGTTCCTTTTCCGCACGGATACCTGCCGTGCATACGGCGTTGAATGATCTGCAGGCCGGAGAAAGTGCACGCGCCGCGGCCGGTATATCAGGAGACGCAAACAGTGCCGATACGACTGCCGCACCGGCGATTCCTGTGCCCTCAAGGAGCGCAATATTTTCTTCGTGTATTCCTCCGATTGCGACTACCGGAATTGTCACCGCAGCGCAGACAGCGGCAAGGCATTCTCTGCTTACCGCGCCGGCATCGTCTTTCGTAGACGTCGGAAATACGGCGCCGGTGCCAAGATAGTCAGCTCCGGCAGCCTGAGCACGCACCGCCTGTTCCACGGTCTGTACCGAAACACCCAGAATCATGCCGGGACCTATACGACGACGGACTTCCACGGCATCAGTATCGTGCTGGCCTACATGCACACCATCCGCTTTGAGCAGAATCGCCGCATCCGCATCATCGTCCACAATAAAGGGTACGTTATGTGCACGGCACACGTCTCCCACCGCTTTTCCAATGCTGAGCATATCCACTGGCGATACGTTTTTTTCGCGCAGCTGAATCATTGTCGTACCGCCGGTAATGCATTCCTCCACTGCTGATGCAAGAAGTGCCGCTCCGCAGGGATCTCCTGCAGGAAACGGATGAGGAAGCCACAAACGGTCGGTCACCCCGTACAGGGAGAGTGCGGAAAGAAGTTCAGCGTTCTTCAATTTTACATCCTTCCGTAAAAGCCTGCGGAGTAAGCAGACTCATAGCGTCAAGCAGATATGAGCGGAACGAACCGGTCCCTGCACCTGTTTCTGCCGTTTTCCGGTACGCACGCTCTCCGCACAGCCCCACGGCACTCACCGCCGCGGCTGCGGCACCGGCAGCATCGCCGGGGTTCGCTGCGCAGAATGCCGCCACAACGGCACCGAGCATACACCCGCTGCCGGTTATTGATTTAAGCATCGGATGTCCGTTGCTGCAGACATACGCCGCTCCGCCGCCGGAAATGATGTCAAACGCACCTGTTACGGCGATAACCGAACCGGTCCGTACGGCAAGACTGCGCACAAAGCCCACGGCAGCGTCAAGGTTCTCTTCAGTCACCGTATCTGCGGCATCTGCATCTACGCCTCTTGTTGTTCCCGTTCCCTGTGCAATCGTCTTTATTTCCGACATATTTCCCCTGATGACGGTAAAATGAATGTTGTCCATAAGACGGCGGACGGTATCCGTACGGAACGCGGACGCCCCCGCTCCGACAGGATCAAGAACAACAGGATGATGCAGTTCTTCTGCCTTCCTTCCGGCCAGCAGCATGGAAGTGACTGTCCGTGCGTTCAGCGTACCGATATTGATGTATGTAGCGGAACAAACGGCGGTAATACCGGCTGCTTCCGCTTCGTCGTCCGCCATAATCGGAGACGCACCGCACGCAAGAACCATGTTCGCCACATCGTTCACTGTTACATAATTCGTCATACAGTGAATGAGCGGACCCGTCTTTCTTACAGACTCAAACAGGGTCGTCAGTCTTTCTTTTTTCATTTTTTCCTCCTGATGGAAAATCAGGCGGAGCCGGTATGTTCTGCGGACATAAAAAAGAAATTCCGGAAAACACCTGTAAAAATAAAAAAGGGATTCCCCCGGAAGGCAATCCCTGTATTGACGTTAGTATCATCTGTGATTCCCTCCGTTGGCATTACCCAAATCAGGTTTTACGGGTCGAAGTTCCGGTACTTCCTCTCAGCCTGCCCGGCGAAAACGCCACAAGCTCCCCTTACATGTAAACTGTTTGTTAAAGTAAAACTATCATACTGAAGAAAATAATACAACAGCAGAAATCATTTTACCCCTGTTTTTCTGCGTATTCGTGCGTTTATAATTTCCGACATAATGCTGAACGAAAATATCATGATAACAAGTACGGCGGACGATAAATCGGCTATCTGAGCTGCGTTTGGTGCAAGCGCTTCCGTTCTGGCTCCCCAGATATGAAGCGCAAGTGTTTCTCCCGGACGGAACGGATTTATCGGACACGTAGCCGAAAGCAGATTCCAGTTTGTCCAGTCAATATCGGTACTCATACCGGCCGTATACAAAAGAGCAGCGGCTTCACCGAATCCGCGCCCGGCTGCAAGCATGACCCCGGTCATAATCCGTGTCGCGGCGGCAGGAAGAAGCACGTGGTATATTGTCTGCCAGTGCGTTGCCCCGAGCGCAAAGCTTCCTTCTTTCAGATTTTCCGGCAGCGATTTAAATGCATCCACGGTCGTGGACGCAATAAGCGGCAGATTCAGAATAAACAGTGCGAGTGCACCGGCCATAAGATTCCAGCGTGAATGGGTCATCAGAATAAAAACAAGATACCCGAAAAGTCCGACTACTATGGAAGGCAGCGACGACAGTGTTTCTATCGACATTTCAAGAAAACGGGTAAACCGTCCCTGTGTCGCATATTCAGCCATATAAATTCCGGTAGCCGTGCCAAGCGGGATACTGATAATAAGTGAAAGAACGACAAGATACAGTGTATTAAAAAACTGATTTCCTATTCCCTGATCTGAGAAAGAAAAAAGGGAAATAGTGAATCCTCTGAAGCCTTTTACGACTATATACGTTACAAGCGTTAAAAGAAAAAGCAGCAATAATCCGCCGATGCAGTAAAAAACACCTGTCATTACCGAATTTTTTATCTTTTCAATTTTCAGATGGTCGCTCATTTTTTTCCTTCCCTTTCTTTACCTGAAGAAAGCATGTGTATAACAAATATGAACAGCAGTGAAATAAGATACAGCAGCAGTGCCATTGTCCACAAAGCCATATTATACTCTCCTCCGTCCATCGCTCCGCCCATATCTGACGCAATCGCCGTTGTCAGCGTAGTAGTAGGACTTAAAAGGGAAGCCGGGAACGATTTCATCTTGCCGATGACCATGGCAACGGCAAGCGCTTCTCCGAAAGCCCGGGAAAGTCCCAGTATGACTGCGGTAAAAATACCGTTCTTCGCCGCAGGGAGTACGGTACTGTGTATAACCTGCCAGCGCGTTGCGCCAAGTGCATATGCGCCTTCGCGGTATTCCAGAGGAACAGCCCGTATTGCATCTGCTGTTACTGTTGTAATTGTCGGAAGAATCATGAGTGCCAGCACAAGTGCGGCGGAAAGCACCGTAAAGCCGTGCGGCAGATTGAACAGATTTTTTATGAACGGAACAAGCAGCGTAAGACCAAGCCATCCGTATACGACCGACGGGATGCCCGCAAATATACTTACTGCAGGCTGAAGTATACGGGATCCGGCAACCGGTTCAATCTCCGTCATGAAGACAGCAGTGGCGAAACTGAACGGTACGGAAATAAGAAGTGCCAGACCGCATGTCAGCAGTGAACCGACAATATATATAAGCGCTCCGACTTTTCCGCCGCCTGCGTCAGTATCTTCCGGTTTCCAGTTCGAACTGAACAGGAATTCCAGTACATTGTGTTTATATATCGTAAATGTTCCCATGCCTTTTATAAGCAGGAAAAATCCGATTGACAAAGTAAGAACTATAACAAGAATACCGCACACTGTTACAGCGATTTTTCCCGGGTATTCTTTTACTATCATTTCTTTGTTGTACAAATTACTAATCCTCTGTCTGGTTGCAAAACTGTGCGTTTAAGAAAAAAAACGGGATGTCCCGCCGCTCTCTCCATGCGGAAGAACACCCCGGAAACTGGTTCATAAATCAGCGGGTAACCTTCATTTTTGATGCAACACAATATCCCTGTGCTTCCATCAGTTTGCCGTAATCGCTTCCCATGATGTATGCGATGAAGTCATTTGCAGCTTTATTGCTGTTTCCTTTCGTATACATGTGCTCGTATCCCCATACCGGATATGAACCGTTATAGGTATTTTCCATCGTAGGAGCAACTCCATCAAGTGAAACAGTACTTACCGCAGTGTTGTTCACCAGATATGAAAGTGCAAGATACCCGACAGCGCCTCTGTTCTGAGAAACTGTCTGAAGCAGCGTGCCGGAGTCGTCTGTTTCGAGTGATTTGTTTGACGCTTCGTCATTGTTATCGAGCGCATACTGTTTAAACAGTGCACGTGTTCCTGATGTAGCCGGACGTGTAACAAGCAGGATTTGTTCGTCCGGACCGCCGACGTCTTTCCAGTTCGTTATTTTTGCAGTAAAAATTCCGATAAGCTGCTGTTTTGTAAGGCTTTTGACTGTTTTAGCAAGATCGTTGTTGATAACCGGCGCCATTGTAATAATGCATACTTTGTGATCAACAAGAGCGGCTGCTTTATCTGCACCCAGCTTGCTTTCCGCAAAAACGTCTGAATTTCCGATATCCACACTTCCGTCAGAAACCTGTGCAAGTCCGGTTCCTGATCCACCGCCGCTTACATTAACCGATACGGCCGGATTAACGTTTTTGTATTTTCCTGCGGCATCCTTTACAAGCGGCAGAAGCGCCGATGAACCGGAAGCCGTTACGGTGACGGCGGTTACTTTTTCCGAATCCTTCGCTCCGTTAGCAAAAGCTGACGATGCTGCTGCGAGCATCATTACTGCTCCTAATACTGTACCTGCAATTTTTTTCATCTTCAATCTCCTGTGAAAGTTGATTATCAGTGATGGATGACACGAAAAATGCCTTTCCATAATTGATATTCAAAATCTACAGGAGAACTGTTTTCTTTTCGTAAATCAAATGTTAAATATCAGTTAATGATGCTTTTATTATGTGTTAAAATACTGCCTGCAATTTTATCAAGAGGAGTGACTTCACAGGCACCGCCCAGCGCTATCGCTTCTTTAGGCATGCCGAAAACAATACACGACTCTTCGTCCTGTGCAATTGTATATCCGCCGGCATCGCGTATAGCTTTCATTCCTGCAGCTCCGTCGCGCCCCATACCGGTGAGTAATGATGCAATACAGTTTTTTCCGATAGTTTCCGCAGCAGATTGAAATAATACGTCGACTGCAGGACGCTGTCCGAAAAGTTTCGGTCCGTTTTTTATGCGTATAATGCGGCTTGCTCCGGAAGTTGTGACAAGCATATGATAACCGCCCGGCGCAATATAAATCGTCCCCGGCATAACAGTTTCACCGTTTTCTGCTTCCTTTACATGAAGGACGCAAAGCGAATCAAGCCGTTCTGCAAACGAAGCGGTAAAACGCTCGGGCATATGAATTACGGCAAGTGCCGGCGGAAAATCAGGTGTAAAATGAGTAAAAAGTTCTTCAAGTGCAATCGTCCCGCCTGTCGATGCGCCTATAACTGCAAGCCGGTTTGTGGTTGAAATGTGTGAAAGTGTATGCGAAACGGGTGAAAAATTCCGGGTATCTGTTACCAGACGCTCGGACGCAGAGGAAAGACGTGACATCGGACACGAAGCAGCTTCCCGTATTTTGTGGCAGAGATCATCAATAATATCCCCTACAGAAAAAGGTCCCCCCGGTTTATGAACTATATCAACAGCCCCCAGTTCAAGAGCCTGAATTGCCGCCGGATTATTCGTAGAAACAAGGGAACTTACGACAATAACCGGGAGAGGTTTATATTTCATCAGATATCTGAGAAATGTAAGCCCGTCCATACGAGGCATCTCTATATCAAGCGTAATAACATCAATAGGTTCATTCTCGATCTTATTACGCGCTACAAAGGGATCACCGGCAGTACCTGCTACTTCTATCTCAGGACAACCGGACAGTTCGCGTGAAAGAATATCTCTGACAATCGCTGAATCATCAACGATAAGAACTTTAATTTTCTTCATATCCATGTATACCTCATTCAATACATACGCCGGTAAATTGAACTGCCGATTTTCTTAAGGTTTTCCGGCTGTTGAAGCAGAACTTCCGCATGACCTATAAAAAGCGAACCGCCAATTTTTAAATTTGAAATAATAGTGGAAACAGCCTGTGAACGTGATTGTTCGTCAAAATAAATAAACACATTACGGCAGAAAACATAATCAAACGGCTGAGGAAAGTGGATAGAATCCATAAGATTTATATTTTTTATTGAAATAAACCTGCGGAGGGAACCGCTTATAGTATAACAATCATCTCCTGCAGCAGTAAAATAACGGTCTTTCACGGGAACGGGTGTTTGTGCAAGCCGGCTTTCATGGTACACACCCCGGTTAAATTCAGCAAGCACATCGCGGTTAAGATCAGAGGCAACGATATGAAAATTTCTGATCCTGTCCTCTATAAGAGTCATTGCAATGGAATACGGTTCTTCGCCCGTAGAACTTGCCGCGCACCAGATGGAATAGGAAGCCTGAGGCGAGTGGTGTATGTCGGCAGCCAGCTCCTTAAAATGTTCAGGTTCACGGAAAAAGAAGGTATGACAGGTTGTTATATAGGAAATAAATTTTTCAAGGCAGACTCTGTCTTCTGAGGCAAGATGACTGCATAAATCATCCGCCCCGGAATATCCTTCGTTTGAGATGAATCGTTCTAATTTTGGAAGCAGACGGGAAACTTTATCCGGGCCGATGAAAAGACCATACTTCTTATAGGCAAGGTCCCGGATAGTATCCAGCTGCTTTTTAGTAATCTGTAACATATTCGTTGAATACCCGGCAGATAAATAATAATCTCATACTGGTTTGAATTCTTCATCATCTTCAAAAGAAATCGAATGTGATTTCTTTGAATCGGAAGAAGCCTGTTCCGCCGGTTTCCGGGAAGAATTTTTTGCTGCAGCAGATCCGGAGGAAGAAGATCCTGACGGTGTATTCTTACCCTGGCTGCTCACTGACGAACCTTCTTCTCCGGACGACTCCTTCGCCGTCTTCCGTGCAGAAGCACTATGCTGTCCGGCAGCAGATGCATCGAGTTTATGTGCTTTTGAATTCTGCCGAACGTCAGTATCTTCTACTGCAGTATAAGCATTACCGCTTACTATAAGATACAGTGTATCGACTATATCATTAAGCCCGGTCACCTGACTCTGCAGTTCTTCCGCAGCACTTGCCGTTTCTTCAGCACTTGAAGCATTAGCCTGTACCACCGTATCAAACTGAATCATTGCCTTATTTACCTGACTGATTCCCTCATCCTGCTGTCCCGAAGCCGTTTCAACTTCCCGATTCATTTCCATAACTTTCTTTGAATTGGAAAGTATATCCTTGAATATCTCGGAAAGTTCCTTCGAAATCGACATTCCCGAATCGACGTTCTTGAGAGTGTCTTTTATCATGGCGGCTGTTTCTTTAGCTGATTCCGATGAACGGTTTGCGAGATTCTTTACTTCGTCAGCAACGACTGCAAATCCCATTCCCGCTTCTCCTGCTCTGGCCGCCTCTACTGCTGCATTAAGCGCAAGCATATTCGTCTGGAATGAAATATCATCAATAACGTCTATAACGTTCTTTATGTCTTCGGTGGACTTTGAAATATTGTTCATAGCCATAAGCATGTCCGCCATTTTATCGTAACCGTTCTGGCTGGCCTCTGTTGCTTTTTCGGAAAGAAGGCTTGCCTGCCGTGTAGTACCCAGATTCTGTTTTACCATCGAAGAAAGTTCTTCCATTGAAGATGTTGTTTCTTCTATACTTGATGCCTGTTCCTGCGCACCGTTCGCAATTTCCTGGGATGCAGTAGACAGCTGCGTACTGGATATATTTATCTGCGACGAACTTTCGGACAGATCCGTTACAATTTTCGACACAGGCTTTGTAATGCTCCGTGTTATAGTTATTCCAAGTACAAGCGATATTGCAAGTCCGACAAAAATTGCAATAATTATTATTGTAACAGAAAGGACCGCTATTTTTTTACTTGATTCGAAAGACGCTTCACTGTCTGCAAGTTGTATGCTTATAAGTTTTTCAACTGCAGGGGTAAGTTTCTGAGAACGGACAGGAATAACTACCTCGTTCATATACTTATCAGCACCTGCAGAATCTTTATTCAGAATATAGCTGAACATATTTTCACCTTTTTCAGCATATTCCTTCCCTGAAGTTTTAATTATTTTGATTAATTCTTTTTTATCAGCAGCTACTAAATTAGTCGATTCAAACTTTTCTACTGCATCGGTAAAGGCTGCATACCCGGCTTTAAAATCTTTCATTAATGATTCTGTCTGTTCTTTAGTCCGTCCCTGGGTATTCGCGCTGAGCAGTATGCCTCTTGCAGCTTCAACGTCATTCTGAATCATTCCTGCATATTGTACTCTGAGAACGCTCTTCCGGTACATATTCGTAACAAGTCCGCTGACTGTTTTCGTTGCATACAATCCGATACATCCGATTACAGCAGCAATTACAGACAGAACAACCGCCATAACAATAATTCTGAATCCGATTCCTTTTCCTTTCATAAACATAACTCCTCTCTCTAAACGGCAGAAAAACTGCCGGAATTACTATGATACTTCTGCCGTTTCCATTGCAGAATCCTTTACTACG
>JALNVF010000039.1 GCA_023231445.1 Treponema sp. | reverse complement strand
GAAAGATATGATATGCAAAGATATTATCAGTGACAGACTTACAACACAGCTGGCGGTCATCTGGCGCAAAGACCGTATGCTGCCGCCGCTTGCGGGAAAATTCGTGGAACTGTTCGAACAATCAGCAGACAGACTGCAGTTATAATGAATTAAAGCACATCCGCTTTAATCCGAGCAGAGCGGCTGCTCCTGCAATCGTAGTTCCGTAAAAAATGACGTCCTTCCCGGTATTCAGAAACTGTATGATTGTTCCGTTTGCAAGCGTACTGCCTGTACACAGCACGACATCAGCCCATGCAAGCAGAGACGACGGATCAGTTCCGTCTTCCACCGTGACGGAACCTGCTTTTATTCCGATGTTGGAAGGATTCAGATCAAGTACCCGCAGGGTGAATCGTTCTGAAAGCGCACTTACAAGCGCCGGCTGATAACCGATCTGACCGATTCTGCAGCCGGTACCGTACTGTTCTTCAAGTTTCTGTAAAAATGTATGTGCACATAATTCCATACCGTCGTTCCTGCAGTGAACGGTTCCTTCTATAAGAGAGAGGGAGCGCATCACGGCATTCATGACTGCAATGAAAATACTCCGGGCGTGCCGGTCGCGGACAATATCCATTTCCAGTACTTCTCCGATTGTACCGGAAAAGGCTGCAGGTGAGTCGGTAAAAACCTGTCCCCGGCTGCCGTTACAGTCTGCCTGAAGCATACGGTCCTTACCTTCCAGAATCGGGTAGTCGGTTCTTCCCGGTTTTCCAATAGCCTCTTCGGGAGTAAGAATTCCTGCAGAAATTACGGCGCGTTCCGAAAAAAGTGTGTGTTCTTTTACAACAGCGGCAAATCGGTTTTTTAAATCAGCGTATAAATCCGCTTCCGTCAAGTAATCCATACAAATCCTCCCTGTGGAGAGCCAGCAGCTGCGCTCTCGTTCGTTGTTCCGAAAGTGTACTGCCTGTCATAACGGCAAAACTGTCGGCAAAATAATAAGCTTCGTCAAAATCGTGCGTCACCTGTATCACGGTTGTTCCGAACTGTTCATGCATAGTATACAGAACTTTTTTTATCTGGTCTTTCGTCACGCAGTCAAGCGCACAGAGCGGTTCATCGAGCAGTAACAGTTCCGGTTCTGCAGCCAGAGCCCGTGCCAGTGCCGTTCTCTGGCGTTCACCTCCGCTTAAAGTCTGCGGACGGCGGTCTGCAAGACTGGTAAGTGAAAACAGGGAAAGAAGTTCTTCTGTATGGTTTTCACGGTACAGCCGGGATTGGCCCGCCGTTTTCATCGGAAAGGAGATATTCTGAGCCACAGACAGGTGCGGAAACAGTGCATAATACTGATAGACGAGAGCAATACGTCGTTTTTCCGGAGGAAACCTCGTAATATCTGTTCCGTTCCAAAGCACTTTTCCTCCGGTAATCTGATGCCGGCCTGCAAGCGTTTCAAGGAATACTGTTTTTCCTGCACCGTTTTTTCCGATGAGAACACAGCACGTTCTGTCTGCGACGCGGAGATTCAAATCCGAGAGCGTAAAACTGCCTGCACGGACTGACAGATGCTGGACTTCAAGCATCGGAAGCCCCGCTGCATTTCTGCACTTTTGATGAAATAACCTGCAGCAGAACGGTACAAAGGACAGACACAAGTATCAGGACAACCGATATACCGAGAACACTTGGAAGGTCTCCTGTCGCCATGTTCAGATAAACAGCTGTCGGCAGTATTTCGGTTTTCATTCGCGTTGAACCGGCAAACATGATGACCGCACCGAATTCTCCCAGCGCACGCGCCCATGTCATAACCGTAACCGAAAAGAAAGAAGGCAGCATAAGAGGAAGTGTTACCTGCGTAAACGACCGGAACGGCGAGCAGCCGAGCGTACGCGCTGTAAATTCATACTGTTCCGTTTCGGGAGTAACAGCATCATAAAGCATGACAACTGCATATGAGAGATTAACAAACACGAGTGTAAGAACAATACCCTGTCTTGTATAGACAAAGTCAATACCGGTTGTCCGGTACAGCCAGTCCCCGATTCCGGTTCTGCCGTATACGAGCAGCAGGGCAACACCGGAAACAAGATGAGGCAGCGACATCGGAATTGAAAACAGGGTAAGCATTATTTTCTGCAGCCGCGCGGAAAGCTGCCGTACGGCATATGCGGTAAATACTGCAGCCGCCATACAGATGACGGTTGCTCCTGTCGTCGTACGCAGGCTGAGTCTGAGGGAAAAACGAACCTCGTCCGATAAAAGTACAGACGGTACCTGACGCACGCCAAATTTGATGACGGCTGCAACAGGTATGAGAAGAAACAGCAGCGTACATCCCAGCAGGAGTACGAGTACCGGATGGAAAATACCGCAGCGCCTATTCAACAGGATCGAATCCGAACTTTTTGAAACAGGCTTTTCCGGCAGCAGAGGCTGTAAAATCGACAAATTTCTGTGCAGCGTCTTTCTGCCGTGTCACTGTCAGAATTCCAACGGGAATAAGCTGGTCGATATTCTGTTCTGCCGGGATTTCAATGATTTCAAGTTTATCGCTGGAAGCAACGCTGTCTTTTGTTACGATGGCGGCATCAGCCTGTCCCATAGTCAGCTGTACAACAAGTTCGTTCACTGTTGAAGTCTGTGCAACTGTATTGGTGTTTATTCCGGGCAGTTTGTTTTTGGTAATCATGTTCTGTGCGGACAGACCGACTGCGTTTGCCTTCGGGTCTCCGAGAATAACGCGTACTCCCGGTTTTGCCATATCGGCAAGTGATTTTATTCCTTTCGGGTTTCCTTTCAGGACTGCAATACAGGGAGTGTGGTGGGCTATGAGAACCGGGGCATATGCAAGTTTTTTATCTACTGCCGTCTTGTAGACATCTTCCGAACCGATGATGAGTACGTCGCCTTTTCCCGACAACTGAATCTGCGAAATAAGCTGACCGGAACCGGCATAGGTATATGTAATCTGTCCACCTTCAGCTTTTTCGTACTGAGACTTCAGTTCTTCCATAGGTTTTTTCAACCCTGCCCCGCAGTAGACCAGGAGTGAGGGAGATTCCGCAAATACTACCCCTGCACAAAATAACAAAATGAGCAGGATACAACTGATTGTTCTTTTCATACCGATTCCTCCGGAAACTGAAATTATAACCCCGCTTTCCGGAAAAATACCTGATTGCATTGTGATAATCAAGATAAAAAAAATACATAATTGTATGATTTTACATTTTATTGTGATGCATATATGCTGTTTACTGTATCAAACAGACAGCATACAAGGGCTTCTGCCTCATTTTTCGCGGAGGCAGAAACGACATACCGTTTCCCCGCTGAGTCGATTTCTGCATATACCCGTGTTTTCCCCCCTCCCGTTTCCGGCAAAATGTACCGGGAACAGCTTACGGTATTATAAGAAAGATCAAGTGATGTTATTTTCCGGACAGCCTCTATAACAGCCGATTCAACAGTATCTGCGCTGCCGTCTGCGGCAAGCTGTGAAGTTGAAACAGACACTGTGTACAGACCGTCTTCATACTTTATTTTGACAGCACCCGGCATTATCGGCTTGTAGTTTATGAGTTTATGCTTATACAACAGTGTGCAGAGATCCGTAATTCCCGTTTCTTCATAAGTGAAAGCCTTTATCTCTGCCAGCAGTATGCCTGCATCCTTTTCAGAAAGTGTTAAAGCACCACTGGTAAGATTATTGACCGCTGCAAGAAGTCCGTTTTTTCCAGAATGACGGTTCAGAACGTACCGCCGGTGTACCATACCGTATGATTCAACGGGATTCGCAATATAGGAAAAGGAATCCGCACACAATCCCTGCTGATGCAGTCCCGATGCGTGAGAATCGCTGTTCCAGCCGGTAACAGGTTTGAGCGGAGAAAAATCTGTTCCGCAGTATGAAAACAACGTACGGCACAATTCTGCAAGATGTTCTTTATGCAGTCCGGTAGCAACAGAATAAAAATCACTGTGAATCGAAAGAGCATACGCCAGTTCTTCCAGCGGAGTATTTCCACACCGTTCCCCCAGCCCTGCAGCCGTTACTTCCACCTGCAGCGCACCTGCACGTACTGCGGCAAGTGTATTCGCAAGTGCCAGGCCACAGTCGTTGTGACAGTGGATGCTCAGCAGTACGCTTCTGTCTGAAAAGGCAGGTATTTCACGGACAAGAAACCGTATAAGCTCTGACATTTTTTCGGGCAGGACGCTGCCAGTAGTATCGGCGATATTTACTGCAGACGCTCCTGCCGCAACTGCGGTATGACAGCATGATGCAAGAAACCGGCGGTCTGCACGGGTTGCATCTTCAAATCCTATTTCAATTTTCCGGGTAAGCTCTTTAGCAGTCCTGACGGAATCCTCTATGACGGACAGTATTTCTTTTCTGGTTTTGTGCAGTTTTATCCGTATCAGAACATCACTGACAGGTATTGTTAAATGGAGCACTGCTTTATCAGGATCGCTGATTTCTGAAAATACTTCTGCACTTCTTACAATATCTCCGTTAAGGCATCGTGACATAACGGCTATATCCGCATGCAGCCCTTTCTTTACAATATCCTTACAAACTGAATACTCGATGTCCGAAGAACAGGGAAAACCCGCTTCTATGCAGTCGACACCGCACGTATCAAGAAGCTGAGCAAGTCTGACTTTCTGTTCAGCAGAAAAAGAAAAGCCTGCTGTCTGATCTCCGTCGCGGAGCGTAGTGTCAAGTATTCGGAGACGCTGCGTCACTTCCAAGTTCTCCTCCGGCAACGGCGGCAACGTCGTCAAGAGCTTTTATAAACAATGGAATGTCGTCCGGCGACGGATCAGTAAGTTTGATATTGTCAAGTGAACAGAGCTGCATCTGATCGTCTATTTTCAGCATGGTTTTTCTGAGCACCGGATCGATGGTGATGAATTTTTCAGCATCGTCAAGCAGATCGCGCATTGTATGATTACGCGGAAGAAGCCCCCGGTGCATAAACACAGCCATAAAATACGATTCAATTCCCATAGCGCATATGTTCCGGACAATCGAAGGCGTAAACACTGTCGGACGTTTTTGTGCATTATGAGCAGTCTTCCGGTATCCGTTCCCGGAAGCATACATTTTATCCCAGTCTTCAACAGGTTTCTGTCTGTTATTAAAAGTCTGTGTGTTCATAAAAACATTATTATACGTATTCAAAGGATGCGTCAATAATAAGCAGGCACATAATTATTAAAAAAAATATTTAAAAAACTACAAAAATGTAATTTACATATAACAATAAATATTTTACCCTTTCCCGGGGTTACAGGGAGTGTCTGTGAAAAAATTTATTTTTGTAGTAAGTCTGCTGCTGGCAGCGTCTTTTCTGTCCGCGGGAACAAAAAAAAGTAAAACAGCCGGAAGCAGTTCCATTGTTATCTCTGCAGCTGCCAGTCTTACCAATGCAATGAATGAAATCATTGTACTGTACAAAAAGGCTGATCCTTCTCTGACCGTCACCCCTGTATATGGCGCGTCAGGCACGCTCCGGGGACAGATAGAACAGGGAGCGCCTGCCGATATTTTCTTCTCTGCAGCAGAATCACATATGAAAAAACTTTCAGACGAAGGTTTTGTCGCAGACGGAACAATCTGCAGACTCTTAAAAAATGAAGTCGTGCTTATTGTTCCTAAAGGCGCAGAAAATACGGTCTCATCGTTCGACTCGCTTATTTCCGATTCAATAAAACAGATTGCAATAGGAGAACCTGCAAGTGTTCCGGCAGGAGCGTATGCAAAAGAAACGCTTGCAACACTTGGTATGTGGGATACACTGTCGGCCGCCGGTAAACTGGTTTATGCGAAAGACGTACGGCAGGTACTTACCTATGTTGAACAGGGTGAAGTACAGGCAGGACTTGTTTATTCAACAGATGCTGCGGTTTCAAATAAAGTGTCTGTCGTCTGTAACGCCCCTGCAGATTCGCACAAACCGGTAATCTATCCCGTTGCCATACTGAAAACGGCAGCTGATAATGCAGAAGCAAAAGCGTTTTATACGTTTCTCTGTAGTAAAGACGCGCTTGCCGTATTCGCAAAATACGGATTTCTGACGGTGCAATAGGAATCATGGACCTGACGCCGCTTTACATTTCACTCCGCGCTTCTGTTTATGCGACGGTATTTGCCTTTATCTGCGGTACGCTTGCTGCATGGGCAGTCATACATATTCAGGGAAAACTGCGCGCTGTTGCCGACGGCGTCTTTACACTTCCCTTAGTACTGCCCCCGACAGTACTCGGTTTTTTCCTTCTCTGTATATTCGGAACAAGAAGTTTAGTTGGACAGGTACTGCTCAAAGCAGGGATACGGATTGTCTTTGATTGGAAAGGTACTGTTGCAGCGTCGTCAGTTGTTGCATTTCCGCTTGTTTACCGTACTGTCCGGGCAGCTTTTGAACAGATCGATGAATCAATACTCAATGCTGCACAGACACTTGGAATAAGCGGATGGAAAATATTCACACGCATTCTTATCCCTTCCGCACGTCCCGGCATAACTGCCGGAACAATACTGGCGTTTACGCGCGCGTTAGGTGAATTCGGTGCAACACTCATGCTCGCCGGTGATATTCCGGGAAAGACAGAAACAATTCCGATTGCGATCTGGTCCGCAGCATACGGAGGGGACATGAACCGGGCACTCGTATGGGTTATTATCATTGTTGCCATATCGTTTGCGACGATTACGGCCATGAATCTGTTCGGGCAGGGAGCGAAACGGAAGTGAGTATAGAAGTTGCTGTTAAAAAGAAACTTCATAATTTTAACCTTGACGTTTCGTTTACTGCAGAGAACGAATATCTTGGCCTGCTCGGAGCATCGGGATGCGGAAAAAGTATGACGCTGAAGTGCATCGCCGGAATAGAAAAACCTGACAGCGGATATATACGGATAAACGGGCGCACGGTTTTCGATTCGGAAAAGCACATCAATCTGAAACCCGGCGAACGTAAATGCGGCTTTCTGTTTCAGAACTATGCACTTTTTCCGACGATGACCATTGCACAGAACATTGAGCTTGTCCTTCACCGTCTGCCGGCAGCCGTACGGAAAGAAAAAACTTCTGCCGTTCTGTCCAGATTCGGCATAGCAGAACTCGCCGGCAGAAAATGTACCGAACTGAGCGGAGGGCAGCAGCAGCGTGCTGCACTCGCCCGCATTATGGTTAATAACCCCGGAATAATAATGCTCGACGAACCTTTTTCTGCTCTCGATTCTTTCGTAAAGCAGCAGGTCGAAACGAATCTCATAAACATGATGGAAGGATTTAACCGTACAGTTTTGTTCGTGTCGCACGACCGCGATGAAATATACCGTATCTGCGACAATATAGCTGTCATTTCCGACGGTATCATCTGCAGAAAAGGAACATGCAGAGACGTATTCGTTAATCCTGAAACTGTTGCCGCTGCACGGCTTACAGGATGTAAAAACATTGCCGGATACCGGAAAACGGGAAAGCAGTGCATTTTCATCAGCGACTGGAACATAGAATTGTGTACCGCTGCCGACGTTCCTTACGAAAAAGGATATGCAGGAATCAGAGCACACTACATGCATAAACCGGATGATACGTGTCTTGTTAATTGTTACGATTTTACCGTTAAGCAGCAGCTTAAGTCACCTTTTAATATATCCGTATATCTTTCAAATTCAGGTGCGGCAGTCCCGATAGACTGGGAAGTTTCTATTAATACCAGTACTATTACATCTGATTTGTCTCTTAACGCTGTCGAAAAAATCTGTATACCGCCTGAATCAATTATGTTTCTTACCGAATAGAAGAGGGGAATCTGCCTGCACCGGACAGATTCCCCTGCACACAAAAGGAGGAAAACTATTATAAGGGAACCTCTAAAAACTGAAGTTTTTAGAGGTTCCCATAAATAAATTCAGGCTATCAGATAAGCAGAATCAGGCTTTCCGTTTTCTATTGAATCAAGAACGGCGTCCATTGCGTCTTCAGTGTCAATATGTCCGTAGTACCAGCCTTCCGGATATACAATGACGGCAGGCCCCCGGTCACACAGTTTAAGGCAGCCTGTACTTGATACAGCTGCGTCAATACCGCGGTCTCCTATTTCCTGTTCAAGATACTGCATCAGCTGCATTGAACCGCCTTTGCTGCACACTCCCTGCGGAGCGCCGTTCATGCGGAATGATCCGCATACAAAAATGTGATGTGAAGGCTTACTCATCTTTTACCTCTTTTCCTTTATTAATAATATAAATTCGTTACTGTACCCGATTAACAACCGGAACCACCGCCGCTGCATCCTCTGCCCCTTTCGCAGACCCCTGCGCGCTTTAGATATATCTGCGGCACTTTTCCGGTTTTTGCCAGCGCACTGGCTCCTTCTTCTACTAGCCCTTCCATGACAATAACAGGGAGTCCTTCTTTTTTCAGAACACGGACAGGAGCATCACCGCAGCCTGCACACAGAACCGCAAAACAGTCAGAAAATCCCAGTGCAAGTTCTTTCCAGCGTTCATCTCCCGTACCCGGCACAGGAGTCGGTCGTTCCGTCACAAGTTCCAGCGTTCCATCTGCTGACATACGGTAAACCCACAGCTCTGTCGCTTCTCCAAGATGCTGATTTACAAATAATCCGTCCCTGCTGGCAACCGCAACATACGGTCTGTTTTCTGTCGGCTGCAGTTTTGCTGCGTCGCTGAGCATTCTGACAATTTCGCTGTTATTTTCTTCACCTATAAGACCGACCGCATCAGCCCTGCAGCGTGCACAGTGGCACATCTGTTCAAGATGTGCTGCACAGGCGGTACGTACTGCCGACATCATTTCCGCTGAAGGTGATTCATGATTTTCAAATACGCTCCCTTCAACACACATCATGGGAATACAGTTCTGTATTGATGCGCCCAGTTCTTTACAGTATTTCGCAACAGCTTCAGCATGGGTGTCGTTTATTCCGGGAATAATGATCGTATTGATTTTAATGAGTATGCCTGCATCATGAAGTGCCTTGATCGTTTTTGTCTGATTTTCAAGCAGTACTGCAGCTCCCTCGACTCCCCGGTATACATGAGGCCCGGATCTGACCCAGCTGTAAATCTGCGCACCAATTTCGGGATCGACAGCATTAACCGTGACTGTTACATGCGAGACGTTTAATTTTTTAAGCCGGTCAATATACGGAGCAACATTCAAACCGTTTGACGCAAGACATAATATTTTTTCCGGGTATTCTTCACCTATTAATTCGAGTGTGTCCATTGTCTCATCAGGATTTGCGAACGGATCTCCCGGACCGGCAATTCCCACAACACTGATATTCGGAACTTTTTCAAGAACTTTGCCAAGATATGACAATGCCTGTGATGGTGCAAGCACTGAGCTCGTTACGCCGGGCCGCGTTTCGTTTACGCAGTCGTACCTGCGGTTGCAGAAATTGCACTGAATATTGCATTTTGGTGCAACGGGAAGATGGATGCGCCCCGTCGAGTGGCGGACTGCTGCATTAAAACACGGATGGTTTCCAAAATCAAACTGATGGTCCGTCATACGTAACTCCAGCCTTTACCGGCTTTCTCCTGCTTATACTGCATGAGTGCATTGCACACAAGATCGAATAAAGTAAGTGTTCCCCGGTAGCCGAGCGTAAGAATACGCTGACCGCCGATTCTGTCGTGTACCGGAAATCCGCAGCGGACAAGCGGTATATTCAGTCTGCGCGAAAGATAATACCCTTTGCTGCTTCCAATAACGATGTCAGGTTCAAGCGACCGGACCTTTTCAAGCATTGTTTCAAAATCAGCGTCTTCGCTTATTGTTTCAAGTTTTTCACCGGTACCGGACTCTGTCACAACTTTCTTATGAGCTCCTGTCGCCGCAATAACAGGAACAATACCGGTCTCCCGGAGAAAGGCACATACAGACAGAACAAAATCTTCATCGCCGTAGACAACCGCACGTTTTCCGAAACAGTATTTATGGCCGTCGATATAGGCATCTATAAGTCTGCCCCTGATTTCAGCCTGTTCTGCAGGTGTCGTCTTTCCGGTGATTTCATTGAGCGCTGCAAAAAAAGCGTCTGTATTTTCGATACCGACGGGCAGCAGTATCTGATGAAGCGGAATACCGCAGACATCGTTAAGCCAGAGGCCGGCATTCTGTTCGTTCAGAACCGCTTTTCCCAGATATACCGTACCTGCGGCCTGTCCCATCGTACGGATGTCGCTGATCTTCGTACCTCCGTCAGGCAGTTTTTCATATTCTTCCCACGACGGACCGTCAAGACTCTTTGAATAATCAGGGATAAGCGTATAGTTAACGTTGTATTCCTTCATGATCGTATGAATTTCGCGGAGATCCTCAGGTGATACAAAACCGGAAATAACATTAACACTGCTCCCTCTTTTTGTGCACCGTACAGCAGGAACTATCTTCGTAACAACAGAATGAACGGCTGTATGAAACCCGTTGATATGTGTTCCCTTATACGAAGGTGTAGAAGCATAAAATATCTGCGGATATGATGCTTCCTGCGCTGCAGGTTCTGATGCGTCCCGTGCTGCCGTATATTCATGCAGAATCATCGGTATGTCGTCCCCAATCGTTTCGGAAAGACATGTTGACGTAATGCCTACAGCTTCCGGTTTATACTGCCGTGTTACGTTCCCGAGTGCAGTACTCAGATTCTGCTTTCCGCCGAATATCGCCGTTGCTTCCGTAAAATTAGACGATGCAATATCGACCGGTTCACGAAAATGACTTATAGTATAGCGGCGGATATACGTCGCACATCCCTGAGAGCCGTGTATAAGAGGGATGCATCCCTGAATGCCGCGGTATGCGATACTTGCTCCGAGCGGCGCGCACATATTGCATCCGTTGCGGGCCAATACAAAATGGTGGTCAGATACAGAAGTTTGTACGGTACTTATGGCAGAGTTTACTTTTTCATCGTTCATTTCTGACCTCCTGCGGCCGCTGCAATTCTATCATCAGAGGCAGAGCGGTCGTCCGCAGTGTCTTTTTCTTCAAAAAGCTCACTTCGGTCCCGAAGATGCACCGCCCGTATACGGGCGGGCGAATATTTCCACACAGGACTCATGAGAGACGTATACACTTCCTTTGCAAAATTGAGCATTCCTTCATAACAGGCAAGCGGTTCTTTACGCTCGTGATTATGATCAACAAACCCGATTCCCATCTTATAGGCAATAGGCCGCTCCTTTACGCCGCCTATTAATAATTCTGCATTTTTTTCAAGAATAAACTTTGACAGTTCCAATGGATTCGTATCGTCGAGTATTACTGTTCCCGGAACAGTAATCGACTTCAGATACTCATAATCTTCTTTAGTCCCTGTCTGAGAACCGACCACAACTGTCTCCATACCAAGATGTCTGAGTGCCTTAACAAGTGAAAAAGCTTTGAACGAACCGCCGACATATGCAGCTGCTTTTTTCCCCTGCAGCGCCTTTTTATACGGCTCCAGTTTTTTTAATAATTCAGGGACATCACGGCGGACTATTGCACGGGTCTTTCCCATAATCGATCTGTCTTCCATGCGCTCTGCTACATCGTAAAGAGCCTGAGTCATATCTTCGATGCCGAAATACGATACATGAATGAACGGAATGCCGTATTTTTCTTCCATCATTTGTGCAAGATGAACCATTGAACCACTGCACTGTACCACATTAAGTGATGCCCGGTGTGCCCGCCGGAGCTGTTCTATACGGCCGTCACCAGTTATAGCAGCAACGACTTCAACTCCCATGCGCCTGTAATAATTTTCTATCAGCCATGTTTCCCCGGCCAGATTGAAATCGCCTAATATGTTGATACTGTTTTCTGACACAGGTGTCGTATCGTCTGTACCAATGAGTTTAAATAGTGCATCGCAGGCCGCGTGATACCCGTCTTTTTTTGTTCCTTTAAATCCTTCGGAATGGACAGGAAGTACGGGGATGCCTTTTTCCTGTGCGACGCGTCTGCACACAGCATCCATATCGTCGCCTATAAGACCGACTATGCACGTGCCGTAAACAAATGCAGCGTTCGGTTTATATTCGTCGATCAGTTCACAGAGAACGGCATACAGTTTTTTCTCACCTCCGTATATGACTTCATTCTCACGGATATCGGTGGAAAAACACATACGATGGAGTTCCGGTCCACTGGACATGGAACCGCGTAAGTCCCACGTATAGGCAGCACATCCTATAGGTCCGTGAATGACGTGTATGGCATCCGCGATGGGATATAATACTACACGGGAACCGCAGAACACACATGCGCGCTGGCTTACCGCTCCAGCGGTACTTGCTTTATCGCAGGAAACATCAAAATTATCCTGACCATTTATAAATACCTGTTTTTTACGTGCTTCAAGAACTTCAAACATACAGCTGCCTCCTCCGGCAGAATAATACCGGTTTGAACCGGTGTCATTCTGCCGGATCGTAATTATTCGTCACATGATAAATTCCAGATCTTCATCTTTGCAGAGCTGATCCTGTCTGTCCATTAAAGTTTCGAGGACTTTACAGAATAATCTCATACCGCCCCTGTATCCCGTAACAGGCATATACTGCTGTCCCATTCTGTCATAAATCGGATATCCGATACGTACCAGCGGAATATCCTCGTCGCGTGCGATCTCCTTCGCATACGTATTTCCCATCAGCAGATCCGGTTTTTCGTTTTTAATCAGCTGATGCAGATAAAACATATCAGCGCGTTCACCTGTCTTAACCAGCACCTGTGGCCCGCAGATTTCTTTGAGCCGGACTTCCCATGCTTCCGATGTCGGAGTACCTGAAACTGCATGAATTACTTTCATATCGTTTTCACGGCAGAACCGGCACATGCTGATCACGATATCGGGATCACCGACGATTGAGACTTTCTTCCCGTTCAGGTACTGATTCTTATCGATCATGGCATCAAGCAGCTGTCCCCGTTCAAGTTCAAGACTCTCTGGAACGGCAGTACCGCATTTTTCGTGAAGGAGATTAACGAATTCATCTGTCGCTCTCAGCCCTATCGGCAAGTCCAGAATTTCCATTGGTACTTTGAATTTTGAATTCAGCAGTTTAGGTGCAGCCTCGGCGCCAATCTGCCCGAGACCGACGGTAAGTGTACTGTCTCCCATACCGGCAATCTGTTCTTTCGTCGTTCCGCCTTTGGGAAACATATGGAATTTCCCATCCATCGGACCGTTCACGACATCGGATGTATCAGGAAGCATGATGAATTTTATTCCCATCTCCGTAAGCATACGTTTAATTTCCGACATATCGCTTGGTTCAATAAACGTGGGTATAATATTAATGCACCCGTTCGGAATACCGCTGCTCTTAGTCAGATACGAAATAAAACTTGCCGTCATATTCGAAAACCCTGTAACATGGCTCCCTTTGAATGACGGTGTATTCGTATGCATGACAATCTTGCCCTGCGGAATACGTCCTTCCTGATATGCGGACTTAATAATCTGTCCGAGATCGTCGCCGATAACTTCCGACAGACATGTCGTGTGTACGGCAATGATGTCGGGATTATAGAGCGTAAAAATATTTTTTATTGCCTCGTTCAGGTTCGACATACCGCCGAATACCGATGAACCTTCCGAAAACGAACTGGTAGTCGCCATAATCGGATCGTTATAATGGCGCGTAAGACTGCTCCGGTGATACGCGCAGCAGCCCTGAGAACCGTGACTGTGCGGCAGACAATTGTGCACTCCCAGAGCAGCATACATTGCACCTATAGGCTGGCATGTTTTTGCGGCATTAATTGTCAATGCCTGACGTTCGACAATTTCTTTAGGTGTATGACGTAAGTACATTATCTGCCTCCATCGTTGTAAACATAACTTGCGGTCAATTCCGGATGTTCCTGCCACGGCGCTTTTGCAAGTTTAAAAGGTGTCTGTGTCAGAAGACGTGAAATTTCCTTATAGAAATTGACCGCGCCTTTATACCCGGCATACGGACCGGAATAATCATAGCTGTGCAGCTGCTTCATAGGTATTCCCTGTTTCTGTACAACGTACTTTTCCTTGATACCGGCGGCAATTATATCCGGATGATATTTTTCAATGAGCATTTCCATCTCATGATGGTTAATGTCGTCGATGATGAGCGTATTACCGGGCATATCGTTCATCATGCCTTTGTAATCGTCAAACCGGATTCCTTCCTTACGGAGTTTATCCATCTCTTCCGGGGTTTTACGAGGACGGAACTGTTTCTCATCCGGTTGAACAGAAATCTGTTCAATATTACGGGAATCTGCATCAACGGTAATACTGGGTATTATTTTTCGTCCTTCATAATCATCCCGGTGTGCGAATTCATACCCTGCAGCAATGACGTTCATACCGAGTTCTTTAAACAGATTCTGATAATGATGTGCGCGGGAACCGCCGACAAAGAGCGCAACTGTTTTTCCTTTACATATTTCGTAAGCTTCTGTCCGTGCCTTCTCAACATCAACCATTTCTTCCGCAATAACTTTTTCTACGGCTGCCTTGAGTTCATCATCACCAAAGTACTCGGCAATTTTCCGGAATGCCCTGCTTGTAGCATCTGCGCCGATAAACTCTACTTTGAACCAGGGAATGCCGAATTTCGTTTCCATCATTTCGGCAACATAATTTATGGACCGGTGACACATGACGACGTTCAAATCTGCCGTCTGCGCCGCCGTCATTTCGTCGTAACAGCTGTTGCCGCTCAGCGTGCACTGAATCGTCAGCCCCATTTTATCTGCGAGGCGTTCCATCTCAAATGCATCGCCGCCAATGTTATACTCACCCAGGATATTGAACCGGTATTTACCCGGCTTCGATTTTTCACTTATGCCGATTACCTTCATCATGAGTTTATTGTTTGCAATATGGTGACCCGCAGACTGGGAAACGCCTTTGTATCCCTCGCAGCTGAAAGCAAATGCGTTCAATCCCGGGTGAGCTTCCTCAAGTTCCCGTGCAACTTTGTGCACGTCGTCTCCGATAAGCCCTACCGGGCATGTCGAAAAAAGAGCCATCGCTTTCGGATGAAAAATTTTATAGGCTTCCTCTGCTGCAGCACGAAGTTTTTTTTCACCGCCGAAAACGATCTCGTCTTCCTGAAGATCTGTACTGAACATGTACGGCATGAAATTCTGGTCTTCGGGAGACGGAACACGAGTCTTGTTGCGCCGCGTACCCCATGCATAAAACGAACATCCGATTGCTCCGTGGACGATCTGCAGAATATCGCGCGTAGGTCCAAGCACAACGCCTTTACATCCTGCATAACAACAGCCGCGCATCGTCAGTATACCCGGTATAGTACGGGTATTTGCCAGAATTTCCGGAACTGCTTCATTTTGTTCACGTTTATTTACTACGATCTGCCTAGATCGTTTTTTATTTGCCTTCGATGAGTATGCGTCAAGAGCTTCCTCTTTGAATTTTTCCGGATCAAAAGACATATAATCCGCAACTGGTAAATCAGACATTATATTCTCCTATATCAGTCAAGTGTTTCATCACCGTGTTCACCGTCGCGGATACGATAACTGTCCATTACCGGTGAAACAAAAATTTTCCCGTCTCCCGGCTTTCCGGTTCTGTTTATATCAATTATTGTTTTCACGACAATTGATACAAGAGAATCAGGCACAACGATGTTTATCATTCGTTTCGGAATAAGCGATCCAGCAAGAGCAGGATCATCCATATGCTCTTCGAATTCAGTCTTATCCGCTCCCAGATAACGGACTTCCATAAAACCTTTCCCGCGTCCGTAGCAGTCTTTGGCATTCATGGAACTGATTCCTGCATTAACAAGAGCCCGTTTCGTTTCATTCATTTTTCCGATCCGTATTACGGCAGTAATTTCTTTCATAGCAGGCCTCTGTTACAGAGCCGAACCGGCAGGCGTTTCCGATGCAGGACCGGAAGAAGTATCGGCTCCTGTTTCTTTTACGCCGGAACTTACGGTATACATTTCTTCAACGGGTGAAACAAAAATTTTCCCGTCTCCGAAAGCGCCCTTTTCTCCGGTACGGGCAGTCGCAATAATATCCTTAATGACAAAATCTTTGTCTGTATCTTTGATGACAAACATAAGCATAGTCTTCGGAACTTCGTCATAGGTTACCTCGCCTATCTTGATTCCCCGCTGTTTTCCGCGTCCGGCGACATGTGTTTTTGTAACAGACGGAAACCCGTCAGCCATAAGTTTTGCCATAACGTCATTTGCTTTTTCAGGGCGCATAATTGCTTTTATCATTATCAGCATTTTCTTCTCCTTATTTCCGTCTGTTTAGTTGGCTAAGCCGAATTCCATGAGCAGTTTTTCCAGTTCAGGCATCTCCAGCGGCTTCGGGATGACAAACATTTTGTTGTTTTCTATTGCCTTTGCAAGATTGCGGTACTGGTCAGCCTGTGGATCCGTGGGGTCGTAATCAATTACTGTCTTTTTGTTAATTTCAGCACGCTGTACGACGTTGTCACGGGGAACAAAGTAAATCATCTGCGTTCCGATTTTTTCCGCAAGAGCTTTTATAAGTTCGTCTTCTCTGTCGGTCTTACGGCTGTTGCATATCAATCCGCCAAGACGGACAGTCCCTGTTTCCGCAAATTTACGGATACCTTTACATATATTGTTTGCTGCATACATGGCCATCATTTCTCCGGAACAGACAATATATATCTCCTGTGCTTTACCGTCGCGTATAGGCATGGCAAAACCGCCGCATACAACGTCTCCAAGAACATCGTAAAAGCAGTAATCAAGCTGATACTTCGGATCAAACGCACCAAGCTGTTCAAGCAGATTTATTGAAGTGATAATGCCACGCCCTGCACAGCCTACACCCGGTTCCGGGCCGCCTGATTCAACACAGCGGGTTCCTTTAAATCCGGTTTTTACAACATCGTCAAGATCAAGATCGTCACCTTCATTCCGCAGCGTATCAAGAACAGTCTGCTGTGCAAGACCGTTCAGAAGGAGGCGGGTTGAATCTGCTTTCGGATCACACCCGACAACCATCATGTGCTTCCCCATTTCCGCAAGAGCAGCAACAGTGTTCTGTGTTGTAGTTGACTTACCAATGCCGCCCTTACCATAAATAGCTATTTTTCTCATTTTTATTTCTCCTTCCCGGAAAACCGGAGTGTTATACTGCAGATTGCAATATTTGTGCCAATTCAGGAAAAACAAAATTATTTTCAAAAAAATGCAGAATTAGTTGTAAATTTTCCGGTTTTTCAGTGAAAAACTACCTGTTAATAAACAGACCGGGATTATTTAATAATATTTCCGGTTACATTTTTGTAGCTTATTATTGGCAAAACCTTCAATTTTGTAATCATACTTTTATTGACACATCTTTTCGTTTGTGTTTTAATTTTTTTAACTATAAGAATACAAAGGTGTATTCCAGAGGAGGCATACCTATGGATAATACACCTCGCGAATTACAGCTGTTTTATGAAATCAGTACATTTTTGTCAGGTAATATCGATCTTGATATTGCAATGCAGACGGTACTTGGACAAATCGCAAACTACCATCAGATACTTTCAGGCTCCATCACTATTTTAAACAGAACAGATGGCCAGATTGAAATTCAATCGTTCTACGGAATGAGTATAGAAGAAGCAAAACGCGGCATCTATCATAAAGGTGAAGGCATCACCGGTAAAGTTTACGATACAGGGAATCCTGTCATTGTCGAAAAAATCAGTCAGGAACCGGCTTTTCTGGACAGAACAGGAATGCACAAGAAGCTCAAGGCAGAACAGTCTTTCGTCTGTGTTCCTATAAAAACAGATACAGAAGTAATCGGCGCACTCAGCATTACACTCAAATGGGAATCGGCTTTTAAACTTCAAACCTACACAAAACTTCTTATGATCGCTGCATCAATTGTCAGTCTGACCGTCCACATGCGGCAGGAAAATATTGAAGAAGTCGAAGCACTCCAAAAAGAAAATTTCAGACTGCAGGCGGAGCTTCACAGTGGATATCGTCCGCAGAATATTATAGGAGAAAGTAAAATAATGAAAAACCTGTATGTGCAGATGCAGCAGGTTGCACGGACGAATACGACAGTCCTGCTGCTCGGAGAAAGCGGTGTGGGGAAGGAAAAATTCGCACAGGCAATACATTATTGCTCAGGCAGAGCCGACAAACCGTTTATTACAATAAATTGTGCAGCACTTCCTGAATCAATCATAGAAAGCGAACTGTTCGGTCATGAAAAAGGTGCATTCACCGATGCTAAAACGATGCAGCGGGGAAAGTTTGAACTTGCCAGCTGCGGTACCATATTTCTTGACGAAATCGGAGAAATGCCGCTATCCCTGCAGGGAAAATTTCTCAGGGTACTACAGGAACACGAATTTGAACGCATCGGCGGTACAGCCACAATTCATGCCGATATACGCGTTATAGCAGCTACAAACCGTGATCTTCAGGAACTTATAAAAGAAGGAAAATTCCGTGTTGATCTTTTTTACCGGCTTAATGTTTTTCCTCTCGTTATACCTCCGTTAAGGGAAAGACGCACGGATATTCCGCTGCTTATAAATCACTTTGTTGAAATGTATGCAAAAGAACAGAATAAAGAAATAAAGGCGGTAGCTCAACCTGCAATGAACCTGATGATGGCATACGACTGGCCGGGAAACATACGGGAACTCTCTAACTGCATAGAACGGGCAGTCATACTTTCGACAGACGAAATAATTCACAGTTACCATCTTCCGACTGTCATGCAGAAACCGTCGGAAGACGGAGACGAAAAAAATGGAACACTGTATCAGATTCTAGATTCAGTCGAGCGGGAAGTTATCCAGAATGAACTTGATAAAAACAACGGAAATATGGCTAAAACGGCCGATGCACTCGGAATAACTGAACGAATTATAGGATTACGGGTTTCAAAATATAAACTGCGGCATTAATACCGGAGGTATCCATGAGCGTATACAATGCAAAAAAATTCATTCTCAAATGCAGAAATGATTCTTCGTTCAGACGGCAGGTATATGAATGCAAATCAAAACAGGAAGTACTCTGTGCAGCCCGGAAAGCAGGAATTGATTTTTCCGGTCTGGATGTTACACGTGCGTTTGCAGAATTGAAAACACAGGCACAGGATGAAGATGAACTGGATGAAATGGCTGAACTTAAAATGTGGTATGAAATGCAGACAGGAGGTGAAGAACCTGATCCTCTCTCTATCTGCTATGCATGTTCAGTTCGAAGCACCTGTACGAATTATACGAAACTTCAAAGCGGCAAAACGCCTGAAGAAATAAGACAGGAATCGTCTGCAGAAAAACAGACAGGGAGTAAAAAATGAAACTCAGCGCACGGAATCAGTTCAAAGGAACGGTAAAATCGGTAACGGAAGGTGCAGTCAACGGTATTGTTGCCATCGACATCGGCGGAGGGAATGTAATGTCTGCAACAATTTCAATGAGCGCTATAGAAGAGCTTGGCCTTAAGCCGGGTGTTCCGGCGACGGCTATTGTAAAAGCAACAAATGTCATGGTCGGTGTAGACTGACAGTATTCCGGGACATACTGATTAAACCACGATGACTTAATCTGAAGTATCTGCAGAGCTGCTGTATCTTCCTCCTGTGTGGCAGCTCTGCTTTTTATAATAATCCTTCATACACGAGTCCCCTGCTGCCATCGATTGTTACAGAAAGACCTGTTTCCAGATTACGAAGTGCATCAGGGACATCGGTCACCCATACAAGTTTTTTATTAATTTTCTTCAGTATATCGTCGTTCAGGTCGCTCCCGAATTCGGCAATCACGCCGTCGACAATACGCAGCACAGGTATGTAGCTTTCTGTAATCCGCCAGCAGACAAGGACAGGAGACTTTGTGTCTGCAGCACGTTTCATTGCTTCGACAGGGCTGTCCCCGCGGACAATACGTCCGGAAACCTGAGGAGACGATAAATCAGCACATCCGCAGCACGTTCCCCGGGCAAGAACATTACCGACAAGAATTACTCTGATCGTATTTGCCATAAGCGGACTGTGCAGCGGTATTCCGGCAACCATTACGACACTATCCGAAAGGGAAACAGCTTTTTCATCAAGTGCAGTTTTTACGGACTGCTGTACCATTTCCTCGGAATCATTTGTGAAACTGCATAGTATCGGATATACACCCCAGTTAAGCATAAGCTGACGCGCAATCTGTTCATCGGGAGTAACTGCAATAACAATCTGTTCAGGACGGAAACTGCTGATCATCCCCGCTGTATTTCCATGCAGGGTCGGTGTTATAACGGCCTTTGCCTTTATATCGGAAGCAAGCATGAACGCACTATGCGCAACAAGACGGCCTATGTCGTTTCCTGTCTCGTACGTACGGTCAATTTCCATCATGCGTTTTTTGTATTCCTCCGATTCTTCGGCAGTCGTTACAATACGGGCCATAGTTTCAACAGCTTCGACAGGATATTTACCGCCTGCCGTCTCTCCCGAAAGCATGACCGCATCGGTACCGTCAAATACAGCATTTGCCACATCGGTAAGTTCCGCTCTGGTAGGCCGGGGATTCACAATCATCGAGTCAAGCATCTGCGTCGCGGTAATTACGGGTGTGCCTGCTTTTCTGCATCTGCTTATTATACTTTTCTGAGCAAGCGGTATCCGTTCCGTGGCAACCTGCACACCAAGATCTCCGCGTGCAACCATAATACCATCGGATTCTTCAATGATGCGGTCTATATTATCAAGTCCCTCTTCATTTTCTATCTTTGAAACAATGTGTGCTTTGCTGCCGAGTTCGGCCAGATATTCGCGTATCTGCACGACTTCTTCCGGGAAGCTGACAAAGCTTGCAGCAATAAAATCAACATCCTGTTCAACGCCAAACGCAATATCACTTTTATCCTGTCCGGACATTATGGGAAGACCTGCGTGTACTCCGATTATATTAACATTTTTTCTGCTGCCGATTTCACCTGAATTGTGTGCGGTACAGTGTATCGTCTGTTCAGAAACAGAATCTACGTCAAACTGAATAAGGCCGTCGGCAATAAGTATTTTATTACCGGGAACTATCCGCCCGGCAGCAGACTTCCACGACAGGGAAATATGTCCGGGCTTTCCGTTGAACGAGCCATAACATTCTGATTCATCAGAAATAACTTCAAAACAGTCTCCTGAAGTAATTTTAATAATTTTTCCGTTCTCCGTTATGCCGGTTCTGATTTCCGGTCCTTTCGTATCAAGCATAAGTGCAACAGGAATCTTTAATTCTGCAGATATACGTTTAACACGATCCATTGCAGACTTATGCCATGCATACGTGCCGTGTGAAAAATTGAACCGCGCAACATTCATTCCCGCAAGAATAAGTCCGCGTACAATCTCATCACTGTCCGAAGACGGTCCTATCGAGCATACGATTTTCGTTTTCCGGGTTATCATATTATTAATATTTCAGATTCAGAGAATGAAAATCAACTACATAAATGTAGTTTTCTGCTGATAATTACCATTTCCGTACAATCATTCTTACTAGTGATGTAAAACCAGTCTTTACCTTTTCTCCTGCCTCAAGCACTTCTTTATGAGTAAGCGGCTGATCCAGTATACCTGCGGCCATATTCGTCAGGCAGGAAATACCGAGTGTGTGCATATGCATCTGACTTGCCGCGATTGCCTCTGGAACAGTAGACATACCCACAGCATCGGCGCCGCACAAACGCGCAAACCGTACTTCTGCAGGAGTTTCGAACTGCGGACCGGTAAAGTACTGATATATACCTTCATGCAGCGTTATACCGAGAGATGTTCCGCATTCCATGGCAAGCTGCTGCAGTTCCCTGCTGTACGTACGGCTCATATCAAAAAAACGCTCGCCGAGTTCGTCACAGTTCGGTCCGCGTACAGGACTCTCTGCTGTAAGTTTAATATGATCGGTAATAATCATAAGGTCGCCGGCTTTCCATGCGGTGTTCACACAACCGGCGGCATTGGTGAGCAGCAGATTGTCTGTACTGAGCAGGTGCATAACCTGAACAGGAAATACAACCTGATCCATGCTGTATCCTTCATAAAAATGAAACCTGCCCTGCATACAGATTACGCGTTTGTTCTCGAGTGTACCGATTACCAGACGGCTTTTGTGCCCCGGTACTGTCGAAACGGGAAAATTCGGAATTGATTTGTACGGAATGACGACAGGATTTTCAACCTGCTCGGCAAGATCACCCAGACCGCTTCCAAGCACTATGCAGATATCGGCCGGTTCCGGCCCGGCACATGAAATAATATACTTCTTTGCTTCATTCAGCTTTTCCATGAGATTATCCATACTAAAACTCCTGTATACGAGACACAGTATAGCATACAACAGGCACCTGTGTTTTATATAGAAGACACATAAAATTTGATTTTGTACAATTTATTTAGTATTATAAAAGCATGAAACACACTAAAATTTTCCCGGTTATGATTCTTGTCGCGCTCATCGCAGCTTCAGCAGTTTCTGCCCAGAACATCAAAGAAGGCGCAGCCGCTCCTGAGTTTCAGCTTACGCTGTCAACCGGAAAACAGGTAAAACTGTCCGATTACCGCGGAAAGGCCGTACTGCTCCACTTCTGGGCTACGTGGTGTCCGCCGTGCAGGGCAGAACTGCCGGAAATGAACAAGCTGTCAGTAAAACTTGCAGGAGAAAAAAGCGCAAAACTGACATTCCTTGCAGTATGCGTTTCCGATCAGGAAAAGTCCCGTGCCGATTTCATGAAAAAGAACGGCTATACCTTTACAGGAGGACTTGATGCAGACGATTCGGTTGCAATGAAATACGGAATTCAGGGTATCCCGACAAGTATTCTTATCTCAGCAGACGGAAGAATCGAGAAAATCAACGTTGGCGCAATGTCT
>JALNVF010000038.1 GCA_023231445.1 Treponema sp. | reverse complement strand
GAACGATATTGCGCAGGTGGTAAACTTCATCAACGGAATGATGCGCATTTTTTTTAAAGCTCCCCTCACGTGCATCGGAAGTATGGTGCTCGCTTCAATGCTGAATTTCAGGCTGAGTCTTATTATTTACGCAGTCATCGCGGTCGTTGCCGCGCTGCTGTATATAAGCATGCGCCTTTCATATCCGCGCTACGAACTCCTGCAGAAAGCGATGGACAGGATGAACACGCGGGTTGAAGAGTATCTTATGGGAATCCGCCTTGTAAAGGCGTTCGGTACATACGCCGGAGAAACTGACCGGTTCGAAACCGACAACTTCCAGCTGTATAAAAAAAATGTGAACGCTCAGATTATTATAACCTTCTTTTCACCCCTTCTTATGCTCGCTTCGGGATTCGGTACGGTCCTCATACTCCGGACGGGAAGCCGGATGTTTTCAAAAGGGGCTGTAAATCCCGGTGAAATTTCCGCATTCGTTGTGTACATGGCCCAGATACTGAGCTCGCTGCTTATGATTACGAATATTTTCAACAACTTCGTACGGACAAAGGCATCCGATGCACGGATCAAAGAAGTACTGCAGATGCAGGATGACTTTCCGGCATTCCGCGGCACTGGCGGAACGGATACGACAGTTCAATCAGTATCATTTAACAGCGTAACCTTTGCATACCCCGGCGGAAGCGGAAGGCCGGCCCTTCAGAATATTTCTTTTACCGTAAAATCAGGCAGCAGTCTTGCCGTCATAGGGCCGACAGGAAGCGGTAAGTCGACGCTTGCATGGCTGCTGATCCGGCTGTACGATCCCGATTCGGGAACGATTCAGCTGGGAAACTGGGATATGCATACGGTAAGTGCGGAAGAGGCGCGCAGGAAAATTGCACTTGTGCCGCAGAAGGCCCAGCTGTTCTCCGGAACCGTACGCGACAACATCACCTGGGGCAACAGAGCGGCTTCAGAAGATGAAATCCGCAGGGCGCTGCATGTCTCTGGTGCGGATTTTATCCTCGACACGGAGAAAGGGCTCGACACGGAGCTGGGCAGCGGCGGCGTAAACCTGTCGGGCGGGCAGAAGCAGCGGCTTTCGATAGCGCGTGCACTTATAAAAAGGGCGCCCGTTCTTGTTCTTGACGACGCAACTAGTGGGCTGGACGCAATCACGGAATCGGAAGTGCGGAGCGCAATCCTGTCTGAAAATGAAAGTACCGCTGTCATTTTTATTACACAGCGCTGTTCCACGGCAATGGCGGCAGATGCAGTGCTTGTACTTGAAGACGGAGTGATACAGGGGTACGGTACGCACAGCACACTGCTTAAAACGTGCGGCGTATACCGCGACATTTACAATTCGCAGCTCGGGGGACTCACAAATGGCAGCAACTGAACACAGTACGGTGGAAATGCCGCGGATGGGAGGCCCGAAAGCCGGAGGTTCCGCACGGTTTGCACCTCATCAGAAACCTAAAAACGGGCGAAGGACATTCAAAAGACTTACGTCTGTATTTCTGCGGTACAAAGGTGCGGTTATAACTTCGCTTATATTCACTGCACTTGCCTCCGCAGTAACTGTGGCCGTGCCCGTCCTTACCGGAAAAGTATTCAACACGTTCAACACGACAACGCGCGCAGTAGATACACGCACGCTCGCCGTACTGCTGGGCGCAGTTGCGTCGCTGTATGCAGGCGGATGGGCCGCAAACACGCTGAGCGGTGTTATTATTCTGAAAATTTCGCAGCGGCTCGTCCGCATACTGCGCACTGAGTTCTTCAGTAAAATGCAGCGGCTGCCTCTTTCGTTTTACGACACAACTCCGCGCGGCGATACAATGAGCCGGATTACAAACGATGCAGACACCATCAGCTCCACGATTGCACAGTCGGCAGCGCAGCTTGTATCGGGCCTGCTCACGCTTACCGGCTCACTTGCCGTCATGGTATCGCTCAATGTTCCCCTTACTGCCGCGGTTCTTGTATGCGTACCGCTCGTTGTTCTGCTTACGCGTACTATTGCACGGAAAAGCCGGGACTATTTCTACGCACAGCAGAAAAGTCTGGGCACACTTGACGGGCAGATTGAAGAAACCATTCACGGGCTTAAAATGGTGAAGGCTTTCACGAAAGAGGACGAAACGCTTTCCCGTTTTTCCGAAGTGAACGGAAATCTCTCCACAAGCAGTACAAAAGCCCAGATATGGGCAGGGTATATGATGCCGCTGATGAACGTAATCAACAACCTTACGTTTACAATCGTCGCGGTTGCAGGAGGCATACTCTGTACGTCGCACGGGCTTCTCATCGGTACGGCGGTAACGTTTCTTGGCTACGCAAAACAGTTCGTCATGCCGCTTAATTCAATTGCAGGCCTGTTCAACACAATACAGTCGGCGCTTGCCGGTGCCGAACGCGTATTTGAAGTAATGGATCAGACAGAAGAACCCCCCGACATTCCCGGCGCACCCGCATTCACCCATCCGCAGGGAAACGTCGTATTCAGTGACGTCAGCTTCTCATACGATAAAAAAACACCAGTTCTTTCGCACATCAGTTTTTCCGTCTGTGCAGGACACACTGTCGCACTCGTAGGCGAAACGGGGTCCGGTAAGACGACAATTGTAAACCTGCTTAACCGTTTCTACGACGCCGACAGCGGCAGTATCACTATAGACGGCACTGATATCCGTTCAATCCGGCGGGACGACCTCCGGAACTGTTTTTCCGTCGTCCTTCAGGAAACAAGTCTGTTCAGCGGTTCCATTATGGACAATATCCGCTATTCGCGGCCGTCTGCACCCGACTATGAAGTAGAGGAAGCGGCCCGTATTGCGCGTGCAGCTGATTTTATTGAGCGGCTACCGCAGCAGTACAAAACGCAGATGTCAGGAAGCGCGGATACGCTGAGTGAAGGACAGCGGCAGCTGCTTGCAATCGCGCGCGCGGTCTTATGCAGCAGCCCCATACTTATTCTTGATGAAGCAACAAGTTCTGTCGACACAAAAACAGAAAAGGAAATCCAGCACGCACTCGTCCAGCTCAGAAAAGGACGCACGTGCTTTCTTATCGCGCACCGGCTTTCGACAATCCGCGATGCAGACAACATACTTGTCATAGACCGCGGCGAAATACTCGAAAGCGGGACGCATGAAGAACTTATGAAAAACAGAGGACATTATTACGATATGGTCCTCAGTCAGACAGGGAATGAAGCCGTTGGGGAGAAATATTAATTCTCATTCTGTCCGGCTTTTCGTTTCGCAATATCGTTCGTATCGATTGTTTTCCCGAATACGAAAAAACGATCATACAGAAATTCCAGCACAAAGTTGCAGCTCATGTTGAGTATCGTAACAAGATATGCATTCCAGTACAGCGTATCCGCCAGATAATTTCCGCCGATGGTCGAAAGCGGTGTAAACACGCAGTAGAAGCCGGCGATTTTCACCATGGCAACGGGGACGTTGCTGGCTGACTGGAACGTATATCTTCTGTTAAGGGTAAAATTCCAGAGAACGGAAAGTACAAGTGCAATAAGATAGCAGGCCCAGTAATTCCATTTTGCAAATTCGTTGAGCAGACTGAACGCCCCCATTTCAATAACGCCGGCTGAAACTGAAAACAAAAGAAATTTTACGGAACGGAAAACCTCGTGATAACGGTTTGAACTCATACTTTTCTTCCCCTGAAAAACTAATTTAAGAAGAGACGCAGCAGACGGCGCTTGAACGATGTGTAGGGACGATACCTGACGGGCAGATCGAGCCATACCGCTTTTTTAACAATACTCCGGTAATGGGTAAACGTGTCGAAGCTTTTCTTTCCGTGATAGCTGCCCATACCGGAAGCACCCACGCCGCCGAAAGGCATATCAGACGTCGCAATATGAATGATAGTGTCGTTTATACAGCCACCGCCGAACGAACAGGAAGACAGTACCCGTTTTTCCTGCTTACGGTCGGAAGTAAACAGATACAGTGCGAGCGGACGCGGGTGGCTCACGATATACCTGATGCATGTCCCGATGTCGGTATACGTAATCATAGGAAGGATCGGGCCGAATATCTCTTCCTGCATAATTGGAGAATCGATCGACACGTTGTCGAGCAGCGTCGGTGCAATAAACCGGCGGGATTCATCAGTCTGCCCGCCCACAGCCACAGTCCCGCTTCCGAGCAGCGCCTTAACGCGGTTAAAATGTTTCTCATTGACGATGACATTCATGGTCGACATGTCTCCGCCGTGGAAAAAGTCGTCGAGCGCTTTTTTATATTCTGCGGTAAAACGGTCCTTTACACTCTCGTGAATGAACAGGTAGTCGGGCTCGACGCACGTCTGTCCGGCGTTCAATACCTTGCCAAATGCTATGCGTCTGGCCGCCACAGGGATGTCGGCTGTTTCGTCGACAATAACGGGACTTTTACCGCCAAGCTCGAGCGTAACCGGCGTAAGATGTTTTGACGCTTTTTCCATAACAACATGGCCTACGGACGGACTTCCGGTAAAGAAAATATAATCGAATTCCTGTTCAAGCAGCGCCGCATTCTGTTCACGCCCACCTTCTACCACGGCAACATATTCAGGAGGAAAAATATTTCCCAAAATCTGCGCAAGAGCTGCACTTGTTGCTGGCGTATATGCGGACGGTTTTACTACTGCGGTACAACCGGCGGAAATCGCACCGAGAAGCGGATCCAGACAGAGGAGAACAGGATAATTCCACGGCGACATAATAAGCGCTACGCCGTACGGCTCCGGTGAAATAAACGAACGCGAGGGAAACTGCACAAGCGGTGTGCGTACCGTCCGTTCTTTCATCCAGCCTGGCAGATGCCTGATGTGATATTTAAGTTCGTCTAGTACAAGACCTGTTTCGGTCATATACACTTCGTCCGCACATTTATTCAGATCCTGCTTCATGGCTGTGTTAATAAGATTTTCATTATCTCTGAGAGCGGACTGCAGTTTGCGCAGCATTGAAAGACGGAATTTCAGATCCCGCGTGCCCCCGGACTGAAAATATGTCCGCTGTTTTTCCACAAGTTCATTAAAATCCATACACACCTTCCTGTCAGCTGTTTAAAGCTGCAAAATTATTCCTGTTTACTTTATATAATTTTTTAAAGACTGCATAGATTCTGTCATAGACTGCTTTCCTGTTCATATCAGGAATGAATGTACGCACTACGGGAATAAGCGCCCCTGCCGTATCAAGACTGTCGATTATTCCAAGCCCTGCACAGATTACGGCGGCCGCACCGACGGCGCCGACATTCTGCGGATTTGCAACAATCTCTACGGTACGGCCGGTGATGTCCGCAAGTATCTGGCTCGTAACAGGAGACAGGGCTCCTCCGCCGACGAATCTGACTGCCAGTGACGTCCGGACTTTCCGCTCCTCGCATTCAAGCATCCACCTCAGATGATAGCACACCCCCTCAAGCACGGCGCGGATCAGCTCAGTTTTTCCCGTTTCCAGTTTTATATTAAAAAACATGCCTGCGGAATCAGGATCCTCAAACGGACACCTGTTACCGTGCAGCCACGGTGTAAAAATAACACCGCCAGATCCAGGTGCGGCATTTTCGACTGTCTGTGTAAGATAATCGTAGAGACTCGTATTGACGGCTTCCGGTCCTTCCGCAACATGCACTTTTTTAAGATAAATGCCGATTTCGTCGAGTGCAAGGTGATCCTTTACCCATTCAAGACACTTACCGGCTGTCTCCATTTCGGCAAAATAATTAAACCGGTTGTGCTGTGCTCCCACGATCGCCGCAATTTCAGTCACGGCATCGACGGTCTGATAATCAGTCACCGTCGAAACCCAGCCCGATGTTCCGGAGTAGATGTGAGTCGCACCGGGTTTTGTACAGCCGGCACCGATACCGATAAGCGACGCATCGCCGCCGCCGCCGAACACAGGAGTTCCTGCCGTAAGCCCGAGATCCTGTGCCGCGCGTCCCGTGAGAAGGCCTGCCCTGTCGGTAGATTTTATTATTTCGGGAAGATGTTCCATCCTGATGCCGAACATCCGGCACAACGTCCGGCTCCATCCTTCCTTTCCTTTCCGTGTGTCGTACAGCATCGTTGAAAACGCGGAATCCTCCGTCATGACACATCTGCCGGTACAACGGAGAATCAGATATTCCTTTACGTCGAGCCATTTATATATTCTTGCAAACAGTTCCGGTTCGTGATTTTCCACCCACTTGTATTTCCAGAGCGGGTCTTTTACGCTTGTCGAAGCAGCGCAGTTTATACTGATGCTCTTCAGCAGCCTGAACACATTGACGCCCGCAACCAGGATGCCGGACTTCATGCCTTTCTTTATTTCGTCTTTTGCACGCTGGTCCATATAACTCATGGGACGGCGAACGGGGATTCCGTCCTTATCCACAAGCACAAGCCCCTGCATCTGGGAACAGAATGAAATACCGGCAATCTGCGAAGGCTGCAAACCTGTTTTTGTAAAGAGTTCCCGTGTTGTTGCACAGAGCGCACTCCACCATTCACCCGTATCCTGTTCTGCTCCGCCGCCCTCAAGAATATACAACCCGTATCCCTTTCCCGCGCTGGCGAGCAGCGTAATGTTTTTTTCAACACCGAACAGGCATGTCTTTACCGCCGTCGTACCTATATCATACGCTATTACATACGTCATCTTATTTCTCCTGGTGCTTCACGTCGGAACTTCTGAAGGTAAACGCCGATTCCAAAAATTTTGTGAGCTGTGACGCAACGAGTTCGTCGTTGTCCACGGTTGTTTCACCACAGTATACTTTAAAACGTTCCCTGTAGTAATCACAGCTGTATGAAAACTGCAGCATCATAAGCAGATTGTCAAAAAAGAATGCAAACATGCGCGGTTCAATGTCGTCCCTGATGTCTCCCTTTTCTGCCGCTTCAGCAATAAACTGCGTATAGACAGTTGATGAAAGGCATTCAATCTTTTCCGCAAGGAGAGGAGCATACTTCCTGCTGCCACCCGACGTAATTTCATTGTACATTCTGATGTAGTTTGTATGTTCGCGTGACGTTTTCTGGACGGCACGTATTATCTTCCCAGTACGTACAAGCAGCTTGTCATCACTTGTTATCTGCTCCTGAAGAACAGTAGTAAGAACATCGAGACTCCGTTTTAGACAGGCAAGAAAAAATGTTTCCTTATCCGTATAATATTTGTACAGAACTCCAACACTAATTCCAGCCTTCTTTGCAATGACGTTTATATTTGCACGGTCAACTCCGTTTTGCGCAAATTCTGCAATTCCGGTCTCGAGTATTTCAGTTTTCTTTTCTTCAGAAAGCTTTTCAAACATACTTTCAGTTCCTCTCTGCCGTCTTCTGTTTTGAATATTTTTTTACATATATCAGGCGCTGCAGGAACGCATCCAGCGGGCCGAGCGGACCGCTGCACTTGACGTATGACGCATACAATTCCGCCCGGCAGCTCTTGAGCAGAATCAGATGTACAGCTTCTGCATCTCCTTTTTCTTTTCCCGTGCACAGTGCTCCGTTTCTTTCAATCAGTACAGCGTTTCTGCCGGCCAGTTTTCCGGCAGCAGCTTCAGGCAGTCGTCCACCGCTGACACACCTGACGTTTACCCCTGCGATCTGTGCAAAATCGTCTATCCGTGGTTTAAGCGTTTTACGCTTTGCACACACTGAAAGTATATCACGGTCAAAAACATGCATAATATACGAAATACCGCCGAACTTCAGGTATACAGCCGCGTGTACCGCAGCTTCCCCTGTAATATCAGAGGGGAGTGCGTCGAGATTAAACTCACGATCTGCATCATTCTCCGTCAACCGGAATACATTCCCTGTCCGGCAGCTTTCAACGATACGTCCGGCGCCAGCATCAATACCCGGCACAAATTTTTTACCGCAGTCAGCTTCAATCTTTTTTCTGCAGACATCTTCAAGTGCGGATGATGCGGCAAACGCATTCTCGAATGTTTTTCCTATGCACAAAACGCCGTGATGAATCATTAAAACTGCGTTGCTTCCGGGATTTGCCGCAACTGCAGCCGCCACGTTTTTACGCAGTTTTTTTGTCGAAGAAATACCGTAGGCGGCACACGGAACGCACGGCCCGAGCAGTTGTCCGCTGGCAGAGTCGTACCCGGACAGTGCCTGACCTGCAAGCCCTGCAATGGTAGCGGCTTCCTGATGCGTGTGGATAACAAAGTTTACATCGGGACGAAGGCGGTAAGCATCCGCATGCACGCCTTTTTCGCTCGACGGTTTAATGTTTCCGCTGTACGAACAATCGTCCGTATTCACCACGACAAGTTCTTCCGGCGTAAGCGTTTCGTACGCCCTGCCGCTCGGCGTAATAACAAACTGAGTGTCGGAAATACGCGCACTGATGTTTCCCCATGTCCGCGCAATCAGTCCCGTCTCCACAAGTCTGAGGCCCGCCCGTATAACGAGTGCTCTCGCATCGCTTTCGGTATACGCCATATGTTACTGCACCTCCAGCAGGCCGCACTTTGAAAGTACCCTGTCGAACCGGGACAGAACGTCGTCTATCATTTCTTCGGTATAAGCAGCGCTTGTGTACAGACGGCTGCCGGCAAGCGTAACAAGTCCTTCCGCCATATACGCCGCCCCGATGTGCTCCATTTCGCGCTGACGGATACCTGTCTGTTTCAGGATTCCCGGCACCTGCCACAGTTTTCCCCAGTTGATACTGAAATGCATAGTACCGGCATTATCCAGATGGCAGATCGATCCCTGATTGAACGCAACGAACGGCAGATCATATTTCGTAATAAGCTTTTGAAGCCCTTTCGTAAGACGGTCGCCCATACGCCCTGCCGTCTCACATGCATTTGTCCGCTGAATTTCACAGAGTGTGTAATACCCGGCGCAGCAAGAAACAGGAGTCGCAGCCATCGTTCCGCCGCACATTGCCTTAGGTACTTTTTTTCCGGAAGAATCAAGCCCTGCCCCGAGATAGGCCATACAGTCCTTATGACCGCCCACTCCGCCTGCCCCCGGGTATCCACCCGCGACAATTTTACCGAATACAGTAAGATCCGGATCCACGCCGAAATACCCCTGTGCGCCGCCGGGGCCGATCCGGAAGCCGGTAACGACTTCGTCGAATATAAGCAGTGCGCCGTACTTATGTGCAAGCCGCTCCGCACCTTTTATGAATTCTTTTGAAACAGGTCGCGTTCCGCTTTCCGGACCTACAGGTTCAATATAGACAGCCGCCGTTCCACCGTCAAATTGATTCCACCACAGTTTTTTTTCAAGGTCTTTGAGGTCGTTCGGGAAAAATTCATCGGTATGGCGGAACACAAAAGACGGCACACCTTTAGACATCATCCCCTTTGTACCGGGGACACGCATACCGTATGCAAGCTGGTCAGACCATCCGTGATACGCGCCGCCCATCTTAAGAATGTTCTTCTTATGGGTCTTAAGGCGGGCAATACGGGCAGCGCACATACACGCTTCCGTACCGGAACCGAGCATGCGGAACATCTGAACCGACGGTACCATCTCTGAAACCTTTTTTGCAAGTTTGTATTCATATTCGTTGAACAGGCCGGTCGATGGACCGCATGTGTTGAGCAGCTCTATCACCTGCTCACGTACCGCCGGCATGTTGCTGCCGATAATGGTCGGCCCACCGGCCTGCAGCAGATCGTAATACCAGTTTCCGTCAATATCGTACAGCTTTGCACCTTCAGCTTTCGCAATGACGATCGGGAACGGATAGTTGAACGCTAGATTATGCTGGACGCCTCCCGGAATAATCTGCTTCGCCTCTTCGATCATTTTCTTTGATTTTGTACATTTTTTATTGAAATAATTTTCAACATAATCATTGAGATATTCTTTTTTGATTGAGTAAACAGGCTTTTTTATCAGTTCGTCAAGCTGCTTAGTAATTTTTTCTGCATCAAGATACTGATCTATTGCATATCCGTTATATGCCATAAAGTAACCTCCGTAGGGATAACGATTCGTGAACAACTGCTCACGTCATGTAAAAGGCTATCACGGATTTATAAACCAGTCAAGTTTTTTTATCACTAAAAGTATTTTATTAACTGCTGATTTTTACTATACTTTCATTATGAAAATCATACAGAGAAAAACAGCGGCACTTTTTGATCTTGATGGAGTTATTCTCGATACAGAAAAGCAATATACCATTTTCTGGTCGGATATCATGCAGAAATACAAGGGTGATATTTCAATCGCACAAAAAATAAAAGGTACAACACTGGATAAAATATATGAAATCTGGTTTCCAAAAATGACAAAAGAACAGCAGGAAATCACGGCGGAACTTGATGTATTCGAACACACTATGAAAATGGACTATATTTCAGGTCTGCAGGGGTTTGTACAGAATCTCAGAACACACGATGTAAAATGCGCCGTCGTGACAAGTTCAAATAAGGTAAAAATGCAGACTGTTTTTTCCCAGCATCCCGAATTCGAATCCCTTTTTGACAAAATATTAACGGCGGAAATGTTTACAAAAAGTAAGCCTGATCCCGATCCTTATCTGCTCGGAGCTGCAATTTTCGGCATACCTGCCGCAAGCTGCATAGTTTTTGAAGATTCTTTCAACGGATTAAAATCCGGCAGAGCGGCAGGTATGCATATCATCGGTTTGGCAACAACGAATTCTGCGGAAAGTATCAAGAATTATGCAGATATGGTCATTCCCGATTTTACGGGAATGACATATGAAAAAATCGCGGTATTATTGTAAATAAATCGTTTTAAGCTTTTATTTCTATATAATCTGATGATGCATAATCAATAATAGTACAATCAGAAGCATATATCCGTTCCGGTAAAGCAACCATCACATGAGCCTCTTTCTGGTGAACCGGAAATGGTACAAAATGCCATACACCGGTATTCATGAGAACGATTGTTCCCCGAGGAACGATAAAAGCCACAGTTTTTTCAGGCACGGGAACATTTGAAGGTGGTGCCGTATAAATAATAATATCGTCATCAAGCGGCAGCAGTACTTCTGGAGTCGTATTGTGATATTCAGCTTTTGTAACAATCATTCTGTCCGGTTTAGAAATAACCATGGATGAAAAACCGACCGGCATATTACCAGAGACCGGCATAAGAACATGATCATGAAAAAAAGTCCCCAGTGTATGCCCATCCGGGGCCAGCAGATTGTAAAAACTGCCGAAATCGGCATATGACTCTTTTGTTAATACATTGATAGAAATTGTCCGCATATATTTACTCCTTTTTCCTAATGAGTATTCCGATAGCGCTGTATGCAGTCAAAACCGACTGCTAATAAGATAAGAGTTCCCTTTGTTACCATCTGTACATACTGGCTTACATTTAAAAGAACCATTCCATTGCTCAATACGCCGATTATCAATACACCTGCAACAACATTTGAAATTCTACCGAAGCCACCGTTTGCACTTACACCTCCAAGGACTACAGCTGTCAGACATTCAAATTCAAACCCCTTTCCTGCAAGTGCCTGCCCGGAATTCGTACGAGACAGCATTACTATACCTGCAATACCAGCAAAAAGTCCAGATAACGCATATACAAGACATTGAATTCCATCAACGTTAATTCCCGAGAGTTTTGCAGCCTCTGCATTGCCACCTACCGCATAAAAATATCTGCCAAAATATGTATTATTAAGTATGACAGCACCGATAAGGAGAATAACAACCATAATAATAACAGGGATAGGAATCGGACCAATATACCCCTGTCCGATAATTGCAAATTCTTTCGGAAAACCGAAAATAGGAATACCTTTACAAATAATATATGCAAAACCTTCCAATATTGTCATCATGCTCAGAGTTACAATAAGCGGTGGTATTCTGATTTTAGCAATTACAAGTCCGTTAAAAAAACCTAACCCAGTACTCATTATCAGAGCAATAAGACATGCAACAACCGGATTAATTTTTGCGTTAACCATCAGCCATGCAGCTACAATATTTACAAGTGTAATCATAGAACCGATAGACAAATCGATCCCTCCCAGAAGCAAAACAAAGGTCATCCCAACTGAAGCAATTCCCAGCATAGAGACCTGCCTTGCAACATTAAACAGATTCTCCGGATTCAGGAACGCATCTGTCGTTAGTGAAAAAAACACAACAAGAATTAAGAGAACAAGAAACATCGCATATTTTCTTATCTGTATATGAACATTCATATTATTACTCCTTATCTCTCACCTGAGAGGCATATTTCATTATTATTTCCTGATTGAAATCATTCTTAACAACAGTACCAGTGACCCTTCCTTCCGAAAGCACAACAATTCTATCAGCCATCCCGATAAGTTCTTCCATCTCAGAAGAAATCATAAGAATTGTTTTTCCCTTTTCAACAAGGCTGTTCATCAGTTTATAAATTTCAAATTTTGCTCCGACATCAATTCCTCTGGTCGGTTCATCCATAATGATAAGATCAGGATCCGAAGCAAGCCATTTAGCAACAACAACTTTCTGCTGATTACCACCGCTTAAATTCTTAACAAGTTGTTCCAATGAAGGTGTCTTTATATTAAGCTCCTTACGGAATGATTCGGAAGTTTTTTTATCTTCTTTTTTTCTTATAAGACAAAAAGTTGAAAGTTTATGAAGAACAGCCAGAGTTATATTATTGTGAACACTCATTCCCAGAAGAGCCCCCTGCTGCTTTCTGTCTTCCGGAACGAGAGCGATACCACACTCCATCGCTTCTCGCGGGGATTTTGGAGAAATTTCTTTTTCACTCATGACAATTTTTCCGGATTTCTTTCTCTTTATTCCAAAAAGAATCTGAGCCGTTTCTGTTCTTCCTGAACCTATCAATCCTGCAAAACCAAGTATCTCTCCGCCGTATATTTTAAAAGAAATATCTGTAAGTCCGTTTCCGTAAAGATGTTCTACAGAAAGAATTTCTTTCGAAGCAGGAACTGTACTGCGTGACGGGAATTTTTCGTTCAGAGATCTTCCAACCATCAGTTTAATAAGATCATCAACATTTGTATCCTTCGTATCTATTGTTTTTATTTTTGAACCATCACGAAGAATCGTTATTCTGTCACTTAACTTGAATATTTCATCCATACGGTGAGAAATATAAATTATAGTCATACCCTGTTTTTTAAGTTTTTCAATAATTGAAAACAAAACTCCAACTTCTTTTTTAGTTAATGGAGCAGTTGGTTCATCCATTATAAGAATACGGGCATTCTGAGAAAGCGCTTTTGCAATTTCTACAAGCTGCTGATATCCTACAGCCAGATTCTTTACTAACTCATCAGGATTTATTTTTAATGATAGTTGTTCAAATATATTCCTGGCCCTGTCACACATTGCCTTCTTATCAACAATTAAGCCTTTTCTTATTGCCCGCCCAAGAAAAATATTTTCAGCAACTGACAATTCTCCAACAAGGTTAAATTCCTGATATATGGCAACCATTCCATTTTCAGCCGAAAGTTTCGGCGTAAAAGAAGAGAATTTTTTACCGTTTACAGAGATCTTTCCGCCAGAGGGCAATACAGCTCCTGTACAGCATTTTATTAATGTCGATTTACCGGCTCCGTTTTCTCCTACAAGTGCATGTATTTCACCTTTCCGGATATCAAGACTTACATGATTAAGTGCTAATACCCCCGGATAAGATTTTACAATATCTTCAAATTGTAAAATCACAGCAGATTCCATAATATTCTCCTATGAATAGTCAGTCTGAGACTGCTTATTAGAATGATACAAATCAAAATCCGTAACCGGCTGAATACAGAATGATGATAATCAATTCTCCCATCATTCTCCTGTAATATCTGATACTGCGAGACTGTACTTTTCAATAGCCTGAAAATACAGTCTGCAAATGTATCAGATTTTATTTATAATATTTACTTAAATTAGCAGCAGTTACTGGAATCGTAACACGATATACTTTTTTTTCTACAGGTTCGCCTGCAGCAAGTTTTTTTACCCAACCGTAAATTGTTTTTGCAATTTCATCAGGACCACCGGTAATAAGAACAGACATTCTGTTGCCTTCATTATTTTTCATTGCGACCATTTCCTGTTCTGTGCAATCAGCGGCAAAAATACCAAAGTCGGAACTGATTTTTCCGGCAGCTTTTGCAGCCTCGTTCGCTCCTACAGCTCCACCACCGCCAATACAACATACAACTTTAACATCCGGATTTTTCTGGAAGATTGTTTCCATCTTGGCCATACCTTCTGTTGGATTAATAGCACTTGATTGTGCCACAATCTTTGCTTTCGGTGCTTTCTCTTTTAGAGCATCGACAATACCGTTTCCCCTTTCGAGAAGAATCGGAATCTGCGGATAGTCAAGAACCGCAACCTCGGCAGTACCGTTATTCTTACTATTTATCCATTCTGCAGCCTGTTCACCGATAATTTTTCCCAGAGCATAATTATCAATAAGCCAGCAGATATCAGCATTCTGGATATCTTCATCCCAGCAATATATTTTTATCCCCTGAGACCGGGCTTTAGCAAGTGTCGTTTCTACGGCATTTTTATCAACCGGCTGAACCACAATAACGTTCACTTTTGCTGAAATAAAATTTTCGAGCTGTTGTATCTGGGTAGCTGAATTATTACTGCAGTCAAGATACACCATTTTTCCTCCGTCAGCAGTAACCATTTTTTTCAGTGATTCGCAGGATCCCGACCATATCTGATTCGATAAATCCTGAACTGTCATACCAACGGATATCCTGCCGCTTTTTTTTGTGCGTTTTGCACTTTTAGCAGTCGCCACATTAAGTGCTGTCAACCCAATTAACAGCAGTGTTACAATTTTTTTCATATTTTCCTCCTGTATTTCACAGTCCTAATCCGGCCGGATAAGATTGCATTTATAAAATAGTTTACAAAACTATTTTATAAATGCAATGGTACACCCCGATTTTTAATTTGTCAAATTTTTTTTTGACTTTTGTATTTGACAGACAAAACCAAAATACCCTAAAATAAAAATACTTTATAAAACTTGTTCATATGGAGTACCTATGGCAGTTAACAATATAGATGTACGGCAGCAGAACAAAATCAACGTATACGAGATGGTCCTTTTTCAGGATAAAATACCACGACAAAAGATTGCAGAAAAACTTGAATTGAGTCTGCCGACCGTTGCATATAACCTAAAACAGCTCATAGAAGCAGGGCTTGCTGTTGAAGACGGTGTCCTCTTTTCAACGGGTGGAAGAAAAGCTTCAACCGTTTCTTGTGTTCCAAATGCCAGAATTGCAATAGGCATAGATATAACGCAAAACCATATTGGTTTTGCCGCCGTAAATTTGAAAGGTGACGTTATAGACAGTATACGTCTTTCCCAAAAATTTACGGATACTCCTGATTACGAAAATTCAGTACTTACACTTTTCAACAGCTACACAGCTAATCTGAAAATCCCGCGGAATACTATAATAGGTGTTGGTATCTCAGTACCAGGAATAGTGAATAAGGAAGGAACAGAACTTGTCGAATCTCACCGGCTTGGTATATATCAAAAAAAGACATTTGAATTCATAAAAAAAATCAACTATCCGACAATTTTATTCAACGATGCAACTGCTGCCGGCATGGCTGAAATATCAAAATCACCAGAAATACAGAATGCTGTTTTCCTTTCTCTCAGCAACAGTATTGGCGGTGCAATTATTATAGACCGAAAAAGTGTCGATGGAGAACATGCTCACAGTGCGGAATTCGGACATATCTGTTCTGTACCGGGAGGAAAACAGTGTTACTGCGGAAAAACGGGACACTTTGACAGCTACTGTTCGGCACTTGCCCTTTCAGATCTGGCAGACGGAAGTTTGGAAACTTTTTTTAAAAAGCTTGAACTCAAAGATATCTCTTGTATCAGGGCATTCTCTGAATATATAGAAAATCTATCAACCATGATTTGTAATCTGCATATCATATTTGATACTACCGTTATACTGGGTGGGTATGTAGGAAGTTTCCTTTCTCCATTTATAGAGGAAATAAAACAGAAAGTAATAGAACGTGATACATTTAAAGATAATCCTGACTATATAAAACTCTGCCAGTATAAAAATGAGGCTTCTGCGGTGGGTGCTGCACTGCATTTTATCAATCAGTTCATCCAGACAATTTAGTTATTAAAACTTGTTTAATATGTTTGACTATTATATCTTTTTATGTTACTTTATTTAAAATACTTTTATAAAGTAATTTACACAAGGAGCACAGACAATGAAAGGAAAAATGAAAGTAGCTGTCATGATGGGAATTGGTAAAATTGACTATATTGAACGGGATATTCCTGTTCCAAAGGATGATGAAGTACTTGTAAAACTTGAATATGTCGGTATATGCGGAAGCGACATGCATTATTATGAAACAGGCCGGATTGGAGACTATATCGTAAAACCGCCTTTTGTTCTTGGTCATGAACCAGGAGGAATTGTAATCGAAGTCGGTAAAAACGTAAAACATCTGAAGCCTGGCGACAAAGTAGCTCTGGAACCAGGCAAAACATGCGGCCACTGCGAATTCTGCAGGACAGGACGGTATAATCTCTGCCCTGATGTCGTATTTTTTGCAACACCTCCGGTTGACGGCGTCTTTCAGGAATATGTGGCACACGAAGCAGCTCTCTGTTTCAAACTGCCGGAAAATGTGTCCACTCTGGAAGGTGCACTCATGGAACCACTGGCCGTAGGTTTTCACGCAGCGGTACAGGGTAATATCAGACTTGGCCAGAGCGCAGTTGTCTTCGGAGCAGGCTGTATAGGTCTTGTTTCCATGATGGCACTAAAAGCAGAAGGCATAACTGATGTGTATGTAGTAGATATCATGCAGAAACGGCTTGATAAAGCACTTGAACTGGGAGCTAAAGGTATAATCAACACTCAGAATGAAGATATTAATACAGCGGTTATGAAAATAACAGAGGGCAGCGGATTTGATCTTGCAATTGAATGTGCCGGAACAGAAATTACAACACGACAGGCAGTCGATATTGTAAAAAAAGGTTCTACGATTGTCCTCGTCGGATATTCAAAGTCAGGAGAAATGACTCTGCCTGTCAGTAAAATACTCGATAAAGAATTAACAATAAAAACGGTATTCAGATACCGCCATCTGTATCCGGTGGCAATAAAGGCCGTTGCAGAAGGAAAAATAAACCTGAAAGGTATTGTAACAAACACATTTGATTTCAATCATGTCCAGGAAGCAATGGATCAGAGCGTACAGGACAAAAAGGACATTGTAAAGTCCGTAATAAAAATCTGCTGATTTCCGGCAGACGTAACCATGCCATGGAAAATTGAATACAAGGAGGATCATATGCCAGAAACAAAAAAAGCAGCTGCATTCGGAGAAATTTTGTGGGATATTCTACCGGGAAAAAAATGTCTGGGAGGTGCACCGTTCAACTGTGGAGCACATCTTAACAGACTCGGTTTTAAAACGACTATGCTTTCTGCACTGGGAGATGATCAACTAGGACAGGAAGCGCTCTCACTTGTTAATAATGAAAACGTTTCATCCCGGTTCATAAATATGCTTTCAGGTGTCCCTACAGGTTTCACAAACGTAGTACTCAATAACGGTAAACCTTCATATGAATTCAATTCACCATGTGCATGGGATTATATTGCGTTCAATTCCTCTATGGAAAAAACATTTCTAGCCACTCACTGGGATGTATTCTGCTTCGGGACTCTTGCACAACGTTCTGTTGTCAGTCGTAAAACACTTTTTACGCTGCTTGAAAAAATAAATGCCGATATAAAATTTTTTGACATTAATCTACGGAAGGAATTTTATACAGACTCTGTTATAGAGCAGACGCTCAAATATACAGATATTCTTAAAATGAACGACGAAGAATTTCCTGTTGTTTCAAAGATACTCGGTATTACAGGAAACATGGCAGCCGCAGCAGAATATATTATTAAGAAATACGGACTAAAAGGAATTATTATTACCGCAGGAAAATCCGGAACCACCGCGTTCTTTAACAATCAGGAATACAGAATATCACCGGAAAATGTACCAGTAATTGATACGGTCGGAGCAGGAGACAGCTTTTCGGCAGCGTTTCTTGCATCCTATATTAACGGTCACTCTGTCACAGATGCGCTGTCTGCGGGTTCTGCCCTTGCAGACTTTGTTGTATCGCACAGCGGAGCGCTTCCTGAATATGATTCAAAGATACGCGAAAAGCTTGCAGCTTTTATTTCACCAGGTATTCAAAGATAAAGAAGTCTGTGCTATTCCTGTTCCTTTATCATTTTTTTTGAAAGTGCAAGGAGGAGCATGTTTACTGAAAAATAAACAAGTGCTATAACGGCATACAACGCAATAACCTGTATGCTTTTTACATACTTTCCCATTATGATTGTTCCTGAATACATAAGTTCCTTCACGGCAATCACCGAACAGAAAGATGTATCCTTTATAGCGGTTACAAACTGTCCCATGAGCGGTTTTCTGATTTTTCTGACAGCCTGCGGGAGGACAACATGCACAAGCGTTCCTATATAACTGAATCCCTGTGAATAAGCGGCTTCCCACTGTCCGTGAGAAATACCATTTAGTCCTCCTCGAACAATTTCGGCAACCATTGCACTTGTAAAAACAGTCATTGCGGTAACAGCGCTTACAACAGGAGGAAGCGGCATTGTAAAACGGAACCCAATAATAAAAAGCAGCAACGGTATGTTACGTATCGTATCAATATATAAAACTGCAATCTTTGCGGCCGGACCTTTTCCACTGTAACGGGCAATACCAAGTACGGAACCCAAAATAAAACTAAGTACTATTGTACATGACGCAATTACAAGAGTAATTCCCAAACCGCGTAAAAGAAACAATGTTGTATCAAATGTAAGGAACGAATTCATATATGCGCCGCCTTTTTTTCAAGACGCTCTGCCCATTTTGAAACAGGAAGACAAAGCGCAAGATACAGTAATCCGGTAAAAATGAACGACTGTGTATAATATAAATTATCACTTGCCCATGAATCAGCCCTATACATCAGATCGCCGCCTGCAATAAGTGCAAGTACAGAAGAATTCTTTATCATGTTCACACACTGGTTTGCAAGCGGTGGTAGTGCTATACGTACAGCCTGAGGGAGTACAATTAGAAACATTGTCTGCGTATAATTCATACCCTGACTGTATGCGGCTTCATGCTGCCCCTTCGGGACGGCTTTTATTGCAGCTTCAACAATACTAGCCCCGAATGCACCGGTATACAGTGAAAGACCAAGCAGACCGCACGTAAACGGGCTGAGCATAACGCCGGCACGAGGCAGGACGTTATACATAAACAGTATCTGAATTACAAGCGGTGTATTCTGAAAAAAATTAATATATGCCAGCAGGCAGGCTCTGACAGCACGGTTTTCTGAACAACGCAGTAATCCCACAACAAGACTTATCAGCAGCATAAAAATGAGACTCAGAATTGAAACAGAAACCGTTACTCCAAAACCTTCTGCAAAAACATTCAAGTTCTGGAACAACTCCTGCCACCTGGACAAATCAAACATTTTTCCTCCAAAAATACATACCCTTTGATTCTTACTTATTTTAAACCATTTTTTGCAAGAAGCGAATCAAGTTCACCGTTCTTTTTCATATCTTCAATAACACCGTTTACCAGATTCAATAATTCAGTATTTCCTTTTTTTATAGCGGCACCATACGGCTGTTCCTCAAAATGTTCCGGAAGCAGCATAACACTGTCTTCCATATAGCCAAGAAGAATCGCCTGATCGACAGAGAACGCATCAATACGTCCGCTGTCGAGAGCTGTTTTTATTTCAGGATACGTCGCATATTCACTGAATTTAATTGTTATTCCGGCTTTGTCGGCTCCCTCCTGCAGAGCTTTTTTTGTCGTCGCACTCTGCGCTACACCGATCGTTTTTCCGTTCAAATCCGCAAAAGATTTGATTCCGGATGCTTTTTTTGTCATAATACCGACTGCATCTGTAAAATAAATATCGCTGAAATCATAAACTTTGCGCCGTGCATCTGTTACTGTAAATGTAGCAAGCACCAGATCAACCTCCCCCGTATCAAGCAGCGGGCCTCTGGTTTTTGCCGTAACACCGGTAAACTTAATTTTCGTTTCATCACCGAAAATTTTCTTTGCGATGGCTTTTGCAAGGTCGATTTCAAACCCCTCGTGTTCATTCGTAGACGGATTCAGGTAACCGAATTTCGGAACATCTTCCTTTACTCCGACCTTGAGTACACCTGATTTTTTTATTTTGTCCAGAGCACTGTTCTTTGCAAACGCAAAACCGGATACAGCCATCACAACCATCCCGACAGCAATTATCTTTCCTACATGTTTCATTTTTTCTGCCTCCTCTGTTATGCAGATTTCAATATTTTACTAAGAAAGGCGCGCGTACGTTCACTCCGCGGATTGGTGAACACTTCGTGCGGACTTCCGTCTTCCATGATTTTACCACCGTCCAAAAACAGTAGACGGTCTGCAATGTGAGATGCAAATCCCATCTCATGCGTAACAAATACCATCGTAATATTTTCACGGGCAACTTCTTCCATAATTTTCAAAACTTCGCTTATCATCTCAGGATCAAGTGCGCTTGTCGGCTCATCAAACAGCAGAACCTTGGGGTTCATCGTAAGTGCGCGGGCAATAGCAACGCGCTGCTGCTGTCCTCCGCTTAATTCTGACGGATAAGCACCGCGCTTATTGGCAAGTCCTACTTTTTCAAGATTAGCCATCGCACGTTCTTCCGCTGCAGCCTTTTTTTCATGACGTAAAAGAACAGGGGCAAGCGTCAGGTTTTCCAGTACAGTTTTATGCGCATACAGATTAAAATTCTGAAACACCATACCAATACTCTGTCTTGCTTTATACAGAACATGTGCCGGCTGGTTAGTCAATTCCTCGTCGTCAATAAAAACCTGTCCCTCCTGCGGGTGTTCGAACAGATTCATGCACCTCAGCAGCGTACTTTTTCCTGCCCCGCTCGGTCCGATAATAACAGTTTTGCTTCCCTCTGCAATACAGAGCGTTATTTTGTCGAGAACTTTATTTTCTCCGTAACTCATCGAAACGTCCTGCAGATAAATCATTTGTTTCACGAAATCCTCCTCAGCGGCAGCAAAAAAAAGAAGTCGCAGAAATGCAGTTATACAACAACATTTCTGCGACTTCTTTGTCTGTTTTAACAAAATAACAAGTTTAGGGGATTTATGCAAGTAGGCTAAAACTGCACAAAACTCCTTCAGGTTTTAAATCTCGATGTCGCCTTCGTATGTAAGGTCACTCTGCCCCGTCAAATACACCGTATCTCCCGTGTACTTGACCACGAGCGTACCGCCGCGCACTTTTACGGTGATGTTCTCGTTCATCGGACAGTATCCGTTCAGGACTGCCGCTATTGCCGCTGCGCATGCGCCCGTTCCGCATGCCGGGGTCTCGCCGTTGCCGCGCTCCCAGGTGCGCATCTTAAGCTCGTTGCGTCCGACCACGCGCACAAACTCGGTATTTGTCCTGTTCGGGAACACTTCGTTGTTTTCAAAGAGCGGACCAACTTCTGCAAGATTTACTTTATCAACAAATCCGCAGAAAACGACACAATGAGGCGTACCTACAGAAAGACATGTTACATCGTATTTCTGTCCTCCAATCATAAGAGGGACATTGACGATTGCCTGTGCAGGCATTTTGTCTCCTGATTTCATATCGACGGATTTCAGCGTCGTAGGAAGCGATTCAGCCGTAAACAGAGGACACCCCATGTCAACGGTCACCGACGAAACTTTTCCATTAAGCTTATATAATGTAAGTTTTTTGATGCCGCTCGCTGTATCGATTGTTAATTTCGCAGTCGGAGCACTCTGGTCGCTTTTGTCTTTTACCCCGTTAATATTATTATCGTACAGATACTTTGCAACCGCACGGATCGCATTTCCCGCCATACGGCCTTCGCTGCCGTCAAGGTTGAAGAACTGCATGTATGCGTCGGCCTTATCGCTGTTTTTAATAAGCACAAGTGAATCAGCACCGATACCTGCATGACGTTTGCACAGGCTCACCGCAAGTCCGCCGGGATTCGTTACAACCTGATGCTCTGCATCAATGATGATAAAATCGTTACCAGTGCTCTGCATCTTGTAGAAATGAAGTTTCTCTTTTGCCTCACGCAGATCATTGATATTTACAAGTTCGACGTTCTCCGCTGTATAATGACTCATCAGACAGTTCGCAAGCGCATTCGCCGTATCAATTGCAGTAAGGCACGGAATATCGCGTTCTACAGCGTGCCGGCGCATCCGCACGCTGTCAGCCCTCGGATTACGGCCCTTTGCACTTGTAGAAACGACGTAATCGATTTTTCCAGTATCAAGCAGCGTAAGCAGATTGTCGGCCGGATTTTCATGAATTTTATTAACAACAGTAACATCCATGCCAAAGTCGCTTATTACTTTCGCCGTACCTTCCGTCGCATACAATTTAAATCCCATGTCGCAGAATTTACGTGCAAGGTCAGGTATTTCAAACTGATCTGTTTTCCGTACGGTAAAGAGTACCCCGCCCGTTTTTTTCATGCGGTACCCTGCACCAATAAGTCCTTTAAAGATTGCCTCTTCCATTGTCGAAGCAAGACCTAGGACTTCTCCCGTAGATTTCATCTCCGGTCCCAGATGGGTATCGACATCCATGAGTTTTTCAAAACTGAATACAGGAACTTTGACCGCGAAGTACGGCGGGATACGGTACAGCCCTGTCCCGTACCCGAAATCTTTCACTTTTTCCCCGAGCATAGCGCGCGTTGCCAGCTCTACCATCGGCACACCGGTAACCTTACTGATATACGGAACCGTACGCGACGAACGGGGATTCACTTCGATGATAAAAAGATCGTTGTTGTAAATCAGGTACTGAATGTTCACCAGTCCCTTCGTGCCGAGTGCAAGCGCAAGCTCGCGCGACTGCTTCAGTATCTTCTGCCGCAGAATGTCGTTAAGGTTCCACGACGGATACACTGCAATCGAGTCGCCGGAATGAATACCGGTGCGCTCTATATGTTCCATAATTCCAGGGATCAGTATATCTTTTCCGTCGCAGATCGCGTCGACCTCAAGCTCTATACCCATCATATATTTATCAATAAGTACCGGATTTTCTATTCCCTGTGCCAGAATAATTGCCATGTACTCCTTCACGTCATCGTCATTGAACGCGATGATCATATTCTGACCACCTAAAACGTACGAAGGACGGAGCAGAACGGGATACGTAAGCCGGTTGGCCGACACAAGAGCCTCTTCCGCAGTAAGGACAGTTTCTCCCTTCGGCTTATTTATGCCGAGCTTATCGCAGAGCGTTTCAAATCGTTCCCGGTCCTCCGCGATGTCGATCGAATCGGCGCTCGTACCGAGGATTCTGATTCCCTGGCTGTCAAGAAATTTTGTTAATTTAATGGCCGTCTGGCCGCCGAACGCCACGACAACACCGAGCGGTTTCTCCGTATTGATGACACTCATGACATCTTCCGGCGTAAGAGGTTCGAAGTACAGCCGGTCCGACGTATCAAAGTCTGTCGAAACTGTTTCAGGATTATTATTAATCGTCACGACATCGTATCCGAGTTTCTTAAGCGACCATACACACTGAACAGAAGCATAGTCGAACTCAATTCCCTGCCCTATGCGGATAGGTCCCGAACCAAGAACAATAATCGTACCTTTTTTGCTCTTTTTATTTTTTCGCTCTTCAAGGAACTGAGCAGCTTCGTTTTCTCTGTCGTATCCGCCGTAAAAATACGGTGTTTCGGCGTTGAACTCGCCGGCGCAGGTATCGACCATTTTGTATGTCGCGGGAATGTGTGCAAGTTTTCCTTTTGCAGCAAGAGATGCAGCCTGTTTCGCTTCCTTCGTATTTCCCATACTTCCGGGAATCTTCACACCGCTCAAGTCTGTGATAACCTTATCAGGGAAGCCGTCTTTTTTCGCCTGCAGATACAGTTCCGGCGTAAGTTCCGCCTTCCCTGCCCTGACCGATTCAAGCTGCGACTCTCTGTCGACAATATGCTGAATCTTTGCAAGAAACCACAGATCTATCATCGTAACGGCATGGATTTCATCGATCGTCATAAGGCGG
>JALNVF010000037.1 GCA_023231445.1 Treponema sp. | reverse complement strand
CCGGTGGCCATAGTGGAGAGGTTATACCCGTTCCCATTCCGAACACGGAAGTCAAGCTCTCTTACGCCGATGATACTGCCTTTTGGCGGGAAAGTAGGCAGCTGCCGGGCTTTTTTTTTGTCTTCTTTTATTTCATAGAATAATCTATATTTTGTAATTACGTGTCCCGCCAGGCGCGGGTTTCAGTGAGCAAAGCAAACCGGAAGTTAATTCTTCAGACTGTGCAGTTCAAGTGCAATTTCTTCCATTTCCCGGTCAGTAGCGGCTATGGTTTCGGCACATTCAAATAATTTTTTCCGGATTCTGTCTGGTACTTGTGTTGTTGTTTTGTAGTGAAGTTCATGTTCAAGACTTGCCCAGAAATCCATTGCAATTGTTCGAAGTTGAATTTCAACACGGATTATATGTTTTGCTTCTGACAGGTAAACAGGAGTTTCAACTACTATATGAAGACTCCGGTAACCGGAAGCTTTTGGTTCTTTTATGTAATCATTTTCCTGTACAAGTTTTATATCAGGTTGTTTCAGAAGAATATAGCGTACTGTATAAATATCGGAAATATACGGGCATATTACGCGAACACCTGCAATGTCATTCATTTTTTTAGTCATGGCATCAAATGTTACCGGGTATCCTTTTTTCTCTAATTTAGCAGCGATACTGTCTGCTGTTTTTATACGTGATTTTATTGTTTCGATTGGATTCCGACGTCCCGATATTCTGTATTCTTTGTTCAGTATTTCAAGTTTTGTTACTATCTGTTTTGCGGCACTATCGTAAAGCATCATTATCTGCTGAAATTCGAATGCCATTTTGTAAAAGTCCTTTTCGGATTGAACATTATTACATATTATCTGTGGCAGCGATGTTTCCGGTAGTGGATTGGTAATTACATTTTTCTCAATCGATTCCATTTATTGTACTTCCTGTAGTAAATTTATTTAAATTTACTACAATAAACTTACAAATGACAAATAATAAATGATTATAAAAAAACCGGAACTTAGTATTCCGGTTTTTTGTTCATCAACAATTAGTTTTTCATTAATTCCGCATATTTTTTTGCCAGGCGGCGTGATTTTTCAGCAGCGAGACCTCTATAACGAGCAGGATTTTCAAAAAAGGTTTCTGAATCAGGAATACCCAGCTTTTTGAGCTGCGCTGTGATTTTATCATATGCTTCCGCATGTCGTTTTAGTACGGTAAAAAAGCTGTCTCCAGTCTGTTCGCATTCAAGTGTTATTTTACGGATTATTTCATGTCCGTCATTTATTCCGGCCTCACCAAGCAGTATATAAGCCGGTTCTGCAAGAACACCACCTTTTACTTTTCCCCCTGCGTTTTCCAGAGTATGTTCCATGGCGGTTTTATCTGCCTGTAATCCCAGTACGACTTTCTTCATTCGTGCAATAGCCATGGTAAAACCTGTAACATAATCGGCTATAAAACGCTGGCTTGCACTATTGGTTAAATCCCTCTGATGCTCTGAAATTTGATCCATGTAAAATGTTATGACCCGGGGACACATGGCTTTCCAGAGAGATTTTACATGTTCACTGTTCCATGGATTTCTTTTTTGCGGCATTGTACTTGAACCGACTTGTGTTGCGCTGAAATATTCAAATACTTCGCCGATTTCGGAACGCTGGAGGTTACGGAGATCATCAGCAAGGTTTGCAATTATACCAAACGCTACATTGAATTCGAGCAAAAGCCGTAAAAGATATTCCGGTTCAACCAGCTGGTTTGAATACTCGCTCGGTTCCAGCCCAAGAAATGCAAGATAGCGGCGTTCAAGATCTTCCGGATCTTTTACGATCATACTAGGTCCGTTATATGCCCCGACCGGACCCGCAAGTTTTCCTTTGAGCTGTTTTGAAAGTTCTTCAATACGGAGAATGGATTTTCCCAGTCTGCTGACGAATTCTGCAATGGCCCAGCCGAACGTGATAGGTACAGCATGCTGCCCGTGAGTACGGCCGACTTGCGGTGTTTCTGCATCTCTGTCTGCAATTGTGCATAATGCTGTTTCAAGCGTTTTGAGTTCTGGGAGAACAACATTTTGTGTAACGTCCCGCATGCGCATGGAAAGTGCAGTATCAAGAATATCTACACTTGTCGCTCCCAGATGAACAAGTGGGCCGATTTCATCTGGAACTTTCTTTTTAATTACATTTACAAGAGCGCGTATGTTATGTTGTGTTTTTTCTTCTTCAATATAAACTTCTTCAGGATCTATGTTTTTTGCCATAGTATCGAGTAGTTGCTCCATCTGGGGAGTAAGTTGATTACGTACTGACAGGTGTGCCTTTATAAGTGCTGATTCTGCTTTTGCACATGAACGAATACTGGCTGCTTCTGATATATACAGTGTAAGCTTGTCGTATACTTCTTTTTCCGATAGAGAATATCGATGGTCCAACGGAGATAAATTTTCGAATATATTACGTGTTTCCATGAGAAAAGTATGAACGAAATATCAAAAAAAAGCAATAATTTTTATTAAAACTATTTATTCTTCAATGCGATTGTGATATTATCCCCACTAGCGTTGAAAAAACGGCATTAGCCGGTACAACAGAACGGACTCGAAAATCAGGCCCGGGATTTTTTATCTATAAGGTGGTACACGATTTTGCTTAATCGCGAAGACTACGTTTCAGACACAGAGTGGAGACGTTTCAAAGAATTTTCAAAAGACTTTGAAACACCAAACATCGTTATTAATCTGCATACAGTGAAAAACAATTTTACCAAATTGAGGGATTCTTTCCCGTATGCATGTATCTTTTACGCTATGAAAGCGAATCCCGGCGAACCGGTGCTTAAAATGCTTATCGAGATGGGGTCCAATTTCGATATAGCTTCAAAGTATGAACTTGATCAAATCTTAGGACTGGGGGTTTCCCCTGACAGACTTTCCTACGGAAACACCATAAAAAAAGCAAAAGACATAAAGTACTTTTACGACAAGGGCGTAAGAATGTTTGCGACCGACTGCAAGGATGATCTTAAAAATATTGCGGAACAGGCGCCAGGATCCCGTGTATATGTACGTATCCTTGTTGAAAATTCTGTGACTGCAGACTGGCCTCTTTCTCGGAAATTCGGCTGTCATCCTGACATGGCTTATGACTTGCTGGTTCTAGCGCGTGATCTTGGATTAACCCCATATGGAATCAGTTTTCATGTAGGAAGTCAGCAGCGTGATATCGGACAGTGGAACGATGCGATTGCGAAAACAAAGTACCTTTTTACTTCGCTTGAAGAAGAGGAAAATATAAAACTGACAATGATAAATATGGGAGGAGGTTTTCCTGCTTCCTATATAGAACCTACTAACAGTTTACAGGAGTATGCATCTGAAATTACGCGGTACCTTCACGATGATTTCGGAGATGATATCCCGGAGATAATATTGGAACCAGGCCGTTCTCTTGTGGGCGATTCTGGAGTACTTACAAGTGAAGTGATTATGACATCCCGTAAGAATAATACTGCACTTAACCGTTGGATTTATGTCGACAGTGGAAAATTTAATGGTCTTATAGAAACTCTCGATGAGTCAATTAAGTATCCTGTTATTGTTGAAGGTTATGAAAAGGATGCAAAGGAAGGAGAGGTGATTATTGCAGGCCCGACGTGCGATAGTATGGACATTATGTATGAGAATGCTAAGTACAAATTACCTGTAGGGTTGAAGGCGGGAGACAGACTCTACTGGCTTTCTACAGGAGCTTATACATCTACGTATGCTTCTATATGTTTTAACGGATTTCCACCGATTAAGACCTACTATATGGAATAAAATTGACTGGCTGCAGTTTCTCTGATATCGGAAATGCAGCCTTCTGTCAGATTTTTGCATTTCCTGTGCGACGAAGTATTTCCATACAGCATCGTGCATTGTGGTACGCTGTTTTCCAGTTTCCCCCTTTCGCCTGCTCAAGGTCCGGTTTGCCATTTTCGTTAACTGCCCAGAACCAGTCCCCATTTTTTTTATCGACCTGATATTCTTCTATCCATTTCCAGACAAGCTGAAAAGCTTCCTTAAAATTGTCGCTGCCCGAAAGTTCCCATGCATTGAAGAATCCGTTAACTGCTTCCGCCTGATTCCACCAGATACGTGTTTTATCCTTTTTCCCGTTAATAAGTGTATTTTCAAAGCCACCGCTTTTTTTATCAAATCCTTCTTCATATGCCACCATTGCCATACGCACTGAAACAGGACGGACTTCTGATATAAGCTGTTCATTGCTGAGCTCATTTGCAGCTTCCCAAAGCAGCCAGCTGGCTTCAATATCATGACCGTAAGAAATTTCGTTATCTATGCGTGACCAGTCCCTGTTAAAATAGATTCCTAAATGACCGTTTTGCTGCAGAATTTTTGTAATTGAAACGCGTACAAGATCAGAAAGTGATTTTCCTACAAGTATTTTTGTATCCTTTTGTTCCGGATACACTATAGAAAGATTTCTGTATAAATTAGTGTAGGCTTCCATGACATGAAGATTGGTGTTTATTGATTTTTCACAGTCGATATCCTTTTCAGAAAGCTTGAGATCCGTAGTAGGTTTCCAGTCTGTCGTTAAAGCTTCAACATATCCTCCGTTTTCCGGATCTCGGGCATATTTTTCAAGTAGTGAAAATATTGAAAGAGCTTTATCCATTACAGCGTATGGCTGCAGTGTCTGTTTTTTTATTTCTGTCAGGGCTGCTGCATATTCTGAAAGTGCATAAGCAGCAAACGCTTCTCCGTAAATTTGTTTTTTTGAAACACAGGGAGTACCATCAGTATTAACCGACCAGAAAAAGCCTCCGTTATCTTTATCGAAGAATTGATGCATCATTGAGGAAGATGCATATTCTGCCATGTCAAGATACTCCGGCTTATTGAAAAGTCGTGCAGCTGCACTATAGGCCCATAGAAAGCATGACGTCATTACTATAGAACGAATTTCATTTTTATTCTGATTGTTGTTGTTGTCAATGTTTCCAAAAAATCCGCCTGATTCGGTATCACGAGCGTATTTTTCCCAATAGGGAAGGATATTCTCTGTAAGCTCTTTTTTGATTGATTGATAAAATAGTATATCCATAAATAACATGTCCTTATAGTATTGAGACGATGATATTTGTATTGTATTATAAAAATATGAAAAAGACAAATGCTATGCGTATTCTTGAGTCTGCACATATTCCATACGAAATCTCTTCTTACAATGATGACGGAGAACATGAACTGGAACGGGGTGCTGCTGAGTCAATTGCCGCAAAGTTGGGAATAGATCCGCATGTTGTGTTTAAAACTATTGTTATGAGGACTCAGTCGAAAGAACTTTGTGTCTTTTGTCAGAGTGCCGTATGTGAAATTAATTTAAAAAAGGCCCGTGCAGCAGCAGGGGCAAAAGAAATATCTCCGGTAAAACCTGATGAACTGCTTGCGCTTACAGGGTATATACGTGGAGGTTGTTCTCCGCTTGGTATGAAACGACAGTTCCGGACATTTATTGACAGTCAGGTACTTAAATATAATAAAGTCTACATCAGTGCAGGTGTGAGGGGAGAACAGATTATCATTGCGCCACAGGATCTTGTCAAAATTGCAAATGCTGCTGTATGCGACCTTGTACTTGAGGAAAGTTGAAAAAAACGGAATAATCGTGTATAATTTAATAAACGTTGGAGCAACTTATTTTGATAACGCTGAAGGATATTGCAAAAGAGTGCGGGGTTTCATTTTCGACGGTGAGCAAAGCTCTGAAAGGAAGCCCTGAGATTGGAGCTGAAACAATCAAAATAGTTCAGCAGAAAGCACAGGAAATGAGCTATCATCCCAATCTGGCTGCTCGTACGCTGCGTACAAACCGTACTTATGATATCGGTGTAATATTTGAAGATCAGACAGGAAGCGGATTACAGCATCAGTATTTTGCAACGATTTTCAGTAGTCTTCAAATGACAGCTATGTCTCAGGGGTTTGATGTTACGTTTATGGGCAGCCCGAATACAGCCGGTTTCGATTATTTTGCGCATTGTAAATACCGTAATTTCGATGGAGTCGCAATTCTGGCAACAAAATTTGACAGACCGGATATTCAACAGCTTATAAAAAGCGATATTCCGACTGTTACGCTGGATTATATTTCAGACAGAGATCATTCTGCTGTTATGAACGATAATAATGCAGGTATGAATGCACTGCTTGAATATATATTTTTAAAAAGACATACAAGAATTGCTGTCATTCACGGAGAAGCTACTCACGTAACAGAGGAGCGGATTGCTTCATTTCAAAAATTTACAAGGATACGTGGTATTAAAATTCCCGAGTCATACATTCTTCAAGGTATCTATCATGATCCTGTGACAAGCGGAGAAGCTACAGAAATTTTACTTGGACTGCCTCTGCCGCCGACATGTATTATGTATCCTGATGATTTTGCAGCACTTGGTGGAATCCGTGTTTTGAATAAACATAAATTGATTATCGGTAAGGATATAAGTATTACCGGATACGATGGAATTATGCTTACGTCAATGCTTACACCTCCGCTTACAACTTATATGCAGAATGGCTCACTTATTGGTAAACTTATTGCAGAACACCTTATCGATGAGATTGAGAAAACAGATTCATGCCTGCCGTCTCATAGCATAGTAAGTGGGAAACTTATAAGAGGTGCTTCGGTATCAACTCTTTCTCAGTAAGTTTTTATTTGTTGACAAAAGAAAAAGACTGTGTATAATAAAACTACAACGTTGTAGTAGTGATATATTTTGGGAGTATCTTATGAGATTTGGTTTTTTTGATGATGATAATCGTGAATATGTGATTTCCACGCCGCAGACTCCATATCCTTGGATTAACTATTTGGGAAGCGAAAAGTTTTTTTCTTTAATTTCAAACACGGCTGGTGGCTATGCATTTTATACTGATGCGCGATTACGGCGTATTACCCGTTACCGGTATAATGATATCCCGCTCGATACAAACGGCCGTTACTTCTATATAAAAGACGGTGAAACGATTTGGAATCCGGGGTGGCAGCCGGTAAAAACAAAACTTGACAAATATGAATGCAGACATGGTTTCGGTTATACAAAAATAAATTCTGAAAAAAACGGACTTGCGGTAAATGTTCTATATATGGTACCGAATGGTGAAAATGCAGAAGTCCAGATGATCACACTCAAAAATACAACTGAAAAGGCAAAACAGGTTTCGCTTGTATCGTTTGTTGAATGGTGTTTGTATAATGCGCAGGATGACTGTACTAATTTTCAGAGGAATTTTTCAACCGGGGAAGTCGAAATCGAGGGAAGTACCATTTATCATAAAACCGAATATAGAGAACGTCGTAATCATTTTGTTTTCTACAGTTGCAATAAGCCTGTTCAGGGATTTGATTCGGATCGTGAAACATTTCTGGGATTGTACAACGGACTTGATAAGCCTCAGACTGTACTTGCAGGAAAAAGTGGTAATTCTGTAGCGGACGGATGGTCGCCGATAGCAAGCCATCGTCTTGAATGTAATCTCGGACCTGGAGAAGAAACAACATATATATTCACACTTGGATATATTGAAAACGATGTTGACAAAAAATGGGCGGAAACAAAAGAACAGGGAGCAGACAGCAGAAATTTACTTCGCACAAATACTGCCAGCGGGATTATTAACAAAGAAAAAGCTTATGCACTGCAGCAGAAATTTACAACTCCGGAGCAGGTAAACGAAGCATTTGCAGAACTTTCGGAATACTGGAAAGAAATTCTGTCTCATTTTACACTAAAAACGGGAGATGAAAAACTTGACAGGATGGCTGTGTGGAATCAGTATCAGTGTGTCGTTACGTACAATTTTGCCCGTTCTGCAAGTTATTTCGAAAGTGGTATCGGTCGCGGAATCGGTTTCCGGGATACATCTCAGGATATGCTGGGTACGGTTCATCAACTTCCTGCAGGTCGAATCAGGGAACGTTTGTTTGATGTAGCTTCTACTCAGTTTGAAGACGGTAGTGCATATCATCAGTTCCAGCCTCTTACAAAACGCGGCAACGCTGATATAGGTTCTCAGTTTAATGACGATCCGCTGTGGCTCGTTCTGGGGGTAGGCGGTTATATCAGGGAGACAGGCGATGTATCTTTCCTTAAACAGCAGGTCCCATTTGATAATAATGAGAAAAATACTGCTACTTTGTTTGAGCATCTTAAGCGTTCATACCGGTATACAACGACCCATATAGGTCCGCATGGTCTGCCTCTTATAGGCCGCGCAGACTGGAACGACTGTTTAAACCTGAACTGTTTCAGTACAGACCCCAATGATTCTTTTCAAACATGTACAAACAAAGACGGAACGAATGCCGAGTCTGTTATGATTGCAGAAATGTTTGTCTATGTTACACCTGATTATGCAGCGATGTGCCGTCTTCTCGGAAATGAGGCTGAGGCGGAATTCGCTGAAGATGCCGCAAAGAAAATGGAAGCGCAGATTTGCAAAACAGGCTGGGACGGAGAATGGTATATCAGAGCATATGATGATGCCGGACGAAAGATCGGTTCTCATGAATGTAACGATGGGAAAATTTTCATTGAATCGCAGGGTATTGGCACAATGGCACAGATCGGGGCAGACAAGGGATATCCCTGCAAAGCTCTTGATAGTGTAAAAAAATACCTTGATTCCAAGTACGGTATCGTTATTCTTTTTCCTGCGTACAAAGAATATCATGTTGAACTTGGTGAAGTTTCGTCATATCCGCCGGGATATAAGGAAAACGGCGGTATTTTCTGTCATAACAATCCCTGGGTAATTATTGGTGAAGTATGTTCAGGACGTCCTCAGGATGCGTTTGAACATTATCAGAAGATTGCACCTGCATATCTGGAAGACATCAGCGATATTCACCGTACGGAACCGTACGTTTATGCACAGATGATTGCCGGTAAGGAGGCGGGGCGGTTTGGAGAAGCAAAAAACAGCTGGCTTACGGGAACTGCTTCATGGAATTTTGTTGCACTTTCTCAGTATTTATGCGGAATACGGCCAGCATATGATGGTCTTATTGTTGAGCCCAGACTTCCTTCTCATATAGAGAATGCGGAAATCTGCCGTAAATTCAGAGGTGTGACATATCATATTACTGTCAAAAATATAAAAAATAATGGGGATGTAACGCTTTCTGTAAAACAGGGGGGCAAAGCAGAAGGGACTCTGGTTAAGGCAGATCCGGAAACTAAAGATGTATATGTTACAGCCGAAATAAAATAAATAAAGTAGAAAAAAAATAAGGAGGAAGAAGGCACAGGTTGAAAAACTTGTGCCTTCTTTTTTAGTTTTCATATTCAGATCGTTTGTGAGAGAAGTCCTGAAATACTGAATGCTCTGTCACCTATTTTTTCTATCTGCCGGACCATGTCGATATATAGGAGTTCTGATTTAACGTCGGCTCCGCTTTCGAGTCGTTTTCGTGCTGTTTTTTTAAGGTTTTTACGGAATAAATCAATCTGACCTTCTATTTCATTTGCCATTGCAAGTTTATCCATATCAAGATGCTTATTGATATTTATACGGATAAACTGAAGAAACTGGCGGGCTAGTTCAACATACGGAATAAGCCGGTCCATATCTTCCTGCGGAAATTTCATTTTCTTTTCTATACTGCGTTCAAGAAGTAAGCCGATATTCAGACAGTCGTCGGTCATCAGTTCAAGTTCATCTACAACCTGCAGCATAATAGAAAGATTATTCAGCTGTTTTTCATTTACAGGGAGATGCTCGCATTGAATAATATAACGGGACAACTGAACATGCATTTCGTCGGCATAATCTTCTGCCTGTGACAGTGGGCCGATATGTTCGTCGATGAATGTCTGAGATCGGTTGCTGAATCCCATTTGAATTCGATCGAACATACCTGTTACAACGTCCGTCATATCGGTTATCTCTTTTTCTGCACGAATAATTCCTGCCGTTGCGTTTTCCTTGATGCCCGTAAATTCTAAGTGGTATTCCTGTGGCGTTTCGTTAGTACCTGGTTTTATGATTTTTTCTGTCAGTGCTGCGATTTGTTTTACAAACGGTATAAAGAGCAGAGATGTGGTGATATTGAACAACGTATGAAGCATGGCTATGTGGAAGGTAATATTACTTTCGACCGGACCAGGAACAATCCAGTCTACAAGAGCTAGAAACGGATGAAAGAAAATAAGTGCAAGGGCTACTCCTGAAACGTTAAAAAGGACATGTACCAGACATGTCCTTTTTGCATTTACGCTTGTACCTATTGATGCAAGTATGGAATCAATGGTTGACCCGATATTACTTCCCAGTACCATTGCACAGGCGAAATCCCAGGTAAGCAGTTTATTGTATGCCATGGTAAGTATTATGGCTGTCAATGCACTTGATGAATGTATAAGGGCAGTAATCACAATTCCTGTAAGAACACCGATTGTTATAGCAAGTATTCCGCTGTTCTGGAACTGTGTAAGAAACAACAGACTGCTTGAATTTTTCAGGGTGATCGTCTTTGACAGCATGCTTAACCCTAGAAAAAGAATACCGAATCCCATTACAGCTTCACCCAGATTTTCCTTGTGAAGTTTTTTGATTGCGGTAAGCAGATATCCGAAACCGACAATAGGAACTGCAAAAGATGCTATGTTGAAATTAAAACCGAAAAGGGCAACAATCCATGCGGTGACGGTTGTTCCAATATTAGCTCCGAAAATAACTCCGATAGATTGTGTCAATGAAATCAGTCCGGCATTAACGAACGTAACTACCATGACAGTTGTTGCCCCTGACGACTGAATAATCATAGTAATTACAAGTCCTGTCAGCATAGCAGCAAATCTGTTGCCGGTCATAAATCCCAGTGCACGCTGCAGTTTTTCGCCGGCACTTTTCTGGATGCCGTCGCTCATCAATTTCATACCATACAGGAGAAATCCCAGACTTCCGAGAAGCTGTAAAATTGTATTAACGATATTCACTACTATATAATACATGAAAACAGGTATCCTTTTCAAGGAAGAAGAAAATTGATAGAATAAAAATAAGGAAAAGATTGATGAAATACGGAAAATATCGGATATTGATATATGCAGTGGTTACCGGCGTCTGCAGTCTCTTTTTATCCTGTGGGCGACAGAAGACGGAGATTCATTCTTCTGATGTTCCTGTTTCTTTGTCTGTAAAACCTGCGGATCAGGATGCCGCTGAATTAAAGCTGCAAACCCAGACATGGCATGTGTCCGATGACTGTATTTGTATTTTATTCGGCTATGGGTATAATGATGCGGATTTTGTTCAGAATATGACTGCAGAATTATACAAAAAGTACGGAGCTGCAGAGAATGGAGGACTTATCCTTCCTCTTGTTTTTCCCGACAGTTTTAAACATGGCACAAAATCAATTGCTGCAGAATTACCATTATACATGAACGATAAAAATGTACGCGGGGTAATTCTGCTCGGTGCGCCGGAGAATACTAACTATGGTATAGCGCATCTGCAGGATTCCTATAATGGTATTCCTTCTTTTCCGGTTTTTTCGTTTTTTTCTCAGGATGATGTACTCGGAATGGAAGGGACTGCTGATTTTATTCTTGATAAGGCTCAGGAAGCCGATATTGATGGTGCTGTAAAAGATGAATCTCAGCAGCTTTATATAAAAGAAGTGCCTGATATGATCAGACGATCAATAAAATATATGCTGGCTCTTGATGCACCTCTTCCGAAGAACAAGGACTTGTATACTCATTTAAAAAGTATCGTCGGGAAGGTGACAGTAAGTCATTATGTTGATCCTGAATCCGGACTGCAGTCTGTGAATCATTTTGTGATGAATTAGTAAAATATGATAACGCTAAAGCAAAGGGAACATTATCTGCTTGGCTCAGAAAAAGATATTGCTGATCTTGTGGTGAAGAAAAGTGCAAAGATACTTGTTATTTCCGACTCTCACGGACAGAGGGATTTGTTCCGTTGTATAGTCGGACGGATAGGGCCGTCGTGTGATGCTCTTGTATTCTGCGGTGACGGTGCCGGAGACTTTGCTTCCTGTATGGATGATGCGGCTTCCGATAAAGTGTATGCCGCATGTGTGCCTCCTGTTGTTGCCTTTGTCAAAGGTAATGGAGATTCAAACAGGTTTCCCGTATGTTTTAATCCCGTCGGAAAGGAAGACGATTCTGTTTATAGAGAGTTAGCAATTCCCCGGCGGCAGATTTTTTCTGCGGTAGAACATACGATTTATGTTGTTCACGGTCATGAACAGAGGACATATTACGGAATACAATTACTTAAGAAAGAAGCAGAAAGAGCAGGGGCTGATATTGCACTGTATGGCCATACACATATTGCTGATGAAACAAGAGATACAGTCTATATGGTTAATCCGGGGAGCCCCTGTCTTCCGAGGGGAGGTGTGCCGTCTTCCTTTGCCGTACTTGAACTTGACGGATTAAATGTAAATACTGTTTTTTATCGTATTGAAGCAACTTTACAGGGGCTTCAGTTCATTCCGTTTTTGCCCGGAAAAACATATTTGTGGAATTAACCGGTATGATGCTTCAAAAAAAACAGACGGAAAATGACTGCTGTTTATCGGAAATTTTCTGCAAACGTGAATCCGTAATAATCATGTCCCGGATATACAACAGTGTCAGGTAGAATCGCTTCTTTAAGCATAACCAGACTGCGTATTATTTCATTTTCATCTCCGCCCAGATCAGTCCGTCCGTAGCTGCGGTAAAAGAGCGTATCGCCTGTAATAAGTTCTTTCCTGAATTCATTATACAGACAGACAGAACCTTTTGAATGTCCCGGCGTATGAATGACTTTCCATTGAGAAAGTGCTGTTTGTATTTCTTTATCATAATTTCCGGTGAAAACATTATTAAGCAGTTCGTTCCCTGATACAGTGATATCTGCTGCCGGAATATGATGTAATGCAGGCAAAAAATGTTCAAGCCCCATTGTTTCAAGCGCTGCAATCTGTGAAGAAGCTGTTGCACTGCCAAGAACTCCAGCGTCATCTTTGTGAATAGCTATCCCGCAATGGGGGTAAGCATTTTTTAGAACAGGGAGTCCTGTAATATGGTCAAAATGTCCGTGGGTTATGAATATACCTGCAGGACTTTTTTGATGTTCACTAAGCCAGTCTGTGATTTTTGTTTCGTCATGCGTAAATGCACATGCAGCAGGATCAACAATGATAACAGCATTCTCTGCAAGCGGAATGATATAGGTATTTACACCAAGCGGGCCGGTATGTAGACAGGTAATAGTTTCCATAAGTTGTAATTTACTAAAAAATCTGAACTGCTGTGGTCCCTGAAGTCTTACTTAAGGGACCGCAGTGAAATCCTTATAGATTTCACTTGCATGCTCAGACTAGATAGCCACTGTTATTTTCAGCGGATGCCGGGACTTCACTTTCATCGGAAGAAATATGAGAAGGTGTTGTGAACGGTTCTTTGTCTGCTGCCGCTTTTTCTGCTGCCGCATATGCCTTTGCATCTTCTGCTGCAATCTGCGGGTCTCCGGAATGATTTTCAGAGGAATTTATTTCCGCTTTATCTGCAGTGTTTTCTTCAGCGTCATCAGCTTCATCGCCCTTTTGCCGGGAATAGCTGACTGCCAGTTTACGTCCGCGGTAGTCATACCCGTTAAGCGTTGAGATGGCTTTTTCTGTGTCATCTTTGAAAAGCTGTACAAAAGAATAATTTGCAAGAACACGTATATCGCCGATCCTGTCACGGTCAAGTCCTGCAATACTTACAAGAAGGCCTACAAGATCACGCGGATATACGCGTCGGTTCCGTCCGATACTGATAAATATCGTTGCTGCAAGAGATTCGTCTATCTGCACGCGGGGGCGGGGGAAGTGTTCTTCGTTGTGGGATTCATCTATTGGTGTTGTGTCTGCAGTACGAACTTCTTTCTGCTGTTTTGTATCGTGACTACGGTCATTGCGGATGCGGTCGTGTGTAGAATTTCGTTCTTTCCAGTTGTTGTCACGTGAAGTACGTTCACTGCGACCGGCCGTCTGATGTCCCCGATAGCGTCCCTGCATTTCTTTTACGAGAAAAGCGGCAACATACAAACGTTTCGAAAATGGAATTGTTTTTTTGAATACTCTTTTAAGATCATTAAGAAGATCAGGATTCTCCTCGGTCATTACTTTATTCAAAGCATCTTTAAGAAAAGAAGCCGCCTGTTCCAAGTCTACTTCTGACTCATGATTGAATGACATATACATTACTCCTCTAAAAAAAAGAAAAATCACAAGAGCTTTGCTGCAAAACCAGAACCTGTTTTTTGAAAACCCGTACGTTCAAGTATTGGGATAAGGGAATCAGGTATGATTGTATTTGCAGTCAAAACATACAGCCTGCCGCGTTTTTGAAGATCAGAGAGACACATAGAAAATAGTTCACTCCCTATACCCAAACCACGGTAAGCTTCAGGCACGAAAAAACTTGTTAACACAGCAGTTTTTCCGGCAGGGGACAAAATTGGCGCTGCCGTGATACATCCGGCAAAATCGCCGGCCAAAGCCCGACATACAAAACCTGTCTGACTGACAGAATCGCCGTATTCAAAAAGATGCCGCCATAACACGGAAACAGCATCTTTGATTTCCTGCGGCCAGCTGCAGTCAGGGTCAAGCGCCTCTGCGGAATTCAGAATGATATCCCTGTCCTTAACAGGATCATATTCTTGAAAGATGAAGTCGTTGTGTACGAGATCATCGCTTTCTTCGGGTGTCTGATCAAGTTTTTCAAGACCCCAGATTTCACGCAGATTGTTATACCATCCGCCGATATATGAACGCATCGTCCTTCTCCGGAACTGATGCCATAGTTTTTCGACTTCAGGAAATTCCTTTAAAACACTTTTAAAATTTCTGAATACCCCCCTTCCTGAATGCAGTACGTTCTGCAGCTCATCACGGGCAAGTGGAGCGTGAAGTTGACTGACAAAATCTTCACGAAGCCTGAATCCTGCCGCAGAGTCCCATTCGGGCAACGCATAATTGTTTTCTTCATCATCATCTGCTGATACTGCATTTATGAGCGTACCTGCTCCTGCCTCTACCAGAAATTTTTGTTCCTGATTTTCGAGGGCGGACATGATAGCATTGAGCAGTTCATCAGTCAGGTCGAATGTCATATGGTTATTTTTCGAGTTCTTCCCGTTTACAGATTACTGCACTGATAAGGCCGTATTCCTGTGCTTCTCCTGCATCAAGCCAGTGGTCGCGGTCCGTATCTTTTGCTACCTGATCAACAGGTTTTCCTGTTTCGTCTGAAATAATCTGATTGAGTTTTGCATGTGTTTTTGCAAGTTCTTTTGCATGAATTTCTATATCAGTTGCCACTCCCTTCATTCCACTCATCGGTTGATGAATAAGATAATGGCTGTTAGGAAGTCCTATGCGGTGTTCCTTCGGAACAGCAAGAAGCACAAGTGTTGCTGCACTTGCGATAAGTCCCATACCGATAAGAACGACAGGTGCTTTTATGAACCGGATCATATCGAAAATTGCAAAACCTGCATCAACATCGCCTCCGGGAGAGTCGATATACATGTAAATAGTTTTTTCATTGCTGTCTGCCTCAAGAACTAGCAGCTGCCGGACTATCTTGTCAGCAAGATCTTTATTAATTTCACCGGAAAGAATAATCTGACGGGTTTTGAGAAATTTCTCTGTGAGCGGATCAGGCATCTCCGGGATCTTTTTCTTTTCTTCATCTTCATCATCACATAACGGTGATAAATAACTGTTTTTCATGTGTGCTCCGTAGAAAAATGACAATAATTTACTATAATAATACTAAAAGAAAGGTCATTTAGCAAGATAAAGAGCGGAACTCTGCTAAAATAACCACACCTTAATTAAAGGCCTGTTTGTTTTGCCTCTTCCCATAATCGTTCTTCATCGGCAATGTGCTCTCCGTTCATGGGAATACCGGCGTCATTCATGTGCTGTTCCACATAAGAAAACCTCCGGTAGAATTTCCGGTTGGCTCTGTCCATTGCCGTTTCAGGGGCGATACCCAGATGCCGCATGTAGTTGATTACCGCAAAAAGCAGATCTCCGAATTCTTCCTCAAGATGAAGCTGCGCTGCATCAACCACAGGGGTTGAATGTTCTGTAAGAGGTTCTGCTCTATTGTCAGCCTCAGTTATTGCTTCTTTTACCCTTTTTTCAGCTTCCTGTACTTCGGTGAATTCTTCCTTCACTTTTGCCGCGACAGGCTCTGTCGTTGTCCAGTCGAATCCTTTTTTACCGGCTTTTTTCTGCATTTTATACGCACGAAGCAGCGGAGGAAATCCTTCGGGGACTTCGTCAAGTATCGATGAACCGCCTTTCCGACCCTCAATATTTTCCTTGATTTTATCCCACTGGCTGATTACTTCGCTGCTTGTGTTAATTCCGCCGGTCATACAGGCACTTCCTTCACTCTGTTTAAAAACATGCGGATGACGGCGGATAAGTTTGCCGGTAAGTTCATTAAGAACATCTGCTGTAGTAAAATCCTTGTTCTGTTCGTACATAAAGGCAATAAGAGAAGCATTAAGGATGACATCCCCCAGTTCTTCCTTTACATGAGGTGTGTCCTGCAGTGTAACTGCGTCACATGCCTCAAAAACTTCTTCAATCAAATCACTCCTCATTGAGAGTGGTGTCTGATCCCGGTCCCACGGACAGCCGCCGGGTGCACGTAGTGTCCGGATTGTTTCGTAAAGCCGTTTAAATGCAGCTGCTGTGTCCGCTGAAGAAACATCGTTTTGTCTATCGGTTTTGTTATTCATACTGCATCTCCTGTGTCCGATTTTGTTTTTAGTCTGCTGAAACTTTTTTCTTTCCCCATTCAGGAATAAGACGGTTCGGATCTGACGAGAGGAGTATTTTTACGAACAACTGTGCCGCCTGGGGAAAAATCTGACTTAGTATAATCTTTTCGTCCTGGGTAAACGGGGCAAGTACATAGTCAGCAATTTCCCGGTTGTCAGGACGTCCGATGCCGAATCGCAGCCTCCAGAAGTCTGGCGTGCCGAGGACTGTTTTCGTAGAACGAAGTCCGTTATGACCTCCAAGCCCTCCGGACCATTTCAGACTGACTGTTCCCAGAGGAAGTTCCAGTTCATCATGTATAACCAGTACATTTTCCGGTCTGAGTTTATAGAAATTGACAAGTTCAATAATACTGTCTCCCGAAAGATTCATATATGTTTCCGGCTTCAGAAAATAAATTTTTTCGGGAGCGTCTTTCGGTACTGATACAACGGTATTGTCTTTTTTTACCCAGAGACCGTACTGACGGGCCCATTCTGCTAACATACCCGTATCAACTGCGGTATAAAAACCTTTGAATTTTGACTGCCATGAAAGTTTTTCTGCAAATGGCAGTGCATCTGCAAAGAGCCATCCTGCATTATGCCGTGTCAGAGCATATTCGTGTCCGTAGTTACCCAGAAAAGCAACGAGTTGAATCATGTTTAAAGTATACCATAAATGCGGGAATATCAAAAGGCAGTATATAAAACTTGACGGGAAGGATATAGTATCGTAAATTCCAATATAACTTAGACGTGAGAGACAGAAAAATGACGGTAAATAGGAGTTGCGATATATGAGGACTGTTTTTTGGGGATTGTTCATACCGTTTTTGGGGACAACGCTTGGGGCTTCATGTGTTTTTTTTATGCGGCGGGAATTAAACGAGACCGTTCAGCGTGTCCTTATGGGGTTTGCAGCAGGTGTTATGACCGCGGCTTCCGTATGGTCGCTTCTTATTCCTTCGATGGATATGTCGGAAAAAATGCAACGATTTGCTTTTTTTCCTGCCTTAACAGGTTTTGCATGCGGTGTCTTCTTTTTGTTTATTCTTGATAAAACGATTCCTCATATTCATGCAGCTGCCAGAAATCCGGAGGGACCGAATACAAAACTGAGCAGGACAACCATGCTTATTTTTGCCGTTACGCTGCATAATATTCCGGAAGGAATGGCAGTAGGTGTTTTGTTTTCTGGTATGGTCAGTGGAAATGCGCAGATTTCGGCTGCAGCTGCATTTGCGCTTTCAATCGGAATTGCCGTTCAGAATTTTCCGGAAGGTGCAATTATTTCCATGCCTCTCAGAACGGAAGGGAACGGCAGACTCAAATCTTTCTGGTACGGTGTGTTGTCGGGTATTGTGGAGCCGGCAGCCGCGGTACTTACTATTCTTCTGACTACTGTTATTGCAGGTGTTCTGCCTTATTTTCTTTCCTTTGCGGCAGGTGCAATGATATACGTTGTCGTCGAGGAACTTATACCTGAAGCCGCTCGTGATGAAAAAACAGATGCCTGTACAATCGGCTTTGCTGCAGGTTTTGCCCTTATGATGGTGCTTGATACAGTACTCGCATAAAGAATTGACCAGATAGAAGAAACTTTGTTTACAAACTCCGGTTAATGTGCTAGTTTTTCCGTATGATAAATGAAGAAGATTCAACCGGGCGTATTCTGTATGAAGATACCGATCATAAATTTATATGGCTGGGAACCGACAGCAAAAACCGGAAAAGCGAGATACAGACAATGCAGTATCTTATTATCGATCATAACAGGGGCATCCTTCTTGATCCGGGCGGAGTGCATATTTTTTCACGCGTTGTAGCTTCTGTAAGCAGATATATTTCTATCGATAATATAGATACTATTTTTTATTCACATCAGGATCCCGACGTTTCTTCCGGTATTGCCCTGTGGCTCGGCGTGACAAAGGCAAAAGTATATATTTCTGCCCTGTGGATACGATTCCTTCCTCATTTTGGTATCGTTGATTCATCCCGGGTTATTCCTGTCGAAGATAAAGGTACAAGACTTACGCTTGGCTCAGGCGCGGTGCTCGATTTTATTCCGGCTCATTTTATGCATTCTCCGGGACAGTTCAATCTTTACGATACCCGTTCCAGAATTCTTTTTTCCGGCGATATAGGAGCCGCGGTTTTTAACAATGGTGATGATGTTTTGTTTGTAGATGATTTTAAAAAACATATACCACTCATAGAAGGGTTCCACCGGAGATATATGGCATCAAACATAATTGTAAAGAAGTGGTGTGAACGCGTCAGAAAAATCAATCCTGACATGATTGCACCGCAGCATGGTGCAATTTACAAGGGTCCTGCAGTTCATGAGTTTCTTGACTGGCTTTCGCAGCTGGAATGCGGAATTGATCTGATTGATTAGATAAGGATGGATTATGGCTGCAGATAAACAAATTGAAAACTATGAAGATGCAATCGCAGAACTTGCAGTCGGCTATAATAAGAGTATAACGCTTACTTCTGTAACTATCAGTTCTTTGAAAATTCTGGACGAAGCGATGGAGCAGGTTCAGAACGGTCTTAGTACAATTGTAAGTGCGTTTGAAGAAATGCAGGCAGGCAGTGCAAGTACGTCCGCAAATACCGGCCGCATTGATTCGATGATGGACAAAATATTATCGGAAAACGACCGGATGAGGCAGGAAATCACCGATCGTGTTACGGAGATAAAATCGACTTCCCAGAATGCAAGTACTATTTCCGAATTGTTTATGGAGCTTGAAGAACAGACAAAAAAGGTTGCCAGCGTTACGGGATCAATTCAGGAAGTTGCTGATAAGACAAACGTACTGGCAATCAATGCCTCAATAGAGGCTGCCCATGCCGGCAGTTTCGGGGCTGGTTTCAGAATTATTGCAGACGAAGTCCGGAAACTAGCGACGCAGACCGGTTCCTTTGCCCGTGAAATTACAGGCAGTATTAATAATTTTAAGACGACGGTAGACAAAATAAATACCCGGATGAACGAATTTACGATGCTTCTGTCGAGATTCAATACGTCATTCGGTGCGGTTCTTTCGAGCTTTAATGATAATGCCAACGTTATTGATCAGTCGGGTAAGTCTCTGTCCGAGATAACAGGTTCGATACGGGAGGAAGCGGAGGCTTTAAGCGAGGGGCTGCGGTCTCTTGAGAAAGTAAACAGTTCAATGAAGGACACTCATACTATTCTTGGTGTCATACAGTCAAGCCACGAATTTCTTAATGACCTGCTTGCAAAATCGGATCGTGCATAAAAGAGTGATAACCGGAAAGCTTTATTCCGGACGTTTCTAAAACAGGCTCCGGCAGGCAGTCCTGTAAGTAAAGCTTTCAGGACTGCCGTTGCCAGCCTTTTATCTGATATTAAAGGTGTTGATTCCCTTCCACACGGCTGATGCGCCAAGCTCATGTTCGATTGCGAGCAGCCGGTTGTATTTTGCGACCCGCTCACTGCGTGATGGTGCACCTGTCTTTATCTGCCCGGCATTAAGGGCAACTGCAAGATCTGCAATTGTCGTGTCTTCCGTTTCGCCTGACCGGTGCGATATAACCGCTGTATATCCTGCTTTCTGAGCAGTCTGTACTGCTTCAATTGTTTCCGTCAGTGAACCGATCTGATTCAGTTTTATAAGAATTGAATTTCCCGCACCCAGTCTTATACCTTTTGAAAGGCGGGCGGTGTTTGTAACAAAAAGATCGTCCCCGACAAGCTGTATTTTGTTTCCAAGCCGCGATGTCAGTTCCTTCCACCCGTCCCAGTCTTCCTCTGCAAGTCCGTCCTCGATTGAAATAATCGGATACTTTGCGGCCAGTTTTTCCCAGAAATTAATAAGTTCTTCCGCAGACATCCGTTTCTGTTTTTTGGGCAGAAAATACGAACCGTCTTTTTCATACCATTCGCTTGAGGCAGGATCCATTGCAATCCTGAACTGGTCTTCTGCATGGTAACCGGCTTTTTCTATTGCTTCAAGAATAGCAGCTACCGCATCTTCATCATCTTTCAGGTTCGGCGCAAAACCTCCTTCGTCACCGACCGCTGTTGAAAGTCCCCGTCCGTCGAGTACTTTTTTGAGACTGTGGAATACTTCTGCACACCAGCGGAGTCCCTCGGTAAACGATGGAGCGCCGACAGGCATAACCATGAATTCCTGAATATCGACATTGTTTGAAGCGTGTGCTCCACCGTTCAGAATATTCATCATAGGCACCGGAATCGTACGGCCTGCCGCTCCCCCGATATACCTGTACAGCGGCATTCCTGCAGCCGAAGCGGCTGCTTTTGCTGCTGCAAGCGATACGGCAAGAACCGCATTCGCACCAAGTTTTGCTTTATTCGGCGTGCCGTCAAGTGCAATCATTGCACCGTCCAGATCTGCCTGTTTCCGTACATCCATACCTTTCAGTTTTTCCGCTATGGCGGTATTTACATTTTCAACGGCCTTCAGAACACCTTTTCCCTGATATCTGGATTTATCCCCGTCGCGAAGTTCTACCGCTTCAAACGTTCCTGTAGAAGCGCCTGAAGGCACCGCAGCAGTTCCCGTTGAACCGTCTGTAAGCGTTACCTGCGCCTGTACGGTCGGATTACCGCGTGAATCAAGAATTTCCATAGCTGTAATATTTTCAATAGTATAATCTTTCTGCATAGAAAACCTCCACTTATAATATACTGCGTATTTTTGAGAATTCCATATGAAAATTATAGAGAATTATATCAGAATAAGAAGCGCCTGCATTTTCCGTGATCAGCACCCGGTATTTATACCTGCTGTTCTGTTTCCATTTTTTTTATTGTATCATACAGCAGTCTGTTTACCGGCACCGGAAGATCATACCGGAGAGCTCTGCGTAGAACTGTCCCGGAAAACATGTCTACTTCCGTTTTTCTGCCTGCAAGTCCGTCCTGACGCATGGAAGGCATACCTGCAGGATTCAGCGTATCAATAAGCGTAACGTATTCTTCCATATCTTTTTCTGTAAGGCCGGTTTTCTCTTTTTCCGACAGTGCAATGACTTCTTTCATGGCAGATTTCATCATTTCCCTTGCGGGACCGTCTTTCTGAACCGTAGCATATGTTCCCTTCGTTACCATAACAACCTGATTGACACCGACATTGAGCATCCATTTGCTCCACATTCGGTGCATAATGTCTGTTTCGATTTTATAGGGGAGTGACGCGCGGTCGAACAGTTCTGCAGTGTCTTTCAGAAGCGGTGTATTTGCACTGAGCTCTGCCGGCAGACCGATACGGAGTTCTCCCTTGTGTTCGTATTCAAGCCTGTTGCCTGTTCTGAGTGCGTCCATTCCCTGTGCTATGCAGTATATAAGATGTTCTTTCCCGAACGCGGCTGCAATGATTTCTTCACTTGATATACCATTTAAAAGCGAGATGATGATTGTGTTTTTTCCGATATGACCGCGTGCTGTCGTGACTGCACTGTCAAGCGCCGTTCCCTTCACCGCGAAGATCAGCAGGTCCGGGGGCGCAGATTTTTCAGTAAAGTCTTTTACGGTAAAGGCACATTTTCTGCCGTTGCAGTAGACCCCAGAAGCCAGGTATTTCTCAACACGGCTCCTGTCAGCAAGAAAATTTACGTTCTGTGCTCCGAGCGCTTCTGTAAGAATATCACCATACAGAATACCGAGCGCACCCATACCAATAAGTGAAACAGATTCAATCATACCAGTCAGCCTCTTGTTTGTATTATACGGATTGTACCACTAAGTTCCTAGTTTTTCCGCAGCAGTTTTATCATAAAGCAGAGAAAGAAAATAACCGCATTTACCAGAACGATTGATGCTCCTGATGCGGCTCCTGCATAATATGAAAGTGCAAGACCTGCAATTCCCGAAACAAGTGAAATAAGGACTGAAAAACCAAGGTATTTCCTGCTTCCCGAGCTGATCATTCTGGCAGCTGCAGCCGGAAGCACAAGCAGCGAATTAATAACAAGCAGTCCTGTCCACTGGATTGAAAGAGCAACTACAGCCGCAGTAGCAAGAGAGAACAGCTGCTCGACGGCAAATACGCGGATGCCGCGGCTTCGGGCAAATACCGGGTGAAGGTTTACAAGCAGCATTTTGTTGTAAAAGAGAAGCCAGATGATAATGAGTATAACGGCAGCTGCATAAAGCATAAAAATTTCATACGGACGGATGCTCAGAATATCGCCTACCAGATACCTTTGATACTTACTGAAATTACCACCTGCACTGAGCAGTACGACTCCCAGCGCAACAGCAGTCGATGAAAAAACTCCGATGATTGTATCCGATGAAGCAGAACCTCTGTTTTTTACCGCAATAATCGCAAAACCTAGTCCCATACTGAATGCGACCACTGCAGCGGTCGGATCTTTTATACCAAGCAGAACACCGATTGCTATACCAGTGAGCGCAGAATGTCCGATTGCATCACTGAAAAATGCCATTTTATTTGAAACAACAAAACTTCCCAGAATTCCGAATAACGGTCCTGCTGCCAGCAGCGCAAGAAATGCATTTTTCATAAAATCAGGCTGAAGCCATTCAAAAGGCAGAATTATGCCGATAAAATCGTAAATATCCTGCATCACGGTACTCCGTCAGGCATATCCGGCCCGGAAACATCAATATATCCGAATGTCCGGATGAAAGGTTTTGAATTATACACTTCAGGTACCGTTCCGGATGCCGCTACTCCGCGGTCAATGAGAACGACACGGTCGGCATGGCGGGCAACAAGATCAAGGTCGTGACTTACGAGCAGGATCGTCGTGTCGTAATTTTCTCTGAGGGATGAAACAAGCTGGTAAAAAAGCTCAAGTCCTGTGCGGTCAACACCCGACACCGGCTCGTCAAGCAGCAGAATATCGGGTACCGGATGAATCGCGAGTGCAAGCATGACGCGCTGTATTTCTCCTCCGGAAAGATCGCCGACTCTCCGCAATGCAAGCCCTTCGGCGTGAACAGAAGCAAGCACGTTCTGAATCATTTCTTTGTCGGATTTCCTGCGGTGAAGCCATACAGGATATCTTGAAAGACACGACAGAATAAGATCTCCGACGTTTACAGGACTGCCCTGTTCGGCAGCCAGCGACTGGGGAACGTACCCGAAACGCGGACGGTTTGTCGGAGCCCTGTTTTCGCCTTCAAAAATAATTGAGCCTGTGTGGGGAATTACATCAAGCAGCGCTTTTAAAAGCGTCGATTTTCCTGCGCCGTTCCGTCCGATAACAGCAGTCAGTTCTCTGCAGTGAAGATGGAGATTGACGTTGCCGAGTATCTGTGTATTTCCTGCCTTTACGGAAAGACCGGAAATACGAGTACAGCAGACATGATTGATTCCGAGCGGGCAGCTCATTTTATTGAACCTGCTGTACCGGAAAGTGCTTTCTGCAGTACTTCGGCGTTATGTTTCATTGAATTAATGTACGAATCTTTGTCGAGGGAACCGGTAACACACGGATCAAGCTCATATACGGTAAGTCCTGTTTCCCTGGAAATGACTTCAGCAGCAGAAGACGAATACTGTGGTTCT
>JALNVF010000036.1 GCA_023231445.1 Treponema sp. | reverse complement strand
GTTGTGGAATTGTCAAGAATACACAGGGTGATGTGCGCCTGATTATAAACAGCGTTTACGACGCCGGTGATTCCGGATGCGAAAAACGTTGAATCCCCGATGAATGAAAAACATTTCCGGTCGTTTTCCGCGTGGAAGAATCCCTGCGCCATCGTAATATCGGCTCCCATACACAGACACGTGTCGCACATGTCGAGCGGCATGGCATTGCCGAGGGTATAGCAGCCTATATCACCGCAGTAGACGGTTTTTTCACCTTTCATGGCCTGTTTTACTGCATAGAACGAACCTCTGTGCGGACAGCCGGCACAGAGAACGGGCGGACGGATAGGTAGTTCCGGTGCGTCCTGAGCAGGTTTTTCAGGCACCGTACTGATGCCGTAGAAAGCTGCAAGCGCTTTTTTCACTGATTCAACGGTGTTTTCGCCGGCTTCCTGAACGTCTCCGGTGAGTTTTCCCCGGATGATATTCGGCAGTTTATATTTACCGCAGAGGTAAATAAGTTCCCGTTCAAGCACGGGATCAAGTTCTTCCACCGCGATAATTTCATCTGCTTTTGAAAGAAACTCAAGCGCTTTGTTTTCGGGAAAAGGGTAGGGTGTTCCGACTTTCATAACGAGTGCGTCGTTTTTTTTCAGAAGTGCGAGCGCTTCTTTTGTATACTCATAGCTTATTCCCGATGTGATGATGCCCTTTTTTTTCTCATTACCGGACGGCATGGAAGCATCCTCGATGAAATTATATTCAGCCGATGAGAAGATATCGGGAAGGATATGTTCATTGCGGTCGAATACACGTTTGTGGTTCAAAAAAGATGTCCGGGGAAATATGACCCATCGTTTTGTATCTTTTACAAATCCGTTAATTCTGCGTGCTTTCGGAAGCGGAGGAATAGTCATACTTGCATATCCGTGGTCAACCCTTGTTGTGGGACGAAGTATGACAGGCGTATTGTATTTTTCCGAATAGTCAAAGGCATCCTGAACCATTGTATATGCTTCTTCAGGGGAAGAAGGATCAAAAACAGGCAGTTTGGAAAAACGGGCAAAATGGCGTGTATCCTGCTCGGTCTGAGAAGAGATCGGCCCCGGATCGTCGGCTGCCACTATGACCATCCCTCCTTTTACTCCGACGTATGACAGACACATAACCGGATCGGAGGCAACGTTCAGGCCAACCTGTTTCATTGTTACAAGTACCCGTGCGCCTGCATACGATGCGCCTGCGGCAACTTCAACAGCTGCCTTTTCATTTACCGACCACTCGACGTATACGCCGGTTTCCTTGCGGTATTTCGCAATATATTCGATAATTTCCGATGAGGGCGTTCCCGGATAGCCTGCAGCAAGATTGATTCCTGCCTGCAGTGCTCCCAGTGCAACCGCCTGATTTCCCATAATCATCTGTTCTGACACTTTCTGTACCCCGTGTTACTTTTTATAGTAGTGTTACTATTTATGATAACATCGGAAGAATTATTTTGCAATAGATTTTCTGCTGTACTTTTTTTCTTTTTGTGTTATAGTAACATTCGGGCAGTTCGCAGTCCTTCCTGCCTTTCAGCATCGTGCTGATAAAACAAAACCAGGTCAATTCACTTTTATGGAGTTAGTATGTCTAACGAATTACTTCTTATCGTATCCCTCGTGGCATCATTCGGGGGACTTTTTCTGTTTTTCCGGCTGTTCGGAAAGGCTGGCTGCATGGCATGGACGGCAGTATGTACCATTCTTGCGAATATCGAAGTCATGATTCTTGTAAAGGCATTCGGTATGGAACAGACACTCGGCAATACGCTGTTTGCATCAAGCTTTCTTGCAACAGATTTTCTGAGTGAACTGTACGGCAAAAAAGATGCGGACCGGGCTGTATGGATCGGTATTGCAACATCGTGTGCCTTCATTCTGTTTTCATCGCTGTGGGTTCTGTATACGCCTTCTGCAAACGACTGGGCAATGAGCAGTGTGAAGACGTTATTTGCCCACACACCCCGCATTCTTATTGCAAGTCTTGCAGGTTATGCAGTAAGTGAATTGTTTGATGTGTGGATGTATCATAAATGGTGGAATTATACAACAGAACGAAGCGGAAGCAGTACTAAATATCTCTGGCTCCGTAACAATGCGTCAACACTCGTGGCGCAGGCTGCGAATATCGTTATTTTTAATTTTGGTGCTTTTTTCGGCATGTACGACATAAAAACGCTGCTTTCGATCACAGGTGCCTGTTATGTAATTTATATTTGTACCAGTCTGCTTGACACTCCGTTTATATATCTTGCAAGAATGATGTACACAAAATGTAAAACAGACGGTAAATGGATAAGCGGATAAAACGTGTGCAGAACTCTTCCGTTTCCTGTAGACATTCCGGATAATCTATTTGTTTCCCTTATTTTTACTGCGCATCTGTTCGAGTTGTTTCTGTTTTTCCTCGGTGAGAAAATCATCGAGGACCGTAATCTGGACTTTCTGATTCTGCCGTACCGAAAAAGGTTCAAGCGGAACGAATGTTTTCCCGTCAAAGTATCCTTCTATAGTTGCCATATTAGATCTCCTTGTTATTTTAATCATATAGCGGGATGTACGGAATTACAAGAAAAAAACTGTTTATGTGCTGTACGTGTATCAATTGTCTCCGTCGTCATAACAGCCGGAGAGAGACTGTACAAATATAAAAAGATTTTTTTCCTGTGCGTCTATATATGCATCCGGAACAAGCGGACCGGAAATGCATGGGTCGATTTTATGTACAATAAGTCCTGTTTTTGTTTCGATTAATTTTCCGACAGAAACGGGGAACTGCTGTTCTGCATAAAGACAGATATGTCTGCTGTTTTTTTGAGCAGATTTTATCTGGCGTACGAATTCAGTAAGACCTTTTTTGTCTGCTTCTGTCTCTGGCCAGTATTTTATGGCAGAAAGAATGTTCAGACCGAATTCGTCTGAAAGGTATCTGACAGGTTCATAAAGCGTTACTATGCTGGTTCCTTTATAAACTGCAAGCGCCTTGCGCATTTCGTTTGAAAGTGAAGTAAGTTTTTTTTCATATATTTCTGCGTTGGTCCTGTACTGTGATGCGTGAAGGGAGTCAAGGTTTGAAAGACCGTCAGCTATCCGCTGCACTTCATAACACGCGCCTGCAGGCGACAACCATACATACGGATTGTTGTTTATGAGCGGATAATTTCCGGCAGCAGCAATAAGCCTGCTTTTTTTTAATGTAAGTACCTGTGCAGGAAAATTTTCCATTCCTGCACCGTTGATGACAAAAATATCACATGCATAAATTTCTGCCAGATCTTTTCTTGAGAGTTGATAATCAGAAAGTGGAAATGTGCCGGACGGAACGGAAAGAGTAAGTTCAACGTCAGATATGTTTTGTGTAATGTTAAGGCACATTATATACTGTGGATAAAACGCTGCCGCAATTTTTACGGTCTTTTGAGAGGTGTCTGCTGCTTTTTTTTCTGAACAGCCTGAAGATAAAAAAAACATACACAGACCGCCTGTGAGTGCGGTCAGTTTTTTTGAAACTTTTTTGACGGAAGACATATGTTTAAAATATTATAGTTTTCCTTCGTATACAAGCAGGTCTCTTGCATCGATAGTAACAGTAAGACCGTTTTCTATCGTATGGACCGCTTTTCCTGCATCTGATATCCATACAAGATTCTGGTTTACAAATTTCATAGCTTCGGCGGAAATTTCATTTTGGCCTTCACATACGACGCCGTCGATTATGCGCAGAATGGGGATCCAGTCTTCCGTAAGGTTGGGACAAAGGAGAATTTCAGCGCTTTTGTGACGAAGAAGCATGAGTGCGTTATCAGGCGTTGATGCACGGATAATCCGTCCGGTCATGCGTCCGCCGCTCATATCTCCGTATCCTCCTGTCCTTCCGCGTGCCAGCACGTTGCCGACCAGCAGCACCCTTATTGTGTTAACAGGAATAGGGCTTGCCAGCGGAATGCCGGCGCAAAGAATAATACGGTCGCTCTGGTGGACAAACCCTGCATCAAGCGCTATTTTTACGGCATTCTGCACCATTTCCTCGCTGTCGTCTGCAATCGGTGAGACGAGCGGAAAAACGCCCCAGTTCAGGAGAAGCTGTCTCTGGACCTGCGCGTCGGGGGTGACTGCAAGGATTGCCTGTTCCGGGCGGAACGTGCTTATCATGCGTGCAGTGTTGCCGCTCATTGTGGGAACAACAATAACCATTGCCCTTGTTCTGTCGGCTGTTTCATAAGCCATGCGTGCCATTATGCGGCCGATCGTTATGTCACTTTCTGCTTCGGGGACAGATGCCTTGATGCGTCTGCAGTATTCATCACTGTCTTCAACCGTCCTGGCGATACGTGCCATTGTTTCTACGGATTCTACAGGATATGCGCCGTTTGCCGTTTCTCCGGAAAGCATGACTGCATCAGTACCGTCGAATATTGCGTTTGCAACGTCGGTAAGTTCCGCACGGGTGGGGCGCGGGTTTATAATCATGGAATCAAGCATCTGTGTGGCTGTAATAACCGGTTTACCCGCTCTCCGGCATTCTTCAATGATGTGCTTCTGTGCGAGCGGTATGCGTTCTGTCGGGAGCTGTACACCAAGATCTCCCCGGGCGACCATAATGCCGTCTGCGGCTTCCGCAATTTCTCTGATATTGTCAAGTCCTTCTTCATTCTCAATTTTTGCGATGATTTTCATATTTGAACCGAGGGAATCAAGAAAATGTCTGATTTCATGAACTTCACCTGCATAACTGGTAAAACTTGCTGCAATAAAATCGCAGTTCATTCCGACGCAGAATCTGATATCGTCTTTATCCTGTTCGCTCATAATCGGAAGTCCTGCATGGATACCGATGAGATTGACATTTTTTTTGCTGCCTATCACCGCCGTATTTGCTGCTTCGCATGTGACCGTTTTCCCGTCTGTGGATTTTACATCAAGCTCAAGCAGCCCGTCGGCAATTAGTATTTTTATTCCCGGTGTCACCCGCACAGGAAGCTCGTTCCAGCTGAGCGATATATGAGCGGGTTCTGTTCCTTTTACTGGTGTTACGGAGCCGCCTCCGGCATCAACAAGTACGGTGTCGCCCTTGTTGATGGTAATTTTCCCGTTTCCTTCAACATTTCCGCTTCTGATTTCTGGACCTTTTGTATCCATCATGAATGCAACAGATATACCAGTTGCTTTTGATGCGCGTGCTACACGTTCCATCATTTCTTTATGGCCGGCGTGATCTCCGTGAGAAAAATTAAAGCGTGCAATATTCATTCCCGCCTGAATCATTCTGATGACTATATCATCAGTATTTGTTGTGGGGCCCATTGAACAGACAATTTTTGTTTTACGTGATGCCATAGAAAACCTCCGTGTCACAGTAATATATTATAACAGGTTGCCTGCCGTATGTTCAGTGACAGCTGCATTTTTTTCAAGTTCACTTTCCGTTTTTTCCAGATTTTCCATCATTTTATTGAACATTTCAGAAGCATCTGTCTTGAATTCGACAACCGGATTTTTCTGTGCATAAGTTCGTAAATAAACACCTTCTTTTAGTGAATCGAGTGATTCCAGATGGTCTGCCCATTCGTTGTCGATTGCAGAAAGTAACGGTATTTATATTACCGACTGAATACTGCATGTTGTCCCAGAGGTAGTCAAATGCAAATTCGCTGTTTGTCCCGTACGTGATGCCGCAGCTGTATGAATTTTTCCGCTCTGCAGTATTCATCCCGGCATAAATAACACTGGTGCGTATTCCCAGAAAGTGATAGATCCTGCCCATCCATTCAGCATCACGTTTTGCCAGATATTCGTTTACCGTAGCATACGACAAATTGAGAAAATATTGATAAATGGTGTTTGAGAGATTTATACCAGCGTTTGAAGTATGATAAGGCGCTTAAGATATTTGTTGGAAGAATGGCGGCAGACGGCCGCAGATACGGTGGAAACGGGCTGTTCAGATACGGTTTTATAGAAGCTGAAAAGTCCCGGACCGGCAGTAAATTTTTTTTGAAATCCGGTCACTCTGGCCTGTCCGGAACCTGAATCACTTATTACAAGTGGGATGAATGTATTTTGTCCGGTATTCAGGACTGCTCCGTCTTTGCCGGCGTAACTGTCTTTATAAAATTCGGCTGATACACAGGCGCTGCAGACTATGCAGTAAAGCGTCAGAGAAAAGAAAAGTACAGATACCAGACGGCGGGGAGACAAAATTTCTGTCCTGTCAGCAGGTTATGCCGTGTTGTTTCAGACCTGCAGTAAGGCAGTTATATACATCGATATTATTTTCAGCTGCCAGAAGGGCATGGTCAGTTTTTGAATTCAGAAGAATTTCAATAAGAGCCGAAAGCCGTTTCAGGCATGGTGCTGTATCTATGGGCCAGACTATCATCACATAGACCGTTTTGTGATTGACAATTCCTGCGGCCGTACACAGAGAAGATACTCCGGAGCTTCTTGCATGAGGAACAATAATTCCGCTGCATATTTCAGTGCTCCCGGTTTTTTCCCGTGCAATAATATCATTTAATACATGCTCTTTATCGGTTACGCAACCTGTTTTTTCAAGCAGCCGGATAAGCTGGTCTAAAATATCTTTATCGGTCCCGTCTTCAAGTTCTGATGTGACAGAAGAGGGCAGAAGCCAGCCATGAAATTCTGAATCCATAGTAATTCCTTATAAAAAAATAGAAAAATGGTGAAGAACAAAAAAGGAATTTTTTTACGGTCTGAATTGCAATAACTGATCTATGATATTTTGTTATACTTTCAGGACCGCGGGAAAAGAAAGACAGATAACGTTCATATGTTTTTAAGGGTTTCTGTAACAGATGTACTGCAGAAGCAGAAAAGAAAAGTGTAGATGGTGTATCGTCCGAAAAACCTGAATGAGCGTCTGAAAAACATTCAGAAAGAGGCAGCAGACTGTCACTGCCGGACGACAGATACGATTCTCGTGTCTGTTCAGATACAGATTTCCAGAAATTTGCTTTTCCGACTATATAGCATGACTGGGCGCAGAGAAAGATGAAAATGAGCACGGACAACCCGTATCGTAATTTTTCAACCTGACGCATACTCTGCAATATACTGATTTCCCTGTCCGGGGTCAACTGGAATGGTGTTCTGATTCTCTCTTGAGTCGTATGAATGTTTCTGTTATTATAGAATATTATATATACTGAATTTCCTTAAGGAGCAACAAATATATGATTACATTAAAGTTCGGCGGTACATCGATGGAAAGCGCACGCCGCATCCTTGCTTCGGCAGATATTATTGTAGGCCGTGCCCGTTCTAACCGGTTAAGTGTTGTTGTCTCTGCGGTTGCAGGGGTCTCCAACGGGCTGCAGGAAAGTATTGATGCGTGTGTTTCCGGTACTCAGCCGGATAAATTTATACAGAATCTCCGTAACGTGCATGCAGAAATATGTGCGGAACTTCAGTCGAAGCTTCCCGGCTTTGATGCTGATTCAGTTATGAAGCATCTGGAACCAGCTTTCGTTGAATACGAAAAACTCCTGACCGGCTGCGTTTCATTCGGTGAATGTCCGGATACGATTCACTGCCGTATTATGGGAATGGGAGAGCTGCTTTCTGCTCCTATTATGGAAGCTGTGCTGCTTGCGAAAAAACAGAGTGTGATTCTGCTTGATTCACGGAAATTTATCTTTACCACAGGAACTCAGAAGGAAGGTGATCCTGATTATACGAAATGTGCTGAAGCTGTCCTTCCGTTCCGTGATGGTGAAAGTCAGACACAGACGCATATTCTTCTTTTCCCGGGATTTGTCTGTTCATGGACAGGCGGGACTGGCCGTCAGCCGGTGCCCGGTCTTCTCGGTCGTAACGGTTCGGATTTTTCTGCAGCTATCATCGGCGCATCTCTCGGTGTAACGAAAGTCGAATTCTGGACTGATGTAGACGGTATATATACAGCGGATCCGCGTGTAGTAAAGGATGCGATTCTTGTGGACGACATGAGTTACGAAGAAGCTATAGAGCTTGCTTTTTTCGGGAGCAAAGTACTTCATCCGAAAACGCTTGCACCGCTTGCCGCAAAGAATATAGAAGCCTGGAGTCTTAACAGCCACCATCCTGAAGCGCGGGGAACGCGTATCGGACGGGGACCGTTTGAAAGTGAAAAAAGTGTTGGTGATGTATGTGGTATTTCGAGTCTCAAAAATACAGCAATGATCAGCGTAAGCGGGACGGGAATGCGCGGCAGAAGCGGAATGGCAAGCAGAATATTTGAAGCCGTTTCGCGGGCGTCTATATCTATACTGCTCATTACACAGTCTTCATCGGAATATACTATCTCTTTCTGTATCAGGGATGCAGAGGCTGACCGTGCGGTAGACGCTCTTAAAAACGAGTTTGACCTTGAGATACGGGACGGTGTCGTCAATCCTGTTGAGGTACACAAAAACTGCGCAATTGTCTCAATCGTTGGAGACAATATGATAAAGAAACGGGGCGTAGCGTCACGGTTCTTTGCGGCGCTTGCATCGCAGGATGTAAATATTCTGGCGATTGCGCAGGGGTCGTCCGAGCGCTGTATTTCCTGTGTTATCCGTGGTGAATACGGTGATACGGCAGTGCGGGCTACCCACCGGTTTTTCTTTAATACTGCCCAATCTATTGAAGTTTTTGCATTCGGTGCAGGTACAATAGGTGGTACGCTTATTGATCAGATCCGCGAACAGCATGACAAACTGCTTTCAGAAAACGTTGATATAAAGGTTATGGCCATTTCAACCATTGACGGTATGATAATGAATGCGGACGGACTTGATCTTACAAACTGGCGTGATGATGTCAGAAAGTCAAATATTAAGTCAAGCGTCGATGAGATCATAAAATTCGTTAAGGAAACAAAACCGCTTAATCCTGTTTTTGTCGACTGTACGGCTTCATACGACCTGCCGGAGCGTTATGTAGATCTGTTCAAAGCCGGTATGTCCGTTGTAACGCCGAATAAACGTGCAAATTCGATGAAAATAGAATATTATCATGAACTGCGCAGAACGGCCAATCTTATGCGCCGCCGTTTTCTGTATGAAACGAACGTGGGTGCAGGACTTCCGATTATTGATACACTGCAGAATCTGTTCAAAAGCGGCGACAAGCTTATAGGATTTACGGGAATTATGTCAGGATCGCTTTCGTATATTTTCGGGCGGCTCGACGAGGATATCCCGTTCAGTCAGGCTGTAAAAGAAGCGAAGGAACTCCGTTTTACCGAACCTGATCCGCGGGATGATCTTAATGGTATGGATGTTGCCCGTAAAGCGCTTATTATTGCCCGTGAAGCAGGTGCTGATATAGAACTTGATGATATAACACTGTACAAAGTATTTCCTGATTCATTCGATTCAACGGGTTCTATTGACGAGTTTATGGCAAAACTTCCGCAGATTGACGATTATTTCAGAAACAAGATCGCTGGTTTGAAGAAGGAAGGCAAGGTCCTTCGTATGGGAGCCTCAATAGTGAACGGTACATACAGCGTCGGTATGCTTGAAGTTGGACGTGATGATCCGCTTTACGGAGTCAGGGGAGGCGAGAACGCATTCGTGTTCCATACGGAACGGTATAATCCTATACCGCTAACTGTACGCGGATACGGTGCAGGTGCGGGCGTTACGGCAGCGGGTGTGTTCGGAGATATTTTACGTACGGTAAGTTTCAATCCGGAAAAATAGACAACAAGAGGTTGTAATGGTCATTGTTTTAAAACAGAATATAACAGGGGATGAACGGCAAAAACTTACCGACTATCTCGTACGGAATAATTTCCGTACGAATGAGATAAAAGGTGAAGAAGAAACGATTATTGCGGCTGTAGGTAAACTGAAGGTTGATCCGCGGGAAGTTGAAATTCTTCCCGGTGTCGAACGGGTCATACCTATTTCAAAGCCGTATAAAATGGCAAGCCGGGAATTCAAGCCTGAAAATACAATTGTGGAAATTCCGACTATACGTTCACAGATTATCCGTGTAGGAGGTCAGCGCATTCTTGCAATAGCCGGACCTTGTGCCGTTGAAACACGGGAACAGATGATGTCTGTTGCTGCAAGAGTGAGCGAAAGCGGAGCTGCAATGCTCCGGGGCGGCGCGTACAAACCCCGCACGTCTCCATACGCGTTTCAGGGCCTGGGAGAAGAAGGCCTGAAACTGCTGAAGGAAGCCGGTGATAAGTACGGTATGCCCGTGGTGACAGAGGTTGTTGCCGCTGAATTTCTTAAGACGATGGAAGATCACGGCGTAGATGTCTATCAGGTTGGTGCCCGGAACATGCAGAACTTTGAACTTTTGAAAAGACTTGGCAAACTTGGTAAACCTGTTATTTTAAAGCGAGGAATTTCAGCAACAATAGAAGAATGGCTTATGTCGGCCGAATATCTGCTGTCATCGGGAACGGACAAAGTAATTCTGTGCGAGCGTGGGATCCGGACGTATGAGCGTGCGACGCGTAATACACTTGATCTTTCCGCTATTCCGATACTCCGTGGCATGACGCATCTGCCTATTATTGTAGATCCGAGTCACGCAGTCGGAATCCGCGATAAGGTTGCACCGATGGGACTTGCTGCAATTGCGGCAGGGGCCGACGGAATTATCGTGGAAGTACACTGTAATCCTGATAAAGCGCTTTCCGATGGTGCTCAGTCTCTGTATCCGGAACAGTTCGACAAACTTATGCGCGATATTGAAGCTATGGCTCCTGTCGTCGGAAAATCGGTAACCCATCTGCGCAGTATGGAAATTCCGGTAAAACTTGCGGATGCAAAAACTTCGTCTCACGACGGAATTGTCTGTGCGTACAGCGGAAAACGGGGTGCTTTTGCAGAACAGGCAATCAGCCGTTATTTCGATACCGGCGTCACGGCGCTGCCCGTTGACTCATTCCGCATGGTTTTTCAGAAAGTCGTCGACGGACAGGCTGATTACGGTATTGTACCGATTGAAAATACGCTTGCAGGCTCCGTATTCGAGAATTATGACAATCTGACTCAGTTTGAGGATGTGAGTATTGTCGGTGCTGTCCATCTGCGTGTGCAGCATTCACTGCTCGGCATAAAGGGTACGACTACCGATACAATTAAAACAGTGTATTCTCATCCGCAGGCTATAAGTCAGTGTTCAAAATTCCTTGCGCTTCATTCTGAATGGAACCGGGTAGACTGTGTTTCAACTTCGACGGCGGCATGTGAGGTTGCAGAATCAGGTTCAAATAAAAATGCTGCTATTGCAAGCGGTGTAAATGCATCATATTATAAACTTGACGTTGTTCAGGAAAATATCGAAGACGATCCGGCGAACTATACACGGTTCGTCGTCATTGCTGCAAATCATTTTACTGACAGGACGGAAGTTAAACAGATGGCGGACAACTGTCGTTCCTCAGTAGGTCTTAATCCGAACATGGCTTCGTTTATGTTCTGTGTAAAGAATGAACCGGGGGCGCTGTATACATGTCTTGGAGTGTTTCAGTCGTTCAAGCTTAATCTTACACGGCTTGAATCGCGTCCAATTCAGGGGCAGCCGTGGAGATATCGTTTCTATGCGGATGCTTCCCTGCAGTCGACGGGTGCTGATGCGGTTGATTACGTAAACAGTGTTATGACGGCATTAAAGGTTCAGGCAGATGATGTACGCCTTCTTGGTGTTTATGCTGAAGCCGGGAAGAGTATCTGAAAAAGATATTGGGGGATATTTATGGAAAGCTACGTTTTATCTGTTTTGGTTGAAAATCACGCGGGTGTTTTAAGTCGTGTTTCCGGGCTGTTCAGCCGGAGGGGATATAATATAGATTCTCTGACTGTCTGCGAGACAGGCAATCCGGGACAATCGCGAATGACAATTGTTGTAAAAGGTGACGAATACATTCTTGAGCAGATAGAAAAACAGCTTTCAAAGCTTGTTGAAGTTATTTCGATACAGCACTGTGACGGTTCAAAAACGTGTGAACGCGAAATGGCTCTTATAAAAGTAAAGGCAAGCGGGGAGAATCGTGCAGTAATAATCGGGACATGCGATATTTTCCGGGCACATATAGTAGATGTCGGAATTAACTCGGTTATAGTTGAGTCTACCGGAAGTGAAGACAAGATTTCGAGTCTTATCAGACTGCTGGAACCGTTCGGTATTCTTGAATTTGCAAAGACAGGATTGAACGCAATGGAACGCGGCGAGAAAGTTCTGAAATAGTTATTTTGTTTTTATCCAGAATGATTTCAGGACTTTCCACTCGGAATCATTTTCGGAAACAGATTTGAATTCCGCGTCTGCTGCGCGGAATATTCTGCAGGTAATCGGAAAGGTTGTCTGTAGGTCAGAGTCTGCAGATATATCACGAGGAGATGGAGCTGCTGTCCGCCTTTTTCCGGCATATATTTTCCCCTTAATCGTGTTTCCGTTTTTTATATTTATTTCTACGGGGAAATAAATCCGGTTTTCGCTTATTTCTGGTGCTGCTATGATCAGTGCAGAGATTGTACTCCGGGCATTTGATGCGTCCATGTCTGCATCGTTTTCATCAGGTACAGCCCAGAGCGGAAAAACCGGATACCAGTTTGTCCGTTCCCTGTTCAGCGACATAAGAATTTTTTTCTGTACTTTGTTCAGCAGTAGTGCTTCAGCAGGATGCGGAATAAAAACAATCATATTCAACAGTATAGCAATTTTGATTCGAACAGGGTAGTATGTATACGTTATGCTATCTGTAAAAAAATTCTGGCAGACTTTAACAAAAAAGCAAAAAATCATCCTGAGCATACTCTGCACGCTGCTTGTTCTTGATGTGGTGTTTTTTTTTCAGAAATATTTTTTTTCTTCTTCTCCTGTTGTACTGACATTCCCTTCGGAAATGCATGCCGCTTCCGGGCATCTCCGGGCGCTTAATATAAATGCCCGTACCGCGGCTTCAAAGTCGGGGTATGCCTATTATAAATTTACGCAGCTTCAACAGAATAAACTCCATTCTTATTTTGAAAAGAACGGTGATGCGGCTGTAGTGGTAAGCATACATGTGAAGCAGGGGAAAAAATATAAAACGTTTGCTGCAGGCGGAGAGATCCCACTGATGTATGGGTTCCTTTTTAAAAATGATTTTGAAAAAAACGGATCGATGAAAAAGGAAATTGTGCAGCGTCCGCTGGTAAGTACGGATCTTCGTGATATGACTGATTTTGAATTATCGCTTTCGCTGCAGAAAAATATTCCCGGAAATACCAATACGGTTCCGGCCGGTTTTTTTGTTTATGCACCAGTTCCTGCATCAGTAACAGGCGCCGCAGTACGGAATGCGGCTCTCGGATGGGATAAATCCGGTACTGTACCGTTTTACGGTTTTGCTCCCAACGGCGGACAAGTTCATGCACAGTCTGATGCTGTCGATTTTTCGGGAGCTTCCTTGGTGTTTGCAGCCCAGAATACTTCTTCATCTGTACTGCCCCGTATCATTCTGTCGTTCGGAAAGTCTGGTGATTATGGAACGGTCGATAATCCTTCTACAATGCTGCTCAATGCAGGCGGAGAGCAGTACACTCTGTACCGTACAAAAAGCGTTGATGATCTTGAGATTCATACGTCGGCTCTCAAAAATCCGTTTTCGCGCATGGAAATTGAGAACGCGAAAAACAGCGTAACGTCGTTTGTTATGATGCATGATGAGAGTGCTCTTGTAACTGATTCAGGAAAATCTGTTCTTGTTCCATTTAAAACGGATCCGGGATTTATTTTGAACTGGCCGCAGGAAAACTGGCGTACATCGGATTATGAGTTGTTTGAATGGAACCGTTTTCCCGGTGTTCTTTTTTTTGATACGCGTGATTACGATGTGCAGAATGATTTTTTCCGACGGCTTGCATATTATGCTGAAAAAACGGGTTACCGGGGAACGCTTCTGAGTGATGCAGAACTTAAAGGTAAACACGGATACAATGCACACGATTACAGTGCAGAGACGCTTGCTGCTTTTTTTACGAAGGCTGCAAGTGAGAATTTTCAGCTGAATGAAAAAGAATATCTTCTTCGCGACATTCTTATTGCGAATAAGATCATAGAAAAGAATAACAATTTGTATAAGACGGGCAGGGGCGCAGTCATATCAGTCTCTCAAAATTCAGCGAAGTGGCTCCGCGGACGGTTTATTGCACATGAAGGCTGGCATGGTATTTTTTTTACTGATGGGAAATTCCGCAATGCAGTCACTGCGGTGTACTATACCATGGATCAAAAATCTCTTGAATTTCTGACAAATTTCTGGCATACACAGGCTGATCTGGATTACGATATGAACGATACCTATCTTGTACACAACGAGTTTATGGCGTATCTTATGCAGCAGCCATTTTCCGGTGTTGCTGATTATTTTGTACATCTTGCAAACAGGGCTTCTGTGGTAAAGAAAATACCGGAACTTGCTGCATATGTACGGAATAACAGGGGGATACAGTTTGAAGATGCTGCCCGCGTGCTTAACGAGTATGCGTTCGATAACTGGGGACTATCATGCGGACGGGTTTCACTCGTCAGATAGCGGAGTTTCGGAAAATTCATCTTTCTCTGTAATTTGTACCATATCAAGATTGTATAATTTTTCGGCACCGACGCATGTGGGTGGGCCGTGTCCCGGCATAAGAACTGTTGCATCCTGTTGAGAAAATATTTTCCGGTCAATATTGTTACGCAGAATAAAATCAGAATAACTGCTGTTTGTTGTGCCGATTTTTCCGGCGGAAATTGTATCGCCGGTGAAAAGAACGTTCCCTATTTTATATACCATTGAGTCTGCCGTGTGGCCGGGTAGTGCCATGTACCGTACGGTAAGACCTGCAATACGTACTTTTCCATCGCCGGTGATCACGTTCGTATCATTGCCGGCTACTTCCCAGTCTGCAGCATAAATTTTTGGTGTATAAATTTTCCGCAGTGTTCTTAATCCGTGGACATGACTCCCGTGATTGTGAGTAATAAAGACTCCGGATAGTTTGTATGAACCGCTTTCGATATTATCAATTATTTTTTCTGTTATTTGTCCCGGATCTATGATTATTGCTTCCTTACATTTTTCATTTGCGACGACGTAGCAGTTGGAAAAACCTCCGAGGTTCAGGTGAAAATATATTTTCAAAATATGGAACCTCCACCCTGATCTATTCCCAGGGACAGCGCGCTTCCCAGCGGAGTAAAGACTGCTTCCCGTGTATTCGACATTTTGAATGAAACGTTTTCCTGAGTACATTCAATGAAGAATGTCTTTTTTACGTTGCAGTTACGAAACGACGTGTTTATGAGTTTTGCACGGATAAAACGTGAATTATATAAATCAGAATCGTCAAAGGATGACTGGAATGACTGAACACCGTTAAAATTATTTTGTACCATATCGCTGCCGGTGAAAAGGGTGTGTGAGAATGTACAGCCTGCAAATGAGGTAAACTGCATATTGCAGTTTAGCAGTGTGCAGTCACTGAACGTCGCAAAATCAAACATACTCATCCGGCTGCGTAATCCTTCTGAATGGAGATTTGTGAATGTACAGTGCTGGAAATTGCAGCCGTAAAAACGTTTGTTTGTAAGATCTATACCGGTGAATGTAATCCCTGTTGTATTTAATCCTGTAATAACATCGTGATTTTTGATGTATGCATATATCTGTTCTTTTATTTTCCCCGGATCGGATATATGGTCAAGACAGTAATTTCCTTTACCGGTGATATTTCCGTCTTCGTCAAATGTGGAAAGCGCAAGGTTTTTACACGAATGGACGAGACATTTGTTCAGTGTATACATACTTTTATGGTACGGTATTGCGCTTGTTTAGTCAAATGATTAAAATGCAGCCATGTGCTGGAAATGTGGTAGATCAATTGATACGACAGAAACTATATACAGGGATTCGGTGTGCCCTGAATGCGGAGCGGATCTTCGATGCTGCCGGAATTGTAAATATTATGCCCCGGGCGCTCATTATGACTGCAGGGAAACTGTTCAGGAGCTTGTTCTCGATAAAGAAGAAGCGAATTTTTGTGACAATTTTTCTCCTAAAACCGGTTTTTTATCAGAAAACAGGGAAGTTGATGAGGCAAAAAAGGCACGGGATGCCTTTAACAGTTTATTCGGAGGATTAATCTGTGTATGAATTTTGCCTTTCTTGATTCTGGTACCGGCGGTTTACCATATATGCTGTATCTTAAACATAAATGTCCGGATATGACATGTGCATATCTGGGAGATACTCTGCATTTTCCGTATGGAGAAAAAACTCCTGAACAGATAACGATGTGTGCATCGCAGTCTGTTTCTCTCATTATGAAGAAATGGCACCCTCAGGCCGTCGTTGTGGCATGTAACACTATTTCAGTGACGGCGCTGGATAATCTGCGTGCCTCGTTTTCGTATGTGCCGATTGTTGGCACTGTTCCTGCAATAAAAGTTGCAGCTGAAGTATCGCATAATAAACGTATCGGCCTGCTTGCGACTAATGCAACTGTACGTCATCCCTATATACAACGGCTTGAACGTGATTTTGCCTCAGACTGTACCCTGTTTTCGCGCGGCGATGCAGAACTTGTATCATTTATTGAGCACGATTTGTTTACGGCGTCGTATGAACAGAAAGTTGCTGCAGTAAAGCCTGCGGTCAATTATTTTACAGAGAACGACTGCGATACTATAATTCTCGGTTGTACACATTTTATTCATATGGCGGATATAATTAGTCATACGGCGGGAAAGGCTGTGCAGATTATTGATTCACGGGAGGGAGTGGTGCGTCAGGCATTAAAGGTTGAAAATGCACATGAACCGGATGCGGCTGATTCTCTCTGTGCCGGTGATGAACCTGATGACAGTGCATTTTTTGTTACTGGTTTACGACAAAAAAAGGATGCTGACGAATACAGCATCCTTTGTCATAACCTTAATATAAAATGGGGAGGAATACTTTCCTGATTATAGTGAACCGATACGGCTGTTTATTGCATCGATAAACTGCCATGAATCAAGTACATGGCCGGCGCGTGGCTGTGCAATGTGAGCAATGTCCCCTGTCATATCGCCTTCTTTTATAGTTGTAAGCGTTGCCTTTTCAAGTTTTTTTGCAAAGGCTGTAAGTTCCGGTGTGTCGTCGAGTTCACCCCGTTTTGCAAGTGCTCCTGTCCAGGCAAAAATAAGCGCAACTGGATTTGTAGAGGTTCGTTCACCTTTTAGATACCTGTAATAGTGCTTTTGTACTGTACCGTGCGATGCTTCGTATTCAAATGCTCCGCACGGGCTTACGAGTACACTTGTCATCATTGCGAGACTTCCGCATGCCGACGCTATCATGTCGCTCATAACGTCCCCGTCGTAATTTTTACATGCCCACAGCATTCCGCCTTCACTACGCATAATCCGTGCAACAGCATCATCTATCAGTGTGTAAAAATAGGAAAGACCGGCTTTTTCAAATGCATCTTTATATTTTTTATCATACACATTCTGGAAAATTATTTTGAATTGTCCGTCGTATGTTTTGGAAATGGTATCTTTTGCACCGAACCATACCGGAACTTTCTGATCAAGGGCATAAGTAAAACAGCAGTCGGCGAAGTTTTCTATAGAGTTGTCAATATTATGTATTCCCTGAATAATTCCGGACCCCTTCATTTCCATGATGGTTTTACGGATTACTGTACCATCGGTACCGGTAAATACGAGTTCTGCTTTTCCTGGTCCCGGTGTACGGATTTCACAGTTTTTATAGACGTCTCCGTATGCATGGCGGCCGAGAATGATCGGTTTTTTCCAGCATGAGACTGTCCCGTGAAGGTTGTCAACAAAAACAGGAGTACGGAACACTGTTCCGTCAAGTTCGGCACGGATGATACCATTAGGACTCGGTGTAAGATGTGTGAGTTTGTATTCTTCCATACGTGCCGCATTTGACGTTATGGTTGCGCATTTTACACCGACTCTAAGCCGCTTAATTGCTGCAGCTGCATCATAGGTGATTTTATCATCTGTATCGTCTCTGTTTTTTAACCCGAGATCATAATATTCTGTTTTTAAGTCTATATAGGGTGAAATAAGTCTGTCTTTGATTACCTGCCAGAGGATGCGTGTCATTTCGTCGCCGTCAAGCTCTGCAACAGCATTTTTCATTTGTATTTTATTCATACTTAAGATTATAACGGATAGAAAAAAACTAGTCTATGAGTAACCTGCCGGAACATAACAAAATATAGTTTAAAATGATGCTGATCAATATCTGGGGGCGGGAGCAGATATTCTGCTTTTTTTAAGCGTAACGAACATTGTATTTAATTGAGAATTTCTGTCTGCCCGCCCCATATACCAGCCTTCTTCTATAAGAGGTTCTAGTTCAAGAATGCAGTTAATGAAATATTCGTCATCCATTGTTATAACTGCTTCATATTCTCTGTCGTTGATTATTTCTGCCATCTTCTTCTGCTTCCTCTTTTATATATAATAACAGTTTTTTAAAAAAAACATACATTTTGTGCAGAATAACATAGTTTTATTTGTGCAGGACTTTTGATATGAGACAGCCGGAGCGTTTCTGTTAAAAAAATTGTTATTTCTTAAAAAAAATGTATTTACTACAGACTTTTTAAGTATTCTATGCTATACTCAAAACATGAGAATACTATTAGTAGAAGATGAAGAACGCCTTTCGCAGGCACTGGTCGAGATTTTCAAGAAAAACAGGTACAGCGTTGACGCTGTATATAATGGTAATTCCGGCTTGGAGTACGCTTCTTCCGGTATTTATGACATCATTATTCTTGATGTCATGCTTCCGGGAATAGACGGTTTTACAGTACTTCAGAAAATCCGGGAATCTCATAATTCTGTACCTGTTCTTCTGCTTACCGCAAAAGATGATGTGTCGGACAAAGTCCACGGACTGGACATTGGTGCAGACGATTATATGACAAAACCGTTTTCAACGGACGAACTGCTTGCCCGTATCAGAGCACTGAGCCGGCGTAGGGGTGAAGTTAAAAACGATAATGTTACGTTCGGTGATCTTACACTTAACGTCAAAAACTGCGAACTTGTTTCTGATAAGGGAGAAGCAGTAAAACTGTCGCTGAAAGAATATCAAATTATCGACTTGTTATTCCAGAATCCTCATCAGATTATTACTAAAAATCGTATAATTGAAAAAATATGGGGAGGCGACAGCAACGCTGAGTATAATAATGTTGAAGTATATATTTCCTTTTTGAGAAAGAAGATGGAATTTTTGAAAGTAAAGACGGAAATCCGTACTGCGCGCGGAATAGGTTATTCGCTTGAAGACGGATCGAATTTACGAAAATAAACAGAATAAAAAAATCTAAAACGGGTGATACTGTTGTTTGTAGAAAGCTGCAGTATAAACTCATTGTAAGCATAAATGCAATTCTTGCATTTATGCTGTTTTTTATTTTTGGTTCCATTAATTTATATTTTCATTTTTTCTATAATGAACAGGCTGATGCGGTATTAATACGACTTCTTGGTACCAATGGTCACCGGCAGCCTCATCCTGATGAAAAAATAATGATACCTCCGGCAGGAGCGGGGCCGCAGAATCCAGAGATCAGCAGGATTCCCCTGCTGCCGAACGGCGCTATACCTCCTAAAAATGACGGACCTGATTTTATGGACCGGGAAAGAGCGAAGAATGGCTTTTTTTTCCAATCCGTAATTCTTTTTCCTCATGATAAATTCGATTTGTATGATTATTTTTCTCTTGCCCTTACTGAAACGGGGGAAAAAAAATCTGTAATTTCTGACTACCGGCTCCGGTATGATGATGAAATATATGATCCTATTGCAAAGGAATCTTTTAAATCATATAAGCAGGGAAAGTTTTCCGGTATGTACGATGGGATCCGTTGGAAGATTAAAAAAAACGACGGGGGATATTTTACCGCATGTGTAAACATGCAGAATGCAATTGCGATGCAGGTATGGCTGCTCAGGTTGACGGTCGAATTGTATGCTGTATGTATATTAATTTCTTTTTTCCTTGCGATGCTGTTTTCAAAATGGGCAATTGCACCAGTAAAGGTAACGCTTGCCGAGCAGAAACAGTTTATTGCGGATGCGAGTCATGAACTTAAGACACCTATTGCGGTTATTGGTGCAAATGTTGATGTACTTATATCATCAATGCCGGACAGCAAGTGGCTGCAGTATATAAAAACTGAAAATGAACGTTTGAGCCTGATTGTAAAAGATTTGTTGTATCTTGCACATAACGACTCAGGTCGCATAAAACTGACTAAGACAGATTTCAATCTTTGTGAAATGGTTGAAAGTGTTGTTCTTCCGTTCGAAAGTATTGTGTATGAACAGGGAAAAACACTCAAAATGGAGATTCCCGAGGCAATAAACATACGGGCCGATGAGACCAGTCTTAAGGAAGTCGTTATTGTACTGGTTGATAATGCATTGAAAAACTCCGATAAAGGGGCTGTAATACGTGTCTCTGTCTGTCAGTCGGCAGGACAGCGTTATATAAAAGTTTATAACACAGGGAAAGGTATTCTTTCCGAAGATCTTGATAAAATATTTCTACGTTTTTACCGTTCTGATACTTCCCGTACGAGGAATACTGGCGGTTCGGGACTCGGACTGTCGATTGCTCAGTCGATTGTTCATAACCACGGTGGTACAATCAAAGCTGCCAGTGAGTATGGAAAATGGGCGGAATTTACGGTAAAACTTCCTGAAAGATGATTTTCTGCAGATATGTATTCTAGAGTAATAAGTACGAAGAATATTGATAAAGGTTGTTTGATTCATTAAAATAGGACCATGGTACGTAGAAATACAGGATTTGCAAATTTAACAGCCGGATATTTGTTTCCGGAAGTGGCTCGCCGCAGCAGAGAATATGCTGCTTCTCATCCCGATGCAGAAATAATAAGTCTGAGCATCGGTAATACGACAGAACCACTTACACCTCATATATCAAAAGCTATGTCGGATTATGCGCTGTCTCTTGCGACTCCTGAGGGATATTCCGGATATGGTGATGATCAGGGACTTCCTTCTCTCAGAGAGAAAATCGCAGAAACATTTTATACCGGTATGGCGGATTCGGACGAAGTTTTTATTTCTGATGGTGCCAAGTGTGATATAGCGCGTATTCAGACTCTGTTCGGACGGAAGGTTCATGTGGCAGTACAGGATCCGGCCTATCCTGTGTACGTGGATGGTTCTGTGCTCATAAACGCAGCTGGAGCGAACAGAAACGGCCGTTACAAAAATATTACATATCTGCCGTGCACTCCTGAAAACAGTTTTCTTCCTGATTTTTCTGAGGTAAAGAAAGACAGTCTTATATATTTCTGTTCTCCGAATAATCCGACCGGATATGCATCGACAAAAGAAGAACTTCTTCAACTTGTGAATTTTGCAAAAGCGCATGGATGTATTATCATTTTTGATGCAGCCTATGCGCAGTTTATCCGTACACCCGGACTTCCCAGATCAATTTTTGAAATTGAAGGAGCACGTGACTGTGCAATAGAGATTAACTCGTTTTCAAAACCGGCTGGATTTACGGGGGTTCGTCTGGGGTGGTCCGTTGTTCCTAAAACGCTTTTATTTGCAGACGGTACACCGGTGATAAAAGACTGGCTGCGTGTCATGACAACGCTTTTTAACGGTGCTTCAAATATAGCGCAACACGGTGGTCTTGCAGCACTTGATCCTGAAGGACTCGTCGAGATGAAGAATATCATTGATTATTATCTTGAAAATGTAAAAATAATTCATAAAACGCTTGAAGGGGATAACTTCAAGCAGGCTGGAGTTCAAATTTACAGCACCGGTAATTCACCGTATTTATGGGTACGTTTTCCCGGATACAAAAGCTGGGACATCTTTGACAGAATCCTTGACGAGTGCAGAGTGGTGACTACCCCTGGCTCCGGTTTTGGCGCATCTGGAGAAAGTTTTATCCGGTTCAGTTCTTTCGGACATCACGAAGCGGTACAGGAAGCATGCCGGCGGCTTTCTCTGCTTACTTTATAGAATTTTATAGTTGCGTTCTGTATCCTATGTGTAGTTTAAAAGCAGTTGCATACGAACCTTCTGCAAGGTCCGTCAGTTGCATTTTTTCCATAATATGGAGCTCTCCGGAGAACATTTGAACTGATATATAAGGAGACAGGGCTATATTGAGCGTATCCAGGGAAAATTCGTCAGGATGGAAGAATAAAAGAAAGCTTTCGTCAGGTACGGAGAACGTTGTGTTGATACCGAATGCAATTTTTGTACTGCCAATATAGAGTGAATCTGTATAACTGAGTAGATTTAAGCCAAGCGTATCGTTTATGAACAGTAGTTTTTCAACGGTATCTGCAGGGAGACTGAAAAGTGTAAATCTGAGCAGAAATGTCGACATTTTAAACCGTGGTTCGAACAGAAGATATACTTTGTCCGGATCGACAGTAAATGAAGTCATGTCGCGTTCAATAGGAATGTCATAGATACCTGCTTGTGTGTAGAAAGAAAACGGTGTAAAGTTATTTCCGATAAGCAGATCCATGCCTCCATGGGCATAGAGCGTATCAATAAGCATGATGACCTTTTCTCCATTGTAGTCTGTCTTCATCGGTGCACCGATACCCCCTGCGAGGTCAAGATATATATACGGGTAGACACAGGCGTAACGAAGGTCGCTGTTGAATACATAATTGTCGCTGTTTTCATGGTTTATATAACAGTAAAAACCTGCAGCCAGAGGCTGTGTTGTGGATTGTATTACATCAGAAAGTCCTATTCCGAAAAGTGGATAAAGGACGGAACCTGAAAGACCAAGCCAGCTTTCAGTAATTTTAGATGAGATTGGCTGTATTCCGAATCTTCTGCGGAGAAATATATCAGAACCGATCGGTTCATAGGTACCCATAAAGCCGCTCAGATAGTTAGTAAGACCAGAGAACTGTTTCCGGTATATTAAAGAAATTTCATCGATTTGAAAGTCTGCTGGAGTCTTTTTGAATACGGAATTTTCAATAAGGTCGTCTGTATTGAGTGAAAATTCAATTCTCGCGATAAGATCGTTTGTAAGATTGAACTGGCCTGCAAAGAACGACTGTAACAACAGCTGCGGGTCGAATGTGCTGCCGGAAGCATCTGATAAACCAAGATCTGTTTTAATACCGGCATATCCACTGAAAAATCCTGCTGCATGAGACTCTGTAAGAGAGGAAAAAGAAATAACCGATGACAGAAAAAAAATTATGAAAAAATTATTTTGTCTCACAACGTACTCCTCGGCCGGAAAACAATGACCCATTTATCTTATCGGCAGGAACATGGGAAAACTTTACGAATCTTTCATGACTAACTTTTTTACATTATTTGCTTGAATTATCTGTTGTAAAGTATATAATAATACTATATGAGTGATTATCTTGATCCAAACAATGAAGAACTACTTAAAGATTTTTTTGCTGAGGCTGAACAGCAGGTAGACAATCTTGAGAGTAACGTACTTGTCATTGAAAATGACCCGACAAATCATGAAGCGATAGATGAAATCTTTCGTGCCGCCCATACTTTAAAGGGTGGTTCTGCAACAGTGGAAATGAACGAGATTTCGACATTTACCCATACGGTTGAGGATATGCTGGATGAAATCCGTTCTGACCGGTTGAAGGTTACAGAACCAGTAATAGAAGTTCTTCTGAATTCTATAGATGTTATAAAAGCAATGCTTGAAGCACGGAGCAGTGGTTCTATATATCAGAAAAATATTGATGAACTGATGAACAGACTCCATTCATATATTCCTGTAAAAGGAGAAAAAAAGTCGAAGAGCAAACCTTCTGCTGTTCAACAGACATCTGTAACAAAGCCTGTTGAAACTATTTCTGTTCCTGTTCCGGATTCTTTTGTTCCTCCTGTGCTTACAGAAAGTGAATATACAGAGTTAAAAAATGCCTGTCAGAATGAACAGAACCTTTGGTGTGTTTCTGTAAAATTTGATGAAAGTAATCCAATGAATTCTGTCGGCGGTATACAGGTATTTGCCGCTCTGAAGGCGCTTGGCAGCGTATTGAAAACGGTGCCTGATTTTGATGCATTGTACGAAGATACCTTTTATACGAATGTCCTCTATTATCTGGCAACAAACGAAAGTCAGACAAAAATCGAAGATACTGCATTTTTGAACGATGTTACGCTTTTTACCGATGCTCAACTGCTTGATTCCTACGAAAAGGTTGTGGGGGCCGGAAAAGAAAATCATTCTGTAGTTTCTGTACAGGACGATCACATACAATCGGTTCCGGCTTCAGAGGCTGATAAAGAACCGGTTCCGGATACGGATGAGACAACAGAAGATAGTGAAGTGAGGGTGGAAGAATCGACTTTAACCGGAACAGAAAAAACAGCAGAGGTGAAATCGTTGCAGAATAAACAACCTGCACCGGCTGTTGCACATGCTGTTCAGGGAGGATCGTTACTTCGTGTTGATTCACGCAGAATCGATTATCTGCTTAATCTGGTAAGTGAAACCGTTATTACAAAAGCTGCTTTTAACCAGTTGTCGATGCAGCTCGCAAACGAGCTTATACAGTTTCAG
>JALNVF010000035.1 GCA_023231445.1 Treponema sp. | reverse complement strand
TCAATACGGCCTTCAGAGTAAAGGCAAGTATTCTGAATACAAACCCCAGAACAACTCCAATAATGAGAATTGCAAGTAATAAAAAAAACACAAAAACCTCTTTATTAATTACTATATTACAAATTCACTGAATTACCAACCCCGGCGCAAGCGGAGGCCACTGAAAAAGTGACACTCTTCAGCCTCCAGTCGATTGTTACGTTTCCATCCGTTTCTTCCCAATCGTTCGCTCCGTACCCTTCATTTCCCGTCAACGGGTGTACCCCCGTTCCAGTCTATGTTACTCAGTGCCGCCTTCTGCCTCTTTTCAGTCAGAAAAATGAGTAAACCAGGAACTGCTATTTTTTTGTAAATATGCCGGTCTGTCCGCCGGAGATAATTTTAAGTTCGGTACCATCACTGCTTATACTGTAACTGGATGTACCGTTGATACCTTGCAGCATAAACGGCATCGTACCTGCCAGAGAATAAATCATCCCCTTTTCTTTATCTGCATAATAATAATAATTCATACTCTGTTCGCTTAATCCATTGGTGATATAAATTTTTTCTGTTCCGTCGGCCGTAAAGGTGAATTGTTGTGTTGTATTCGACACTGTGTAAATCCAAGTTCCGGTAAGTTCCGTATCTTCCGAAAAACCTGCAACGCGTTCCTTGGAGGCAGACTGTGCAATAATGGTCCCCGTACTGTCCGGAAGTTTAAAACCCGTTCCGTTATACTCCACTGAATTTATATAACTGTTGCCGTATCCGCCCGAGAGATATATGTCCGTATCCGTTCCTGACGCAGAGGCATACCACGTTCCCTGTATATCAAGGTCGAATACGTAGTAATGGTACGTTCCGTCCTTACCGAGGTACAGGGACCAGGCATCCTTTTTATCGTAATCCGCAGAGCCGTCGTAATTATAGTAATACCCTCCGAACGTATCGTAATCGAGCTTTTTCACATCCGGCAATTGTGTAATAAGTTTGGATTCATCGTCGAGCAGGTAAAAAGAACTACCGTCACTGCTCCATTTCCCGCTCACGGAAACACTGGTATCGTCTGTGGACGTCAGGGTACAGGTATTATCAGACGTATTGAGTAAAAGCAGGCTGTTCATAGTAAGATACGTTCCTCCGGCGGTTCCTCCTGCAGTCTTCATTTCCGACGGCCTTGAACAGGTAATACCATTGAAGGTAAGAACAGCAGTATCTGATGTATATGTATACGAATAAGAATGATCACTATCCACTGTAATTTTTGTACCGGTAACAGTAAGCTTCATAAGTGCATTTCTTTCAACAGATTCATCGTACATAACTCCAGTGCCTGAGGCCGGATCAAGGTTCATAAAACACTTACCGCCGGAAACATTCGTGTAAAGCCACCAGCCTTTTATACCTGTTTCCGGCTTTGACCACTGCGCATACAGCGTAAGTGCACTCTCGATTTTTGTATCAACCGAAATTTCTGTCATACCTTCTTCGTCGCTGCACCAGCAGGAAAATACGTACCCGTCCCGGGTCGGTTTTGCGATATACATATCAATAGAAGCAACAGTACGTCCCGGCATTACCTTCACTGTCTTTGCTGTAGTAGACGAGTCCAGGAATTTCCCACCATTAGGATATATGGTCACTGGAAACAGCTTAACCATTTTGAAATAAAATTTCCTCGATTCGTTCAGCGTATACGTATCGGCAGCACTATGGGTGTATCCGCTGTCTGTAAAAATATCAGCAACACCATAGTCAGGGTCTGTTGCAGAATATATTGATATCTGAGTCATATAATATGTTTCCAAATCCACAGAAGCACCCTTTTTAGCGGTAAGAGGAGGACATACCCATCCGCTCTCCCCTGTATCGAATGTAATTGTGCAGAGCCAGCAGGCATATAACGTAGTATCTTCCGAAACTGTATCGCTGCTGAAATTCCATTTTGTCGTACACGACTTTTCTTTGTACCAGCCTCCGAACGTGCATCCGGTACAAGAAGGAGCGGAAGGTTCCGTAACTGCAGAATTCGGAGAAATTTCTGTAACAGAAGCAGGAAGCCCCGTTACGCTGTCCGTATTATTTGCGTTAAAAGTAACCGTATACGACACACCTTCCGTAACCCATCCGGCAAAGAGCGTTATTGAAGATGTTACCGTATCGCTGGCAAAATCCCACTTTGTGGAACAGGCATTCTCTTTGTACCAGCCGTTGAACGTGTACCCGCTCCGTACAGGGACTGCTGAAGGTGCCGTTATTTTTGCCCCTTCAGCCGCAGTCAGTGCAGAAGATAATGAAGTTACCGTATCTGTTCCCGCGTTCGCATCGAACGTAACAGTATATGTCTTTCCGGCCGCCTCCCACCCTGCAAAGAGCGTTATTGAAGATGTTACCGTATCGCTGGCAAAATCCCACTTTGTGGAACAGGCATTCTCTTTGTACCAGCCGTTGAACGTGTACCCGTTCCGTACAGGGACTGCTGAAGGTGCCGTTATTTTTACCCCCGATTCAATACCCGTCAGCGCGGAAGGTAATGAAGTTACCGTATCCGTTCCCGCGTTTGCATTGAACGTAACAGTATACGTTTCCGGATTCTTATCGTTATTGCTCAACAGGTTGCACCCGGAAAAACACAGTACAGCTGCAAATAAGGAAACTGTACTGAACAGAGAAATTAAATATCTTTTCATAAATACTCCTGATAAACTTACTCATATGCGTGATATTTTACATCTTTATTTCAACAACAACACTATGTTATATCAACATTATTTAAAGTTCAAGATTTTTTCTAAATTAAAATTTGTATTTTATGATTTTAAATACGATTGAAAAAAAATATCAGAATATATTGTCTTATTATTGATAATACAAAAAAACAGGCTTTCAGGATACGGTGCGTTTTACAGCAAAATTCGTTTCTTTCATAACTTTTTCAAATACATGGAACAAAAACGCATGTCCGTCTTTGTTTAAATGAATACCATCATTACATATAAGTTTCTGATAATTGTGTTCCGCAAGAAACGCACTCCTGATATCGAGTAGAAAACAATTCATCTTAAGAGCAAGATTTGCAGCTGCCTCAGAATACATTTCCTGCCAGCGGTAAAGGAATCCTTCATCACCAAGAAAATTCCGTATAACAGTTCCGTTACGGTGTTCTGAAATCGTTTTAAAATACCGGTCCGGGACAAGAGGCGGTAAAGTCATTATCACCGGTTTAATACCGCTTTTAAACAAAAGTTCAATCATATCCTTCATGTATGCAACATAGGCAGCAAGAGGCGTATGAGGACTATGATCTTTTTCCGGTTCCCTGCAAAGTTCATCCCAGTCATAGTCACAGTCGTTTCCGCCGAACTCTACAATACCTATATCACTCTTAAAGCCTTTCGATACGTCATGCTGCATAATGGAAACACCTTTCGTAACCGTACAGCCAAAATAAGAATGATTGACGATCTCAACAGCATACTCACTGGCTGTAAGTCTGAGTGCATTTTCCGGGAGAATATCATATTTTCTGCCTGCGCCGGCTTTCCCTTCAACAATGCCTTTCATAATTGAGTCACCCCATACAGCGATTTTCTTACTAATGTATTCCATACTTTATCAGACACAGCCATCAGATACCGGGTTGCATAAATTCTTACAGCGCCAGACCATTTTGCATTATAAACAGATCCCGTATTTCTACTTTGTTTATTCCCTGACGGCACTGTTCACAAAACTGTTTCTGCTTGTTTTTATGACTAAAGTACACTTTACTTTAGTCATAAAATGGAGGCAGAATATGTATATTCCAAGGGCAATAGAATCACACATAGTACAGTTGAGCCAAGATTATCCCGTTGTTATGGTTTGTGGTCCCCGTCAGGTTGGAAAAACTACCATGCTTCAGCATCTTTCAGACAGAGAAACAACAAAACGAACGTATGTTTCTCTCGATGATACGGATGCCAGATATCTTGCAAAAACCGATCCGAAACTGTTTTTCCAGACATATCCACTTCCCGTTCTTATCGATGAGATTCAATATGCACCGGAACTCTTTCCGTATATAAAACTGCTTGCCGATACGAAGAAAACTGCCGGCGGTATATGGCTCACCGGCTCACAGAAATATCACATGATACGGGGAGTGGGCGAATCACTTGCAGGACGAGTTGCAGTTGCCGATATGTACGGACTTTCTTCCGCGGAATTGTACCGTACGCCGCTGCATACGTTTTCCGTTGATTTGCCCGAACTGCTCGGACGGGAACAGAGCGGTAAGTATCCGCATATTGACGTTCATACTGCCTATACCCTTATGTATCATGGAAGTCTCCCCAAAACAGCGTCGGGAGAAATTACCGACATCCCCACATATTATGCGAACTATGTGCGCACATATGTCGAACGCGATATACGGGAACTTGCCGGAATCACGAACACGCTTTCGTTCAGCAGGTTTCTTTCGTTTCTTGCCGCACGGTGTTCACAGCAGCTCAATTATGCGGAATGTGCGCGCGACGCCGAAATTTCGGAGCCGACTGCTAAAAGCTGGGTAAACGTACTTATTTCTCTCGGCATTATTTTTCTGGTACAGCCTTATTATTCAAACGCACTGAAACGTATTACAAAAACACCCAAACTGTATTTTCATGACTGCGGGCTTATCGCGTGGTTATGCAGGTGGCTTTCCCCTGAAACACTGGAAGCAGGGGCCATGAACGGTGCATTTATGGAAAATTTCGTCGTTTCCGAAATATGGAAATCATATGCAAACAATCTGCGTGAACCGCCGGTATGGTACTACCGCGACAAGGAAAGACACGAAATAAATTTGCTCATTGAAGAAAACGGAAAACTGCATCCGGTCGAAATAAAGAAAGCAGCTTCCCCATCACGTGATATGACTGCATCGTTCGGTATACTTGATAAACTTGCACTTCCCCGCGGAAACGGAGCAATCGTGTGTCTTGCCGACAAGCCTGTTCCTCTTGACCGGGAAAATGCTGTTATACCTCTCGGGTTGTTGTGAACGGATAAATATATGGATATATATAACCGTGCATCCCAGGTGAGCATCCTCGTTGCTTTGCCGTCCACGCTCCAGCTTTTTGTGTTTACTGTCGTGCCGTTTGTCTTTGTTTCGGCTGTTTCATGTCCTGCCTTGTCATAGACTTTTTCCGTGACGGTTCCATTCGGATCCGCTACTTTTACAGCCAGTCCGCGCCTGTCGTATGCATAGCTCCAGTTCTGTCCCGCGTTGTTCTCTTCTGCGGTCACCTGGCTCCATGCGTTGTACGTCCGCTTCCATGTCTGGTCTCGCCGCAGAACTGCCATGCAGTTCTGCTTCCCGTGTTTTGCAGCCTGCGTCTGCAAAACACGCCCTGCTGATTTCAGGTTTCTTCCGGGCACTTTACTCACTTCGGGCAAAGCCCTCATACCGCCTACCGGCGGTACTCCGGAGCTCCAATCCCTGACGCGGTTTTCATTTCAAGACTTCACCTTTTGGCGAAGATGAATTACTCAATTCTTTGCTTACGGCTCTGTCATATAGGGATTGTGCCTTTCGTTCACATCTAGTGTTATGTAATAAACAGCAAATTGAAATTCTTTGTTAATAAGTCCTTCCCATTTTATTTCTATTGGAAATGAAAAGTTCCCCATATCTTTTTCAAACGATACTGATGAACGACGCCCTTTATGAGTTCCACACTTTTTATACCCGTTTTCCTTAAAAAAAGGTTTCATTTTTGAATTTCTGCTCTAGTAAAATCAGAATCAGTTCCTTCCCCTGAAAGAATTTCAAACCATGCATGATTATCATCACCAAAAAGGCAAAAATCATCAAGCAGAATCTGGAAGAAAAGATATGCCACACTGTCAAAACAGGTCTGCGTTACGAAATGTATTGACAAACACGTATAGCACGTATTATATTCCATGTATGAAAGACAAAGACCTGTTGAAACTGCTGATTCAAAACGGCTGGACTGAAAAACGTGTACACGGCAGCCACCATATTCTTGAAAAGAACGGACAGGTCGAAACAGTTCCAGTTCACGGAAAGGATGTTCCGGCAGGACTGCTGAACGCAATTCTAAAACGTACAGGCTTGAAATAAGGAGGTGCAAATGAAATATACCTATCCCGCAGTTTTTCATAAAGAAGATGGTGCTCTCTGGTGTGAATTTCCTGATCTTCCCGGATGCCAGACATTCGGTGATACCATTACGGAAACTATGGAAAATGCACAGGAAGCACTTGCAGGATATCTGCTCACTCTGATAGACGAGAAAAAAGATTTTGCCCGTCCGTCCGATATAACCCAGATTAAGACCGACAAAGACTCATTCACCAGTCTGGTGATATGTACTATACCGGAAAAGGTCAAATCTGTAAAAAAAACGCTTACCATACCTGCATGGCTGAATGCAAGGGCAGAAGCAGCCGGCATAAATTACAGCCAGCTGCTGCAGGAAGCCATAAAGCAGAATATAGGTATTGCATAACCGAACAAAACAACTGCCGTGAGTAGTAACAAAAAAGGCCGCAGCCGCTTCCGACATGGGTATCAAGAATTCTCCATCCCGACTGTGCAAAATTGACAAGCGTCCAGGTATATAGCGGAGATGTCTTCCCCATCCGCACTGTAATATACTTCCACCAGCTGTGCAGGCGTCCCGCTCACGGTCGAATTGTCTATCGGTTTGTATGCGTTATCGCGTTCGTCGTACGTGCAGTGCGCCGCAGAACTGCTGAGCAGTTCTGCTTTCCGAGTTTTGCAGTCTTCGTCTGCAAAACTCGACTTGTTGTTTTTTTACACTCTCCACCTGCAGTCCGCGTATATCGTAAGTATAAGACGCTATCGCTTTTTGTCCGTCAGTCCCGTCTGTGCTTACATTGGTCCTCTTATCCTCTGCCGTAAACGTAAGAATTAAATCATCCCCAGGATATGCTTTCTCCGCACTCTCCGGCCGTATCCCCAGCCATACTTTTTTCCCGGACGCTGTGACGATGTTCCCGTTTATGTCTGTAATAAGTTCAGGCATCGTTCCTTCCGTCACCTCAAAATCATACTGTCTTTTTTTATCACTGTCCTCGTGCGGATTGTACAGCTTCCCGCTGCTCTCTGCCGTATTGTCTTCTTCCAGCAGTGCTATATCAAAGCTCTCTGCCTTATTGTTGTAGATGTTTCCTTCTGCTGTTTTGGTACTGTCAGCCGCAATACTGCTCCGCAGTCTTGCTTCCCGGGTTTTGCTTCGCAAACCCCGCATGTCTGCATGAAAAAATATAGTAATCCACTCTGCGCCGCCGCAACTGACTGCAGGATGGCGCTGATTCGTACTTACCAATCAGTCTGTCGAATTATATTCTTGAGCAGGGAGAATATAGTTCTCTCCGGTTTGTCTTCTCTTCCCCGTTACCAGTCTGCAACATTCGGCCACGGTGGTGGATTCCCGTTCGGTCCATCGTACAGATTGTGCACGAACGCTCCGAAAAACCAGCCTTCCGTTCCGTCAAGCAGGCGTACTTTATACCACACGTTCTTCTGTCCGCCGATCGTCTCTTCCGCCGTTCCCTTTTCAAGGATTCGGAAGCCTGTCTTTACTGGATATATGCCAAGGCTTTCCGTTGCTGTTGACGGTCCTTTACGAAGGCGTACCTTATCATCGTTCAGGCGTCCGAAATATTTTAAGTAATTACGTACTACCACTAGTTCGGCTGGCTTCGATGGATCAGGACCGTAAACATTATATTTAATTCCATCGCCACTTTTACCCGCCCCGACAGGGATGAACGAAGGTGGGAGTAGAAAATAAATCTCCCCCCAGGGGCCGACTCCATAATTATACTGGTACCACTCATTCTCTACAGCCTTCCGCCAGGGTAAATCTATAACTACCTCAACATTACCTCTGGTATCCGAAATTATAAACTGTCCGGGAGAATTCAAGCGTCCGCCGCCACTCCATAAAATATGTCCTGAAATTAAACGACCCCTATATTCGTATTCATATTTTCCATAAGTTGGTTTTTTGGCAGCAGACCAGAGTATTCCGTTTCGGTACAATAAGCCGTCTTCCCCTATGCTGAACCCTCCTTGCTGTGTCGGTAGCCATTTCTTTAGCATATTCTCCGGTATTACATCATATTCCATAGAAGGAGTATCTGTATTAAAGGTTACTGCGATACCATCACCACTACCCTCTGCATAAAGAATTGCACCAAAAGGCGCTGCATAAATAGAAGTCTGATCATAATACCTGTTAATTATTTTATAATATGAATAGTAATATATTAATTTATCAGTAATCAACAGCTGACAACCTGTAGGAGTCAAAATCATTCCTTTCTGCGAAGAAAATTGTCTGTTCGTTATCTCATCAAGAGGCAAGGATGGTGGCGTACTTCTTTCTATTAATTTTCCATTTTCAAAAACAAGAACGGTATTTTTTTTATAACTTGGGAAAAAATATAATTTTCCTTCTTTTGAGACCGCAGGACCATATGGTATTTCATCGTATTCATCATTCAATCGGTATATAATTTTTCCATTGCCATCGCCGATAGGGATTTGCCCAAGTAATTCTTTGTTTGCAGATATAATTTCCTGTGAAAATATTCTACCTGATACAATACATGCAAAAAAAATAAATACAATTTTTTTCATTTTAATCTCCTTATTGCCCATGAATCACAATGCAGATCAAGAGAGCCTTTCATAAAACTTATTCCTGGATAGATTTCTCTTGAACTCACCAAATGATTATTATTATAATCCCCTATACTCAACACTTTTATCACAGTCTTTATCTTATTATTATACTCTGCCTCTACCAGAATTATCTGATTCATTAACTCTGAAGCGGACAATTCGGATGCATTCGGCGGTACATACGCTACTATTGCTATATGTGCGGGAATTGTATCTTTATTCGTATCCTGTACATTCACTGCGACTTTATATTTTACCCATATATCTCCGGGAACCACTTTTTTTAGTTCAATTAAGTTTTCTGCTGTAGCAGCATCTGTACGATTCTTATTAATAATATTCCATGAGTTTATAGTATATATACCTGTTGCCCGTACAAAATTTCTTTTTTCATCATTTTTTCCATATCCATCCTGTACCGTATTATAATCTGTATTTCCCGTTTCCATTATTCCTCTGGGTAAACTCCACCATGAGTATTTTCTCCCTTTATATGATGCCGCTCGCTGTGAAAAGCCTACACAATCTGTTCCTGCTTCAAACGTATACTTCCAGTTCCATGTACTGGCCGTATCAGAGGGAAGTCCGTCCTCATCAGATGTAGTTGAAAATCCAAGATGCCTCGCTCCGTAATATAATCCCAGACTGGGTATAAACGCCTGTCCTGCTGTCGTTCCTCTCTTGTATTTATTCCATCTATTTTTAGGACTTTTTGTGTCGTCCCACGATGACGTACCCGATGCTATTTTTACATCTCCTGATGTATCATATGCTGATGCCAACAATGATTTTTGTTTTTCCATCTTCCACACAAAATCAAACGGACTGTCCATGCTTCCCGCATCACCTTTACTGTCATCTGGTTTTTCTTCCGGATGATCAGGATAACTGTATGCTACCGTTTTTCCAATTACATTTCCTGCTGTCGGATTTGTTTCATTACCTGCCGGTATTGTCCTCAGCGGAGTAAACTCTGGAAACGTCACTACCTGTCCCCCATTGCCAGCTGCAAGTCCGCTCAGACTGTTTGCCGTCTGGCTCCCGTCATACTTCCTGTTCCATTCATTGTACCCCCATGCAGCACTCCACGACTTGGGCCGTGCATCTTCCTGCTCTACCCCAGCTGCCGGCGGTACATTCCACGGGTGCGCATCGTTCCAGTCTATATCTCCCAGTGCCGATTCTTTTTTGTATATGTACAGATTTGCCCGCCACAGCAGTTTCTTGTCGTATACCGCTATGTAATCACTGGCCTTCGCCTGAATAGTGAGCTCCCGGCCTTTCCCTTTCTTATCCTCTGCCGTAAACGTAAGAATTAAATCATCCCCAGGATATTCTTTCTCCGCACTCTCCGGTCGTATCCCCAGCCATACCTTTTTCCCGGACGCTGTGACGATGTTTCCGTTTATGTCTGTAATAAGTTCAGGCATCGTTCCTTCCGTTACCTCAAAATCATACTGTCTTTTTTTATTACTGTTCTCGTGCGGATTGTACAGCTTCCCGCTGCTCTCTGCCGTATTGTCTTCTTCCAGCAGTGCTATATCAAAACTCTCTGCCTTATTGTTGTAGATATTCCCTTCTGCTGTTTTGGTACTGTCAGCCGCAATACTGCTCCGCAGTCTTGCTTCCCGTGAATTACAGCCGGCACACGCCGCCTGTAATTCACGAACACGGGTATTTTTTACACTGCAATATGCTCAGTTCTGTTTATTTTCCCATGCACTTTTCGCATCTTTATCCCATGTATTTTCGATCTTGTACAGAATATGTTTATTTACCTTTGTATTGTATCTGAGTATATAGATATCTCCGCTTGGATAGACCGCGGTACTTTCATATATTTCATCAACAGTTACAGGAAACTGAATCCTACTCGCCAGTAATAACTTATATCCATCACTAATACCTAACGAACGGGGCGACCATTCATATCTGTATTTTCCTACAACAGGTGTAAAATTTGGACCAATATATTTTCCATTCTTGAAGATTCTTCCTTTCTCATCTCTTGTCAAACCGTGTAAATCAACACCACTGTCCGCTTCAAACAGTTTTACGGTCTCTTCCGGATCTCTGTAGTTTTTTCTGTTCTCTGCTTCATCCATTTCCGGATGCAGTATACTGTGCATCTTATAACTGTCATCTATAAAAAATAAGACATCGCTGTCTTCATCATAATACGCACTTGTTAATCCTATTCTTGGCAGTCCCATATCAAAAAAATTTACAGAAAATATCATTCTTCCATCTCGTGACAGCAAATATAAACGGGCTGTTAAATCATTAAAAAGAATTTTCTCATTTTGATACGTTACTATAAAAGGACTCTCTTTCAAACTCGTCTGTATTTCATTTCTGACTTTATAATCCTTATCATAGAATATCATCCGGCCTGAATCATCCTGAAAGACTATCAGATTTCCTTTTTCATCATACATAATGTAATTGCCGGTAAAATCATCCTGCGCAGCTATTTCGTTCTGTTTACGTAGATAAAAATATCCCTGTGCATTTTTATTTTCGAACTCTGCTACTTTTATTAACGGATAGATGTTCCCCTCATTCTCATTCTGGGCAAAACAATACGCTCCCGCACATAGCATTATGCATAACAAATATGTCTTCTTCATTTTTCCCTTCTTACTATCCATTCTTTACCCCATTTTGAAAGTTTTGCTGCGGTTCTCTCATTTACAACTCCATATACACTGTCACCATCATGATAAACACTTTCAAAAAGTGTGATATCAGAGCTCACATACCTTCCGTCAGGGCCGCTTGCTGCCTGTATCCCGCTCACTATCATTATGTGTTGTGAATTGTTAGTATAGTACACAACATCTCCTGGCACCAGATATTTAAACTCATCATATACAGTAATCGTGTCCGTCAGATTATCTGTAGTCAACGTATTATCAATATCTTTTCCGACATAATTGCAAATCACTGAAGAGCAGTCATTGCTGTAAAATCTTGACATTGCTGTAACCGGTATATCTGAATCTGCTGACGTCCAGTATATTGGTTTCTTCCGGTAATCATTTGTCTCTGCTCCGCTTCCTATCGCTTTATATGGCGATTTCTTCCACGCATGGCTCCGCTGGACAAATCCAAGACAGTCCGTTCCTGCCGTTATTTTTCCTATCAGTTTTGATGGATAAGTATATCCGCTCATAAGAGAATCACTCAGTCCCGGTATGTATGGATACAGTTCTTTTCCGTCTAACGTTACACTCTCTCCGCTCCCTGTCGGTATAGTATGTATTACACCCGTCATAAACGATGGAACAAATCCCGTACCGCCGCCGCCGGTATTATCAGCTCCGGCCGTTACATACGGGCTTACGTTACTCCCGTAGTCTTTTCCAAATACCTGTTTTTGGTAACTTTTCAGGCTTGCCAAATCTTTGTTCCATCTCTTTGCTGTATTCGTCCTCAACCGGTCATACTCATCTTTCGCTACCGAAAGCTTTGCTATTCCATCTGCAGCTTCTCCCATATACGCACTGTATGCCCCTACTGTTAAAAAAAGTGTTGTATTCGCAGGCCATTTATATATTGGTTTGCTGAATTTTTTTCCATCTGATGTATACCACTGGTTCAGAAGTTCTTCCTGCTCTTTTATCTTTTCCTTATATGAAAATGGATCATCCCACCCCTGATGATCATATGATACAGATTTCCTGATTATATGGTCTGCATTTTTGCTCCCATAATGCCATTTTGTTGACGGTAGCGAAATTATCTGCCCTCCTGCCTGTCCCGTGTAACCAGCCTCAGGTATATTCCACTCGTTTGCTCCGTACCCTTCTTCTCCTGTCCACGGATGTGCATCATTCCAGTCTATGTTACCTAACGCCGTCTCGGGTTTGTCCATATACAGATTCGCCCTCCATAACAGCTTCTTGTCGTACACTGCTATGTAATCGCTGTCCTGTACTCTGAAATCATTCTCGGATAACACTGTTCCTCTGCTGTTTTTACTTTTCACTTTGAATATAAGCAGCAGATCATCCCCTGCATATGCATCATCTGCTTTATCCGGCCGTATTCCAAGCCGTACATCTCCCCCTGCTGCTGTTACCAGCACCCCGCTTCTCTTTTTGCTGAACGGCTGGCCTCCCGTATATTTATATCGGTATCGTTCTACTGTCTTCCCATTTTCTACAACCGTCGTCTTACTTCCGTCTGAAAGTGTTCCGTTCGACAAAATTTTTGCACTGTCTCCCTGATCAAGCACTACAGCCGTAAAACCTGTTCCTGTATTGTTATATATATTTCCCTGAGCCGCTTTATCTGAATTATATTCACGGTCATATGCTCCGGCTAGTGTTACTTCATATTCAGCATCTTCTGACGACAGAAGTTTCATTCCGCCACGGTTCTTCATAGTAACCTTTATATCTCCCAGTACTAAGTACTCTCCGGTATTTGGTATCCAGCGCCAGTTTCCGCCGCCATGCTGGTTCGCCTCCCGCATACTCCCTATGCTGAACTCTGCACTTACTGGTGTTCGCCGCAATCCTGCTCCGCAGGCTTGCTTCCCGGGTTTCGCTTCGCAAAACCCGCCCACACCCTGCTGCACGAGAAAATAAGAAACCACCCTGCGCCGCCGGAACTGACTGCAGGATGGTGCTGATTCGTATTTACCAATCAGTCTGTTTGTTTACAGGAAAACTCTTAAAACTCGACGGCACCTCTAAAAAGTCACCGAAAGTGAATTTTTAGAGGTTCTCTGTAATCTACTTTGCAACCTTTTCTGCTTTCTGTACCATCGTAAGCAGTGCTTTCCTGTTCTCCGGAAGAGATGCTTCTATATCTCCCGTTGTATTCGTTCCATCCGCTGTATACCATACTTCATCGTTAAAGTACTTTGCCAAATCATCGCTCTTGAACGTATATCCGTACAGGGCAAATATCGTATTACGAAGCAGTCGCAGATCGCTTCTGCTCATTTTGCCAAGTGTTTCCTTCACGTACTTTCCGTAGCTGTCGTCCGTATACCCGTTTATTGCCATCGAATATAAGTCCGGTTCTCCCCATGTACGCCTGATACGGAATACTTCCGTATACGAGTCTCCCGCTACGTAGTAATAGATGTTCCCCCCGAAGCCGACATACCAGGAATGGGAACCCTCTCCATTAGTCAGGATTTCACTTGACTCTGCTAAATTCTTTTTTATAATCTGTTTTCCATCGGTATTAATACATACTAAATCATAATGTATATAACCATATTTCTCTTTTATTTCCATCCATAAGTGACATTGATATGCATTCCCCTGTTCATCATATTGAATCTGATCGTTACTCGGGAACGTCTGTCCCTTGGGCGTCCAAAATTTATCAAGTTCTTCCGGTGTCGAATAATACGTCTGCCCCCATACAAGTACATTATTTTCCCTGAATGCCTCTCCTAACCCCAGTTCTTCCGCACGCTTTTCACTCTCCGCATATTTCTCAGGATACTGCTTCTTCAGAAAATCCATCGCATCTGCACTGTTATATATCGTTCCGTCTGTATCCACCGCTCCCGGGCCCTCGTAATACACCATGTACCCCCCCTTCCCGTCTTTTACTATAAACGAAATTCCAGGGCCTGCTTCTATAATATTATAAGGTAATGTAACCTTATTATTCTTAGTAATCCGTAAATTGCCACTATAGCCTATCATATAATCCTGCAGCCGAATAAAATTTACCATCCATGTAGACTCATATGGTCGCTTCTCTTTTCCTTCAAACTTACCAGCTTTGTATTCATATACGGTATATGCTGTTTCACTGTTATTCTCTATTTCATATTCTTGTTTTACTTCATCCACAAAAAAAGCATTCGGACTATCAGGGCCTCCTGCTATTCCCTCTTTATATCGTAGCCCTTCTATATTCCCCTCTTTCTCAACTTCTACTCCAGAGACTGATGTCATACTAAATAATAATAATAAATAAATTGCTATTTCTTGTCTTTTCATTTGTATCTCCGCAGTCTGTAATTCAATTTTTTTGTCGTTCCTAAATCGTCCCACGTACCACACTGGACATCCCATTCTTTTTCCTGATTTTTTCCTCCCTGCGTCGAATGTATGACATCGACATCTGCGTAGTTGTCTATATATGGATTCCCTTCGGCATCTTCCTTTCCTTCTTCATAGGTAAGGTCCTGGATGATTACCACATGATCCCCTGAAATTACCAGTAAATCCCCCGGTACCGCACAGGATAGAATTGACTGAAGGTTTGCATCATTTTTCAAATCCCATGGAATGGGAATTTCATTTCCATTCGAATTTGTTTGCATATCTTCATAAAACGCTTTTCCGTATGTATTACAAAAATCACCAGTACTCAGTTTTGTATTTCCTATCCCGTACGGATTGCCTTTGTAGTCTGCTACCTCTGTCGCAAATCCTGAACAGTCTATTCCGCTTGTATAATCTGTCTGGTCAGGATGATAACTGCCGCTGAACGGGCTGTTTGCATTACCACTGATACTTGCGTAGTTTATATTATTAATGTTATTTGTATTGCCTGCAGAGGTGCCGTTAAAAGCCATAAACGTTGAAAATCCCGGTACTGTTATAAGGCTTGTCGATACATACTGATGCTGCAAAACTCCTGCCGCTGCTGTTCCATACTTGTAGTAATTATAATTTACGGAGACACCGTCTTTTGTTGTCTGACCAACCTCTATCTTTCGCTGCCCGAATAAATAATTATGCCAGCTCGTGCCCGGTGCCGTTGTCTGTCCTTCCACCCAGTTCAGCTGGGAGTATGTTGTATCTGTATTTCTCTTTACCTCTATAGCGTTGCTCTGTGCTGTAAGTTTGCTGTTAAAATCCGATACACTGTCCCAGCACCCCCACCCGTACGCTACTGTTTTATCCACCTGCTCATTGTCATTCCATCTTGTCCATGACAAAATTGTTCCCTGTCCACCTTTGTTATCTCCTGTCGAGTTATCTGTCCCAAGCCAGTCGTTAGCTCCGTATCCTTCTTCTCCTGTCCACGGGTGTGCATTGTTCCAATCCATGTTACCCAGTGCCGCCTCCTGCTTCTTTATATAGGAGTTTGCCCGCCACAGCAGTTTCTTGTCGTATACCGCTATGTAATCACTGGCCTTCGCCTGAATGGTGAGCTTCGGGCCTTTCCCTTTCTTATCCTCTGCCGTAAACGTAAGAATTAAATCATCCCCAGGATATGCTTTCTCCGCACTCTCCGGTCGTATCCCTATCGCTGCCTCTTTTCCGTCCGGTGTACATAATCTCCCTGCTGCGCTTATATGCATCACTGGATCCGTTCCTGCCGTAAGACTGAAGCTGTATAGTTTTTTGTCGCTGCCGTCCGGTTCCGTACTGCTCATCTTTCCTTTGGGCGTTACTGTATAGCTTGTTTCAAGAAACGCCACTTCAAACGATGACGCCTTATTGTTATCTATATTTCCAGGACTGGCTGGTGCTGTACTTTCTCCTGTGGTTGTATCTGCCTTTACGATTCTGTCATATGCTCCAGCCAGCTTTATGTTGTACGAACTTCCTGTCACAGGTTTCAGTTTCATCCCGCTGCGGTTTTTCAGCTGGACATTCAGCCTTCTCAGTACTAAATATTCCCCCGTATTTGGTATCCAGCGCCAGTTTCCGCCGCCATGCTGGTTCGCCTCCCGCATACTCCCTATGCTGAACTCTGCACTTACTGGTGTTCTGTCAAGTATGTCCCAGCTTTCTGCCTGGGTATATGTACCTGTGCTGGCCGTCTTTTGCATAAGTCTTCTGCACCGTATCTTATTCACGTCCTTTCCAAATTCACTCAGTGTACTCGTTTCTACATAGCGGCGACCGCTCCTCAGCCACACGACTTTTATCTTGTCCGTACTTCCGGTACCGTCTGCTACTGTCACTATTCCGGTGTTTTCCATTATCCCGTCACTTTCTGCTACAAGCTCGGTTAATATATCTCCTCTGCGTACCTTGCTCAGTTCCGGTACATATTCCGTCAGTTCTTCAAGGGAATCTTTATCCGTAAGCAGTTTTTCGAATGCGGGACTTCCCGTTACTCCGCTTAGTCCGCATTGTTCTATGCAGTCAGCTATAAACGCTCTTCCGCCGGCCGTTTTATCATACTTCTTCCGGTTCCATCCTTTTAGGCTGCTTATTTCTGCCGCTTTATCGGCAAGGTTCCCGCTGGTCGTCTCTCCGATCGCCCCATAGGCCTTTGGATTATATTGTGTATCGCTGTTGTGCAGCCGGTCTGCATAGATGTTCCGGTTGTTTTCATATGCTTTCTCAACATACTGACGCTTACGTTCGACGTCATAGCAAAGTTCGGCTATGAATTCGCAGCAACGCTCAATGCCCAGATCACTGACAATACTGCAAATGTATTTACAGACACAACGCTTACGGGGCTTTCCGGACAGGATATAAAATTTCAGAACACAGATACCTACCGGTACATTGAATATGAAGCCACCGAATCGTCAAGTACTACTACAAAAACGGGCGTAACACAGCAGATTACATCAGGTCTTATAGTCAGTCTGAACGGCTGGGTTTCCGGTGACAATATGATTACGATGACGGTAAATGCGACAGTTTCAAAACAGAACAGCGACACATCTTCATCAAGTTCATTTTCTTCCGTAACGACATTACCTTCGACGTCGGAGCGTGTCGTCAATACCCAGGTCCGGACACCATCCGGAGAACCCGTCATAATAAGCGGACTTATAAAGGATGATACAACGCTTACGGAACAGAAGGTTCCCGTTCTTGGAAGTATTCCTCTTCTTGGTTACTTTTTCAAGCATACCGCAAAATCAAAAGAAAAAACTGAAATAGTCATATATATCGTACCTCATCTTATTCAGAAGACAAAAGAAAACGGCAACGATACGCTCCGGCTCGAACGTTATTATAATTCTTTTGTTGCAAAAAAACAATGACAGCAGAATCATTTTTATCATTAGAAACATTCGCCCATATTCCGGAAGACACACAACAATATTCTGCAGAATTTATAGAAGCAAACGGAGCCATTGTTCTTGCTGTTTCGGAAACGACAATTACGGTAGGTATAACAGAAAAAACACCTCAGGATATCATTGCAACGATTTCATCTTTTCATTCCCTGCCTGTTACCTTTGTTAAGATACAGCAGATGGAACTTTCATCCTGGCTCGGCAGGAAATTCGGGGAAAACACAAAAGACAACATAAAATCTGAAAATAAAAAAACACAAAGCAATGCGGATACAATGCTTCTTGACAAGCTTGCAAATGACGCTCCGACCGTAAACCTTGTAAATTCAATCTGCATTGACGCAATTCGAAGCGGTGCTTCCGACATACATATTGAAGCAGGAAGCGCTCATGCCCGCGTCCGTTACCGCATCGACGGTATTCTGCAGACTGTACGTACGATTGAATCGGAACGGTTCGCGGCGGTTTCTTCCCGCATCAAAATAATGGCAAATCTTAATATTCTGGAAAAACGACTTCCTCAGGACGGACGTATAACGGTGACAGTGGGAAAAGAAACAGTGGACCTCTGCGTCTCGATAATTCCGATTGCATACGGAGAGTCAATCGTTATGCGTATTCTGGGAAAGTCGTCAGCTCCGCAGAATCTGAGCAGTCTCGGATTCTCAGAAAAACAGCTTGTAAAAATCCGTTCCATGCTGGCGATACCTCACGGCCTCATACTTGTTACCGGTCCTACGGGAAGCGGAAAAACGACTACGCTCAACGCGATGCTCAGAGAACTTGTGTCTGATGAAATAAAAATCATATCAATCGAAGATCCTGTAGAATTTCTTGTCGACGGGGTTGACCAGATACAAATCAACGATCAGATAAATCTGGGTTTTGATACAATACTCAGACGTGTGCTGCGTCAGGATCCGAACGTTATTATGGTAGGTGAAATACGCGACAAGGCGACTGCGGAACTGTCCGTCCGCGCAGCGCTTACCGGACATCTTGTTCTTTCCACACTGCACACGAACGACGCTGTTTCCGTCATTCCCCGTCTTATAAACATGGGGATAGAACCGTATCTTATTGCATCGGTTTTAAAAGGGGCCATAGCGCAGCGGCTTGTACGGAAAAGTACTGAAGACGGTACGCAATTTAAAGGACGCATAGTTATTTCCGAAACGTTCATATGGAAAATATAATTCTTAACGGAGCATCAGAAGAAAAACTGTCTGCTTATCTGACAAAACAGGGAATGGTCTTCCTTGAAGAAGATGCAAGAAATAAAATATGTGCAGGACTTACGACAAAAGATGAAGCAGAGCGGGAAATACAATTTGCGGAGGAATAAGTACGACGTATACCTATAAATGTACTGTCGCCGACAGCAGCGGTAAAATAAAAAAACTGTACCGCTCAGGTACTGATAAAAATGAAATCATAAATACATTCTCCAGTACCCGTTATATACCCGTAAAAACAGAACAGCTCCCGCAGAAAACTGCATATCATTCTTCAAAGAAAAAAAATAAAACAGTACTCGAATTTACACAGATGTATGAATATAATTTTTGACGCTCAATTTTTCATTTGCATGGGTATGCTGCTGCTGGCCCTTGTGATTACAATTATAGTTCCCATATTTTCATTATACGGAACTATATTGTAACGGACAGCCGCCGTATTTTCACGTTTATCTGGTCCACTCTGCAAACTCATCATCCGTTGCAAGAACGAAATGAGTTCCATTTACCAGATGTCCGGTTCCCTTATTGTAGTCAATGCCGCTTGAAGCATAATCATACGTTAATATGGTACGGTTCTTTTCCACTACCGGATTCGGACGGGGAATGGCGGACATCAGGCTTTTTGTATACGGATGAACGGGTTTGGAAAATATTTCTTCTGTCGTACCGGTTTCAAGCAGATGTCCCAGGTGTAACACGCCGATCCTGCTGCTTATGTATTTTACCATCGACAGGTCATGTGCTATAAAAAGGTACGCTGTATTTGTTTCCTTCTGAATATCTTTCATAAGATTTACTACCTGCGCCTGAATGGATACGTCCAGCGCACTGATGCATTCGTCGGCAATTATAAGACGGGGGTTCATAATGAGCGCACGGGCAATTCCGACACGCTGCCGCTGTCCGCCTGAAAACTGATGCGGATACCGGTCTATATGTTCCGGCGCAAGTCCTACTTTTGCAAGCATTTTCTGTATTTTTTCCTCACGCTCTGCACGGGAACGATACAGATGGTGAATATCAAGTCCTTCACCGATTATTTCGCCGACCTTCTTGCGCGGATTAAGACTTGCCATCGGGTCCTGAAAAATCATCTGCATATTCGTGCGGAGAAACGAATGCTCATTTTTTGTAAGTTTACCCGATATGTTGTTTCCCGCAAACATAATGTTTCCGGCTGTAGGTTCGTACAGTCTGATGATGCTCCGCCCTATTGTACTTTTTCCGGATCCGGACTCGCCTACCAGTCCGTACGTTTCTCCGGGGAATAATTCAAAAGAAACACCGTCTACCGCTTTTACGGTATACTGATTTGTGATTTTAAAATATTGTTTAAGATTCTCTACTTTAAGGAGAGGCTCATTCTGCTGCATATTTTTCAGCCTCCTTTTTCATTGATGCAATACGGTTTTTAAGTTCCGCCGGCATATCTACTTTTGGGGCACGCGGATCAAGCAGCCATGTGGCCGCATAATGCGTATCAGTTATTTTAAATACCGGCGGCGGAAGCCTGTCGTCTATATTCAGCGCATATATGTTGCGCGGCGAAAACGCATCTCCTTTTACCGCATGAAGGAGATTCGGCGGTGACCCGGGAATCGTATACAGCCGGGCGTCTGCCGTATCAAGGTCGGGCATTGCAGAAAGCAGCCCCCACGTATACGGATGGCGCGGATCAAAAAATATTTCATCTGCCGTTCCGCGTTCGACGATTTTTCCGGCATACATCACGTTTATGTAATCGGCAACTTTTGCGACGACTCCTAAATTGTGGGTAATAAATACGACGGACAGTTTCCGCTCTTTCTGGATTTTCTTTATCAGATCAAGAATTCGTGCCTGAATCGTTACGTCAAGGGCTGTCGTCGGTTCGTCGCAGATAAGCAGATCGGGATCGCATGCGAGCGCAATGGCGATGACAATACGCTGGCGCATACCGCCCGAAAGCTGGTGCGGATAATTCTTCATCCGTTTTTCCGCATCCACAATGCCGACTTCTTCAAGAAGTCTGAGCGAACGTTTGTACGCTTCTTCTTTTGGCGTGTGGTAGTGCCACATCATGCCTTCCATTATCTGCTTTCCGATGTTCATTGTCGGATCAAGACTTGTCATAGGATCCTGAAACACCATTGCGATACGCCGGCCGTTAATATTCCGCCGCACATCGGGAACTTTCATGGTAAGAATATCACAGTTTACCGCCGTACCATCGTCAAGGTGATAGGTAAAATCAATAGAACCGCTGTTTACGACTGCATTCTTTGCAAGGATTCCCATGACCGCCTTTGTCGTTACGGATTTGCCGGATCCGGATTCTCCGACTATGGCAACCGTTTCACCGCGTTTTAATTCAAGATTTACACCGCGTATTGCATTAACAATACCGGCGGCCGTTTTAAACGAAATGGAAAGATTATTAACTTTCAGCACAGTTTCTTTATCATTCATCATATAATCCTTATTAAAAAGTACGAACGATTCATTCGTTTCTACATATCCTTCATTTTCGGGTCAAGTGCTTCCCGTAATCCGTCCGCCAGCATATTAAAGCACAGCATAAGCAGTGCAAGGATGAGTATCGGCGGTACAATCTGATACGAATGAGTCGTAAAACTGTTGAACGCATCGCTGATCAGAGAACCGAGGCTGCACTGCGGAACAGGAATTCCCAGTCCGACGAATGACAGAAACGCCTCCGTAAATATTGCAGTCGGAATGCTGAACATAGTCTGGGTAATTATCTGGCCGATTATATTCGGAAGAATTTCGTGGAAAATAATGCTGAAGCTGGATGCACCGAGCGTACGCGAAGCAAGGACGTATTCGCGTTCCTTTAAATTGAGCATCTCTGCCCTGGCTATACGGCTCATACCTATCCATTCGGTAATCATAAGTGCAAAAATTATCGTTGCTATTCCCGGTTTAAGCACAAGCATAAGCAGCGTAACAATAACAAGCCGCGGAATTCCGTTAACAATTTCCGCAAACCTCTGCATAGCGCTGTCAACCGGACCGCCGAAATAGCCTGAAATAAGGCCGTAACTTAATCCGATTATCACGTCTATTAAAACGGCAACAACGGCAATATACAGCGACACTCTTGTTCCCATCCAGGTACGGGTCCATAAGTCACGGCCAAGGACATCCGATCCGAACCAGTAATAAACTCCGGTATCTCCGTTTTTTTTGTATCCGTTAATAATTTTTGACCCGGTAGTCATATTCAGTTTTTCGTTCCCGTTGAATACGGGCATATCGTCAAAACCGGGAATACGCGGCGCATAATTTTTCTGTGAAAGATTTTGGGTGGAATAGGTATATTCCGTCATTTTTGGTCCGGCAAACGCAAAAAGGACGATTAATAAGATTACCGCAAGCGAAACCACGGCGCCTTTATTCGCCAGAAAACGTGCCCGGACTTCTTTCCAGTATCCCATACTTGCAAAATTGGAATCTATCTTTGTCTGTTCGCCGTTTCCGCGCAGAACGAAGTCGTCTTTAAAAAATCCGTCGGGCGCGTCTTTCACATTTTCCACTACGTCACTCATTGACTGCCTCCGAAAGACGAATACGGGGATCGATAACACCGTACAGAATATCAACAACGAGCATTATGCCTATATACATTGCGCTGTAAATAAAACTCAGCGAAATAACAACGTTATAATCGTTCGATGTGATCGCCGTCACCAGAAGTGAACCTACTCCCGGTATGGCGAATATTTTTTCTACGACAAGTGAACCTGTCATAAGGTCTACAATAAGCGGAGCAAGAACAGTAATAATGGGAATGAGCGTGTTGCGGAGTGCATGGCGCCATATAAGTCTGAATCCGTACACACCTTTACTTTCGGCTAATTCCATATATTCGCTGCTGAGTGATTCCAGCATTTCCGTACGTGTAAAACGGGCAATTGATGCAAGCGTAAACATACACAGCGAAATGCTCGGAAGCATTGAAGAATAAAAAGCATGCGACGTTGAATAGAGCATCGGGAACCACCTGAGTTTAAAACCGAACTGGTAACTCAATGCAAGCGCAAAGACGTAACTCGGGATAGACACGCCGATTACGGAGATTATTGTCGCAAGTGTATCCCAGACAGTATTGTGCCAGACTGCTGCAATAATTCCCAGAATAAGTCCTATAAGGGCACCGATAAATACTGCCTGAAAACCTACTTTTATGCTCACAGGCAGACGCAGGGCGATAAGCTGAGAAATAGGCGTATTCTTACTGATATTGTAACTTACGCCGAAATCGCCGCGGAACATATTGCCGACATACTTGAAAAACTGTACATACACCGGTTTATCAAGACCGTATTTTGTATAAAGGACTGCGCGCTGATCGTCCGAAAGTTTTTCGTCATTAAACGGAGAACCGGGCATAAGCTGCAGAAGTATAAAGAGCACCAGCGTTATTGCCAGCAGTGTGAATAAAGATATAATAATTCGTTTCAGTATATATTTTTGCAAAATAGTAATCCGAAAATTAAGCTGCCGGAACGGTAAAAATACCGTTCCGGTCATTAAACAATAAAAACTGCGTTTTTATTGTTTAATCGTATCCTTGAAAACACGGTTAAGAGCAACCGGATGGAATTCAATGCCTGAAACATTCGATTTGATAAGTGTCGCATTTGCCTGCTGGTACAGCGGGTAAATAACCGCATCATCCATCATAATTTTTTCCGCCTGTTTCATCGCAGTCCAGCGTTCGTCCGGTTTCTGGCTGAACTCACCTGTCGTACATTTTTCCAGAAGATCGTCGTACGCTTTATTCGACCACAGACCGTAGTTGTTGGAATTGTTTGTTACCCACATACCAAGATATGTCATCGGATCTGCATAATCAGGTCCCCAGCGGGTAAGTCCTATCTGGAACGTTCCGTCCTGCATATCCTTAACTCGCTGTTTTTTCGGTTCTACGCGGAGATTCAGTGTAAATCCGGGCAGCGTGCTCTCAATTTCTTCTTTGATAACAGCTGCAACGTTCTGCTGAATAGTCGTATCGTCGACAATCATTTCAAACGTAAACGTATCTTTCCCGAGCTCGGTCTTAGCTTTATTGTAATAATCTACTGCCTTTGCTTTGTCAAACGCACACACATTGCTGAATTCTGTCTGATTCGGCGTAAAATCCTCGCCTTTCGAATTATAGGCGAATTCATTTGGTACTGAAGAGAACGAAGCAGTTGAACCGTCTTTTACAACGTCATTCACGATCGTTTCACGGTCAAGTGCATAAGTCATTGCCATGCGCAGATTCCGGTTTGCAAGTTCAGGAACTTTCTGAATCATTGGAACGATGTACCATAGATAGCCTGCCCCGACGCTCTTATATTCAGGATCATCTTTTATCTGATCAACCTGATCTCCTGCAAGATGAATTGTATCAAAATCACCATTCTTATAGCTGAGCAGAGCCTGCTGGCTGTCTTTTATAACCTGATAGTTAAGACCCGCAAGCTTTACGCGTGAAGCATCATAATACTTCTCATTTTTAACAAGTTTAAAGCTGACTGCAGCCGGCTGATAGTCGGTAAGAATAAACGCACCGTTGCTGAGTGTCGTTGCTGCACTCGTTGCATAAGAATCACCGCATTTCTCATAAAATGCTTTATTTACCGGATAGAATGTCGGAAAATAAAGAATCTGATCAAAATACGATACAGGTACTTCAAGCTGAACCTCAAAGGTCTTCGCATCAACAGCTTTTACACCGAGCTGATCTACACTCATTTTTCCGGCTTCAACAGCAGCTGCATT